>NZ_CP032485.1:1905000-2205000 GCF_006542335.1 Neokomagataea tanensis | reverse complement strand
GCGGCGTCGATAGTGAGTGTATCAATTACTACGGTAAGGTCGACGGAGATGGAGATTATCGTCCCTATGTGGACGCTGTCCGTGCGGGCTACCTCAGCGAAGAAGCTATCGATAAAGCTGTAAAGCGCCTCATGGTTGTTCGTATACGTACAGGAGCATTTGATCCAGAATCATTGGACCCCTATTCAAAGATCGATCCTAAAGAACTCGACAGCGTAAAACACCGACAGTTTGCACGTGACGTTGCTGCATCGTCATTAGTTTTGCTCAAAAATAACGGTATACTACCACTTTCACCGACAAGAAAATTGAAGATTTCAGTTGTAGGCCCCCTCGCTGACCAAACGCGCTACATGATGGGCAATTATAATGGCCGACCTAGCCACGCTGTCTCAGTACTAGAGGGTTTAAAGAAAGCCTTCCCACAAGCCGATATTAGCTACGAACCTGGCACCCAATTTTTACGTAACGATGCGGTTCCTGTGCCTTTGCAATTTTTGACCCACGACGGAAAACCAGGCTTGCTGGCACATTATTACGTTCACCACAATGTGGGTGACGACGAAGTCGGCCAAACGCCACTCACTGATCGGATGGAGCCGACTGTCAGCCTGTCCCCAGCTACCCTCCCCAAGGAAACCACGGGCAAAATCGACCTAAGTGTTAATTGGGATGGTACTTTGACAGCACCAGAAAGTGGTTTTTATCGCCTCGGGTTGGAAGGCGATGGTGTACTACAGGTTGTTGTTGACGGTCAGCAGGTTGCCTACGACGACTGGCAAGGCAATGGCATGGAGCGCCGCCTTGGCAAAATCAGGTTAGAAAAGGGCGAAAAATACAAGCTACATGTGCATTACGCTCCACTAGCGCACTCCATACCCTCAGCCCATCTAATTTGGACGCGCTTCGACGATAGCAAAACAGATCCAAAAGCTATTGCAAACGCCCGCGCCGCCGATGTTGTTATTGCCGTGGTTGGGCTAACCTCAGAACTTGAAGGGGAGCAAATGAATATCGATGAGCCGGGTTTTCATGGCGGAGATCGTACGTCACTGGACCTCCCTGCGCCTGAAGAAAACTTGCTCAAGGATGTTGCTTCTACAGGAAAACCTCTTGTCGTAGTTCTCGCGAATGGTGGAGCTATGAGTGTTAACTGGGCAAATGAACATGCTGGGGCTATAATTGAATCTTGGTACGCAGGTGAAGAAGGCGGCACTGCAGTAGCCAACACTTTATCTGGGGCTAATAATCCATCTGGTCGTTTGCCAATTACGTTTTATAAAAGCGTTGATGACCTTCCGCCATTCGGCAATTACTTTATGAATAATCGCACATACAGATACTATACTGGAACTCCGCTTTTTCCCTTCGGCTATGGCTTGAGTTATACGCACTTTGAATACAGCAACTTGACCCTGCCGGCAGCTCCGCTCACTGCTGGTGAGTCCTTGAACGTCACCGCAAAAGTTACAAATACTGGCAAATTGCCCGGTGCAGAGGTTGTACAACTTTATCTTAGCTTCCCTAAGATAGACGGCGCCCCACTACGAGCTTTGCGTGGATTCAAACGCGTCTGGCTGAAGCCAGGACAGTCTGAAGTCGTACGGTTTTCGCTCGACGCTCGCCAGCAAAGCATGGTCACTGCTGCTGGTCAGATTATCGTACCCAATGGAACATACAGCCTGAGTATTGGCGGAGGTCAGCCTAATACAACGGCACCGGTCACGATTGGAAACTACGAAGTAAAAGGTAACGCTCAAATCCCAGAATAACGACACGCTGGAGGGTAAACCAAACACAAATTTACCCTCTCCCCCTCATTCAAAGGACCATTCTGATGGCGACACGTCGCAAACGTCTAACATGCGGCCTTTTTGCCGATATTGTGGGGCATGCTGGGTCAGATCACCCTCGTAAAGTTGATATTTCCACTGCGCCACAACAACCTTCGGAAGGACCGGCCCTTGTGCCTCCAATGCAAGCGGAATAGTTGGAACAGATTCACCGCCACCATTACCGAAACCTAGGCGCTTGAAACTGCAAAAATCATGGCGGGAAAGTACTGTCGTCGGTCTATTTAATATTTACCAGACTATTCGATACAAAAATGTACATTTGGTAATTTAATGGATAATAATATACTTTTATAAATATATTATATATATCTTCAAAATTAATTATTAAATAAGTCAAAATTGCAGCCATTATGAAGCTGCTTTATCCAATAGGAATTATTATGTATATGGTTGAACTCAATGGTTCGGATATATTTATACCCTTCCGAGGGAAAAATAACCTAGGACACTGTTCGCGTGCATCTGATTTTCACTGCCCCGTGTATTTTCATTATTTTTAACTGGCTTTGGCCATTGCCTATCCCATATTGGTTAAAATTTCTATTAGCGATCCTTTTACTAATAGGATCACAATACCACCTCTGGGCTCGGCTTTCTTCAGGCACTCCTATGCTGCCGGAATTCCCTAGGTTTTTAATTCTTACTTTTAACTGGTTGTTTGGTGCGATTACCTTCCTTGCTTTTTTCCAACTCGTTTTGGACACAGCAACGCTCTTTTTTGTAATTTCTTACAGACATAGCATTTGTATTCCAGTTTTTTTTCGTGCGACGATTGGCTTGCTTGCAGCATTTTTGAGCGCATGCGCCGTATGGAACGCAACACGCCTTCCCAAGCTACGAAATATCGCTGTCGCGATCCCTAATCTCCCTCCAGAATTCGAAAATTACACCATATTACAACTCGCAGACCTACACCTGACCCGCCTCTTTCCTACTGCTTGGGCCGAGAAAGTTACTATTTTAGCTAATGCAAAACATGCTGACCTCATTGTCATTACAGGCGACTTTATTGACGGCCCTGTCTCCCTTCGTAAAAGCGATATTGCACCGCTAAAAAGACTGTATGCGCCAGACGGCGTATTTGCCGTTCCTGGTAACCACGAGTATTATTTTAATTATCAAGAGTGGCTGACACACTTAAAAAGCTTAGACATCACCATGCTACTCAACGAGCACACCCTGCTAACGAGGGGTGATGCTACCCTCGTTTTAGCTGGCGTTACCGATCTTTCTGCTGCACATCATAACGAACAGCCACCGAACCTGGACGCCGCACTCAAAGATGCCCCGGCGGCACCAATCGTGCTTCTTGATCACCAACCAAGAAATGCAGTGGAAGCCGCAAAGCGTAAAGTTGCCTTACAACTCTCTGGCCATACACATGGTGGAATGATACCCGGCCTTGACCGCCTTGTGGCACGCGCGAATAACGGCTTTGTCTCAGGACGTTATACTGTTGGCGCCATGCACCTTTATGTTAGCAATGGAACAGGTATTTGGGCTGGCTTCGCTCTACGCCTTGCTAAGCCCCCCGAAATCACCTGTTTCCAATTAAACCGTACAGAAAAGTAATATTGAAACCAATAATTTTGAAACTGTGCTCGCAGAACCTGCCCATAGGCTTTGCGAGCTTTTTTAGAGTGGGCCAGCTTTACGACGCAAATAACCCGCTACTATGAGAGCAAAAATACCAACTATAAAACTTACAAACATTGCGCTCGAATGTGCTCCCAGCACGCTCCAAAACTCATTATTCACTCTAATTTTAGACGGCATTTTTTCTCTGAGTGCTGTGATATTGGGAATGTGCGATAGTCCATTCCACAGCCGGACAATAACAAATTCACCAATCCATTTACTTTCTACATACTGCCCGATCGCCCTGATAATTCGTGATGTCCCGTTAGCTATGGCTTCAACCGCACTCACGAGACCTAAGACCACCCCAAGCCATAGAAGCGGATAGGAACGCACTATACCTGACCATAACAGCAATAGCGCCCAAATAGGGAACCACCATAGGACCATTAAAACGGCAAACTGCGGCAATACCTCAAACCAAGAGAGCAAGAAAGAAAACAGATTTCCCCACGTAAGAAAAAGCGAGCCCATCATGCTGTTCTTTAAGGCAAAGCACCCGCTAATGATTCCACTCGTCAGCGTGACAAGCAGCAGTTGAGCGCAGAAAACAACGAACGGAATTCCAATGCAGCAAAACAGTATTCTTGCCAACACAACAGCACTCTCAGGCATCGGCAGAGATTTCCAGAACAAAATGCTCTGATCTCGTCTGTCACGCAAGAAACCTGAACACGCATATACACACGTCACAATTAGACCTGCAAGCGGTGCGACCCACGCCGCCGTGAGCCCAACTATTGAGAGGAGGGCGAACCTCCCTTCAATACTGTTATCCATCTTCTCGTTTATTTGTACACCATTTCCATTAAGTTGAAAGTAGGTCAAATGCATCGTGATTGGATGGCCCGAAACCAACGCTACAACCGCATGAACAATTTCTACCACAATGGCGATTATTACAGGAGCGAGCGTCATAACCAATGGCGTCATCCATAGCCCGCGATACTGTTGGAACTCTTTACGAAGTTCACAACAAACTTGTTGCGAAAATAGCCCAGCCCTGCTCATTGCTTATTTTCCTTCACGGTATGACCCCACTCTCCCACACCTGCCGTTTCTGGCCGTGCTGCTTCCATTAGTCGAACCAACACATCCGCCAACCTGGGAGAACGAACTTCCCCTAAGAGCCCTATCATCTCAGCCGTAACTCCCGCAGGCTTGGCTAAATCAAAAAGGAAATGTCCTTGGCCTAACGAGCGCCACTCAGCCACTGGCCCCAGCCTCATCACTTCTTCTTCGCGCTCAGGCTTGGCCCTAAGCTCAAAAAAACGCTCTTCCAGTGCATCAAGCGCTTCTTGGAAAACAATTCTTCCCTCAGACAATACAACTACATCTGTCAGGATATGCTCAATTTCTTCCACTTGATGCGTACTAATAATAATAGTCCGTTCTTCCGAAGCAAACTCCTCCAGAAGTGTTCGGTAAAAAGTAGTACGGAATACCAAATCCAACCCTAGCGTCGGCTCATCAAGGACCAGCAAGCGTGCGTCAATTGCCAAAACAACTGCCAGATGAAGTTGAACGACCATGCCTTTCGACATTTGCCGGACCTTCATTTTGCGGCTTACTGTCGTACCAGCGAGAAAACGTTCTGCTTTCGTCCGATCAAAGCGCGGATGCACTCCCTGAACGTAATCCAATATCTGCGCTGCATTCATCCATCGCGGCAGGATCGCTGTGTCTGCTATAAAGGTGATGTCTTCCATCATCTGACCGCGCTGCGTCCATGGATTTAACCCATTGACGCGCAAATCACCCTCAGCCCCCGTGAGTCCGGTTATAGCGCGCAAAAGCGTTGTTTTACCTGAGCCGTTCGCCCCAACCAACCCGACAATTCGTCCCATTGGAATTGCGAGATTAATGCCTTTGATCCCACGCCCACCTTTATAACAACGCGTGACATCTCTCGCTTCGACACACAAATTCGTCATGACCTTGTCCCTTCTTTTGCCAGCAATTCAACCGGGTCCAGTCCAAGCCTACGAATTGTGGCCAGCGTTTCAGGCCACTGCACCTCCAAAAAGCGTTCCCGCTCCCGTGTGATAAGACGCTCGCGCGCACCTTCAAGCACGAACATACCAAGGCCACGCCGCTTTTCGGCCAACCCATCATCAAGGAGGGCATGCAAGGCTTTCATGGCCGTCATTGGGTTGACCTGACAGTCAGCAGCAACCTGACGAACAGAAGGCAGCGCTGCCCCCTCTGGAATGGCGCCATCGAGTATTGCACGCACAATCCTATCACGTATCTGAACGTAAATTGGTACCGACTCATCCCACGCATCATTCATCCCAACCCCCGTGTTAGCAGTCAGTCAAATCCGACTCGCTAGTGTTCTATATGTGTAGAACACTATAAATGCAAAACACAACTCATTTTGGATGGTTTAATTGCAAAAATTATTCCATATACGAAATTATATATTGAAATCAACGAACGTAATATAGTTTTATAATGAGAATTATTTTTATAAATATCCTAAGAATATTTTATAGTAAAAAATTAGTTATTTATTTTTCACTATAGGTGAAAATAATTTTTCTCTTAAAGTTCCTTCTCTGTATTTAGTTTTATACCGACCGCGTCGTTGAAGCTCCGGAATTACATACTTTATAAAATCTTCAAAACTACCGGGTGTCACGGCATATGCGAGATTAAACCCATCCACTCCAGTTTGATCAATCCACTTTTCCATTTTATCGGCAATTGTTTCTGGGCCACCAATAAATGTAACCCCTAAGCCGCCAATAGCTGAATGCTCAGCGAGTTCACGAACAGTCCATACACGATCAGGATCTGTAACAGTTAGCGCATCAATAGCTGAATGAATGGCATCGTTGCGAATATGCTTTACAGGTTCATCGGGGCTGTAAGTAGAGAAATCAACTCCAGTCCAACCAGACATAAGAGTTAACGCTCCCTCTAAGCTAACATAGCTACGATATTCATCGTATTTAGCATGTGCTTCTGCATCATTCGCACCTGTAACGACCGTAACGAGCGAAAAAATTCGCACTGATTCAGCCTTTCTACCCTGCGCAGACACTTCAGAACGGATTGTTTCCACGCCGTTTTTTGCCACAATAACGGAGGGCCCTGCCAAAAAAACACATTCGGCGTATTTACCTGCAAACGCTCGCCCCTTGCGGGAGGTACCTGCCTGATACAACACCGGTGTGCGCTGGGGTGAAGGTTCGCACAGATGAATAGCATCAACTGAAAAATACGGACCATTGTGAGTAATACGGTGGACTTTAGAAGGGTCAGTATAAACACCGCGCTCCTTATCATGGAGCACAGCACCGTCGTCCCAACTATTATTCCAAAGATTTGTTACGACATCCAAATAATCATGGGCAATATCGTACCGAGTATCGTGGCTCTCTTGGCGAATGTGCCCATTGCCACGAGCCGCACTATCCAGATAACCAGTAACAATATTCCAACCGATCCTACCCTGCGTCAAATGATCCAAAGTGCTCATTCGCCGCGCAAAAGGGTAAGGGTGTTCGTAAGATAATGCCGCCGTGAGACCAAAGCCAAGATGCTTTGTTACAGCTGCCATAGCCGCAATTGTGACCGCCGGATCATTTACAGGTACCTGCGCAGCATTGCGCAATGCTGCATCGGGGCTTCCTCCATAAACGTCATACGTCCCCAAGACATCTGCGATAAAGAGACCATCAAAAAGCCCTTTTTCAAGGATTTGTGCAAGTTCGGTCCAATACGAAATTGTCTTGTACCGATATGCTTGATCATTAGGGTGACGCCACAACCCGCTGGCCTGATGCGAAACACAAGTCATATCGAATGCATTAAGCAAGATTTCTGACATAATCGCCGATCCTTTTTATTTGAGTATTACTTCTTTATGTTCAGTTAAATCCGATAGAGGCGCCGGCAAAAACGCCCAGCCCATCTCCAGGCTGAAAAACAGCCAATTGTTGACCCGATGCCCGGTAACCTGGGACTACAATCGCCGCATAATGGGTATTTCCTATGTTATTAATACTTAAGAATACTTGTCGATGTTTTCCTGGCCAATCGTACCCAAGGTTTAGATTGTAAATATGGTAAGCAGGCGCGAAGTAAGTGTCGTCGTAACTACCTGATACACGTGAAGAGACCTGCGCTATCAAACCTGCGTAAAAGCCTGCCTTCAAATCTAGATGCAGTTCACCTTGGTAGAAATGTTCCGGAATACCCGGCAGGCGGTTACGCCCGAATTGTGGGTCATTTCTGAAACGGAAATCTTGCCATGTATAGGCTTGCCGCAATGAAAGAGAATTTCCGCCCCAACTTAAAAGGGTAGTACTGAGAGAAGCCTCAACTCCCTGATGCGTCGTTGGTGTTGCATTGCCATATATTTGTGTACCAGATGCTTGCGATGCGGCTGTCTGAACTGTGAGTAATTCGTTCCGGACATTGGAATGATAATAAGAAATACTCCATTGATTCCGCCAGAAATTGCCTTCCGACCCCACTTCGAACGTTGTAGCAGTTTGATTTCTAAGACGGGTTGCACCGGAAGACAGGCCTGCCTGTAGAGCACTGGCACTATAGTAATGGCCAGTCATGTAATTCCAATCGTTGGGCGGCTGTAAAGAGCGGCTTATATTACCGTATAGCGTGACATGGGGGCTCGCCACCCATCTCAAACCTGCCCGCGGGACGAAGTTAACTGAATCTGTGGATAGACCGGATTGGGTTGGATAAGCGACGCTCGCCGCACGTGCCTCGCGATCAATGGCAGCAGCGAGTGTAAGCCAAAAATCTTTGACGATTTGAGTATTATTTCGGAAATGAATGATATCATCGGCACCGCCGTAATTATAGCGTGACAAAACGGTGCCAATGGGCAGGTTAGCATACGCATTAAAGATTGATGCGTTTGCGAAACCGCCAGCGCCTTTACTCGCCAATTGTGCACCTGTGACACCACTGACACGTATCTGCGTTTTTTCCCAGCCGGTCAGGTTATGAGCGCCAAGATATCCAATATCGGTATCCGAAACCCGCCCCAAAATATGGTCATGACGCTGATAATCAGCGATTGCACCTACGGTCTGGTATAGCCAGATTGTTGCTATAGCCTGCTGCTCAATATCGATAGGCGCATCTTGTACATCAACCCCTAGACGAAGAACGGAATCATCATCGAAATGCAGAGTTGTCATGTCTGCATAAAATTTTGAGCCTGGCTGAATGCGTTTAGACGCTATTGCACGGTACGGCGACTGGGCCTGCGTGGGATCGTTGAGTATCTGATTTCTCGTCAGAAACCCCGGGTAACCATTCTGCGTCTGGCGATAGCGGAAAAATAACCGTGTCTCGACATGATCGTTAAACCGGTAGCCAAAGTTAGCCTCAACGCCGAAAGATGTCGCGCGCGTCTGTTGTTGGTAACCTCCACGATATGAGTTTGTCAGACTAATGTAATAGTCTGCTTTGCCCACGACCTGCCCGGAACTCACCTGTTCTTTGAGATACCCGAAGCTGCCACCTTCGACCCGTGCCTGATATTTTTGGGCTTGCGCACCAGTAGTAGAATTATAATTAATCCCCCCTCCGAGTTGGAGGCCACCGTAGTCGAATGCATTTGCCCCTCGCAAAACTTCAATATCAGCAATGCCTAGGGGTTCGAACAATTCATAGGGCGTCCCAGCCGGGATAGTCACTGGCAAACCATCGAACATCATTAACAGGCCCGACCGGAAATAGTTTGTCCCTGTCTGAATACCAGAACCTCGGATCGAGAGGCGCAAACCATCACCCCCGCCAGAGCTCTGCGCAAAGACCCCCGGTTGAAGAGCAAGTGCATCGGCATTTGTCATATTCCGCCCTTTTAATACTTGCTTGGAATCGATCACTGACGTTCCACCAGGGATACTTGCTAACTGCCGTCGATTCCGTTCAGTCGTCGATAAATGATGGGCGGTAACGGTAATTTCCTCAGACTTCTGCTCAGCTTTTTTATGTTTTGGGCCTGCATGTGCGGCTGAGGCGAGGGCCAAAGCTGCCGTAGTGAAAATAAGGCGATGTGTCATTGGGAACATCCGGATCGGGAATTTTAGTAAAAAAGAAATACGGCGCGCACACCAAAATACATCGTTTCATATAGTTAAATCCTTTGTGTATTTTATAAAAACTAAAGAATTATGGTATATCCAATATATAATAATTAAAAGAGTGATTTATTCAAAACAAAATAATTAATGGAATTTTTAAACCATTTAAGTCCGCGCAAGGTTTTTCGCCCCACGTCCGCTCTCAGGGTACCGCCATGCTTTTTGCTAACGCTTCGCGCGGACTTAAGTACGTTTTTTACACAAAGCTTGGGGACGTAATGCTGGGTCCAAGTCGGGGTCGTAGCCGAGCACTTCCCAGCGCACCAGCAAATGCGCAAAAAATGGTAAGCTGGTTGCACACACCACAAACCAGAACAAATTGCTTCCAAAAACAGCATAAAGTTTTGGGAGAAACACCAGAGACACGGTTCCACCTATACCAGAGACTAATCTCGCCAAACCTATCCCAGAACCTCGCAACTCCGTTGGGTAACTTAATGTTGGATACACCATGAGTTGGCAGCCAGGACCAAAGCCTTGCGCAAACAAGAAACCTGCGAAACCAGCCAACATGATGATTATGCCGATATTTCCGTGCGGATGGCCAACTAAGGCCAATGCCGCAAGAGAAACAATCTGTACTGCGTAGCCCGAGATAGCTAAAAGTCTCGATGAAACAGAGCGCGCAAGCCTCACCCCAATAAGACCACCCGTGAAAGCGAAAACGAGATTTAGTACGATTGTAGCAACAAGCACCTCCACACGATCGAGACGCAGGAGCGTTTGCAACAATCCAGGCCCTTCGAATGCGATGGCCGAGTATGCAAACGCGCTTGTGAGAGTCATAATGTTAATAAGGGCTGTCCTCCGCAACAGCGGGCCGCGGAACAGGGGCAGCGGAGCAGCTCGAGGTTTGACCGAAACGCGCTTGGTAACATCAACTTCGAGTACTGGGTCGATCCCATGAGAGCGTCGCAATATTTCGGCGGCTCGCGCAAGCTCACCTTGCCTGGCAAGCCAAAGGGGCGATTCACTCATATACTTGCTGCGAACCAGAATAATCAAAAGCGCAGGAACAGCACCAAATGCGAGCGATCCTCGCCAAAGCCAATCAGAGTGACTGGCAGGCACAACGGCACTCATACCAAAAACCAGCAAAAAGCACGCTGATGATGCAGCATACCAAACAGGGCACCATGCAGCCGCTCGCGCCGCTTTACTTCCCTTACCAGACAGCTTTGAAAATTCTGCCAAAAAAGCCATAGCAACGGGCAAATCCATCCCGACGCCAAAACCCATAGCTAAACGTGCTGCTATGAGAACATATACGTTTGGCGCAGCACCTGCGACCAAGGCAGCAACCACAAAACATGCCATATCGGCCATAAAAACCGCGTAACGCCCTATGCGGTCTGTCAGCCAGCCGCCAACGAGGCTCCCAATAATGGTACCGGCATTTAAAGCTGCTGCGACCAGCCCTGTCGTTGCTGCATCAAGATGAAAATGAGCACGTACATCGCCAATACCATAAGACAATGTCGTTAAATCGTAAGCATCAAGAAATACACCGCCCAGCGCGAGTGCAACAACAATATGTGCGTGCCCTCCTCGCGCAGGCCCATGATTAACGACAGCAGCAATATCATCGGCGCTTCTAATAATAGTTTTGGCACCAAAACCTTGGAATGCTTGGACACTAGTCTGATTCATGGCCCCACCCTGCCCTGCACTAATGTTTGCGCTATTGCTTGCGCGCATGCTTCAGCATGCTGTGTTATCTCTGGGAAACCCATCAATTCGCCAAAAGTGCCACGCGCAAGTGGACCTGCAATAAAGAGGTGCTCTTGGCCCACAGCACGGTACTGACGACTGGTGTGTAGGCCCAGCGACGTAGGGTCTGGCGCGACAATCCCGCGTTGTGCGAGGTCTTTTAAGAAACCTGTCTCTCGTACTAGCCCAGCGTGATCAGGGCCGGTTGCGTTTACAATCCAATCTACCTCAAGGAATCGTGTATCTTGACGCCTCGTCTGTAATTGTAACCTCAGGTGTTCTGTTACTTTCACTAGCCTCGCAGCTGTAATCTCAAGCGTTTTATTAGCAATTCTAACGTCTAAAAGGCTGTCAATTTGCGGGGCGACCCTAAAGCGATGAACATCCCAAAATGGTCGCAAATGCCGAATGAGGCGCCTTTTTTCCGCTAGTGGGAGACGCGCCCAGATTTCTGCACCCTGCTTGCGAACTGCGTCTATTACATCCTGCCATCGTGCTTTACCAAGGATGGTACGTCTAATCTCTTGCAGGAGCGATAGCGCAGTATCAGATTTAAATCTTATTGATGTTTCTTCTGCTTTATTCGCATGACTGCGAGACCGAAGACCTCTGCGCGAGAATGCAACTATTTTTCCCTGATGCCCACGTTTTGTGAGTTGTGCGACCACATCGGCCATGGTCAATCCAGTCCCTATAATCGCGACCCGATCACTATTTCCGATACGATCAAAGGCACCGGCGGCCCATGGATTAATAACGACAGCAGGCCCAGCGGAGAGGCCACGTGGCAAAGCAGGTGGAGGGTGCGATGTAGCTATAACAACTTTGCTTGCGCGCAAGGTTGCCCCATTATCCATAACAAGTGTGAACGGCCCTTCTCCATCAAGGTGCGTAACACGTGCCTTAAGATGCAATAGCTCTCCTCTTTCAAGCAATGGCGACACGAGGCCACCAATATATTTCCCAAATAACAAGCGGGGCGGATAGCGGTCGCTATTGGGCGTAGGTGCGGCGCCAATATGAGTAGTAAGCCAGTTTGCGAAATCTAGCGGTTCCGCAGAGCGGGCACTCATCTTATGCGCCGGTACGTTGATGCGGTGCTCTTCCCCATCCGTACTGTAAGCTAGACCTCTTCCCAGCTCTGCTTTTGGCTCAACCACTACGACTTGTTCCACGTCAGGCAAAAGCGAACGTAAGTGTAGTGCCACGATGGAGCCCGTAGCTCCTCCGCCGATGATGACGACCGGGATCATGACGCGGAGGCACGTGGCCGATAAGAACCAGCAATCGTCTCCCCGAAAGGTCCCATATTATTAACCGCGCCCCTGCCTTTTACAGGGTGGGCCGTTGGCAACAGCGGAAGAACCAGTTCTCCAAAACTGTAGGCTTCCTCTAGGTGAGGATAACCCGAAAAGATAAAACTGTCGCAGCCAGCACGCCTGTAAGCATCGATGCGCTCAGCGATAGTCGCGGGATCACCAACAAGGGCTGTACCAGCGCCACCACGCACGAGGCCGACACCTGCCCAAAGGTTAGGGCTGATCTCAAGACGGTCTCGCCGCCCCCCATGCAGCGCACTCATACGAGCCTGCCCTACGGAGTCCAACCTAGAAAATACTTTCTGCGCCTCAGCAATCGTGCTGTCGTCCAATCGCGATATAAGCTTTTCAGCAGCGGACCAAGCTTCAGCTGTCGTTTCACGCGCTATTACGTGCAGTCTTATACCAAAGCTTACGGTGCGCCCAACTTTTGCGGCAGCTTCTCTGACCCGCGCTATTTTTTCAGCCACCTGTTGAGGTGGCTCACCCCACGTTAGGTATTTGTCTACCCGCTGTGCGGCAACATCGATACCAGCATCCGATGAACCACCAAAATAGAGCGGAGGTCCCCCGTCTTGATGCGGCGGGAACAGAAGTCGGCCATCCTCGATGCGGTAATGTGGCCCCTTATGGTTCACTGTCTCTCCCCGTAAAAGACGGGAATAGATGTCCAGGAACTCATTTGTGACTTCATAGCGCGCTGAGTGGTCTAAAAAGAGACCATCACCACCATTTTCCTTAGGATCACCGCCCGTCACGACATTAACCAACAAGCGGCCGCTTGAAAGTCTGTCTAACGTTGAAGTCATTCGCGCTGCGAGCGTAGGAGACTGTAGACCAGGCCTGACCGCGACGAGGAACTTTAGACGCTCCGTTGTCGGTATAAGAGCGGACGCGACGATCCAGCTATCTTCGCACGAGCGCCCTGTCGGCAGAAGAACACCATAATAACCAAGCTGGTCAGCAGCACGCGCAACCTGTTGCAGGTACGGCAAATCCACCTGCCGTCCTCCCTCTTGGGTGCCTAGGTACTTGCTATCGCCGTGGGTGGGTAAGAACCACAGAACATTGATCTTTTCAGGAACACTCATGATGATCTCGCTTCAAAGCTGTATGAATGGGCAGGATGTCGGTTGGAGACACGATCGTGGCCAAAAAGTCGTGCGCGGAAACTGGACGGTCGACACGGAAAAGGCGGCAAGCGACCACGCTTTCGCAGCTCTGGGGCGATAAAATCCGCGTAGTCATTCAATGTCTCGAAAGAATGGTATTGACGCAGGTTGATGCCATCAATCCCGTCAATATCGAGCCATTCTTCGATAGAATCTGCAATTTGTGCTGGGGTACCAACTGCGAAATACCGCCCCTCATCGAAGCGAGATATTTGCTCTAAAGCTGCACCTACCTTTTGGTCTTTACCGAAGCGTCGTCCCATATTTCCAAAGGAGGTTCCGGTTTCCGCTAACGCTTCAGCAATTGTAAGCTCAGGGTCGACTGCTCTCAGGTCAATTTCAGATTGAGCGTGAGATAACGCTCCCTCCACGTCGTAAAATTTCCTATACCGCTCAAGCTTTGCACGGGCTTCTTGTTCCGTCTTGCCGACTATCAAGCCTGCCATGACGTAGAATTTTAAATCTTGTGGGGCGCGACCACAGGCTTGAGCAGCTGCACGAGTTCTTTCTATGTTCTCTTTTGTTTCATGAGGTGTTCTCCCTCCGATGAAAACTGCTTCAGCATGGCGTGCCGCAGTTTGAAGCCCCCTTTCAGAGCCACTTGCTTGAAATAGAACTGGTGTTCTTTGGCGCGTAGGAGGAAGAAGATGCGGTCCCTCTACCGAAAAATACTGCCCTTGGTGATTAATCCTACGCACACGGTCATAAGCGGTTACGACGTTATCAATAGTATCGCCACGCCACGCATCATCGGCCCAGCTCCCTTCCCATAATTTGTATAGAACTTCGATATATTCATCAGCTCGCTCGTAGCGTGCGTCGTGCTCAATCTCGTTTTCCAGACCGAAGTTTCTAGCGGCGTTCGGCAGATAAGACGTAACCACATTCCACCCGACCCTGCCATTCGTAAGCATGTCCAATGAAGAAATACGGCGAGCAAAAGCAAACGGAGGCTCGTAAGTCGTCGATGCTGTCACTGCAAAATTCAGGTGGGTTGTTACAGCAGCCATGGCTGGAACTACAGAAAAAGGATCTAGATTGGGGATCTGCATACCCGTTCGAAGAGCTGGCTCCAAGCCTCCAAAACGATCGTATACTCCCAATACGTCAGCAAGAAAAATTGCCTCTATTCCTGCGGTTTCGGCTCTAGATGCAAGGTCGGTCCAAAACGATAACTCTCCAAAACGTAGGCGTGCGTTTTCAGGCGCACGCCACATGCCGTGGACGATATGGCTGACACAAGCCATTTCAAACAAATTGACATGTAGGGTTTTAGGCATGACGGTCAGGCAGCATTCTGACGGAGCGCTTGCCGATAGGGCGACCACAAAGGTGTGCCGTTCAGTGCCAAATCGCCTAACTCACGCGCGCGTTGCAGACTAGGGTTATGAGAGGCTAAAACACGCGCATTTCGCCAATGGCGGTCAAAACCAAGTGTTTCTGAAGTAGCAGAAGCTCCCCCTACATCAAACAAGAGGGTCGTTGCTTCCAACGTTTGCTCTATTACAATTTGCTGCGCCTGAAATGCCTCTTCTTGTACCCGTTCGAAGACAGGGTGGTTTAAATCTCCCCCATCCCAGAAACCTTCTGCGCTTTGGAGGCCCCTTGATATTTGATCCACAAGTGTTCGCGTAGAAAATGCTAGAGAAGCCAAACGACCAACGACATTTTGTACTATGGGGTCATTACGCTGAATAACCTGCCCAGGTATGCCAAAAGCTCTCGTACGTGGCCGCACGAATTGGATAGCGTCACGTAATACAGCCTGAGCAATTCCGGCGAGGGTTACCAAATGAAAATGCTGGTAGTATGTCGCGAGAAAAGGATGTGCGGGTAGTTCGTCCTGACTTAGGCGGTCCAAAACCCATTCGGGTTGGATATGTACATTGTCAAAAATAGTTGTTCCACTGCCTGTCAAACGTTGGCCGAAGCCATCCCAATCATCTAGGCGTGTCACACCTTCAGAGTGCGCCGGCACTAAAATTCGTAATCTTGTTTCTTTTCCTGCCTCATTACGCTCAGCAGCCCAAACGATTATCCAATCGGCATAAAGTGTTCCTGTTGAATAGTATTTTCGCCCGTTTAGACGCAGCCCTTCCGGCGTTTTCGATAGAAATGTGTTGATAGAAGTAGAGGCTGATTTTTCAGCCATAGCAGCCCCAAAAATCTTGCCATCATTCACAATGTCAAACCAAGGCTGTGCTTCAGAGCCTCGTTGACGCAATCCCTCCACAAAAGCGAAATGCGCGCGCAAGATCTGTGGAATATTCGGATCGGCCTCGGCCAAATTTCTTAAAAGCCCGAAACTCTCAACGAGAGAAGCACCCTCACCACCAAACCTCCGCGGCACACGGAGCCGCGTAAAACCTGCGTCAGCTACAGTCTGTATATGTTCTCTAAGATGCCTTCGTTCGCTGTCATGAACGGCTGACGTTTTTGAAATACTCTCGAAAATACGCGAGAAATCTAATTTCTCATAAAGTGCCGTAGACATAAAATACACTTTCATACAAAGTTAATTAATTAAATTAACCATGAATGAACACGCAACAAGTTGTCAAACATATAAATATTGCAATATATAACTATATTATTTAGTCATATATTGCTCGACATAGTATTCGTCAATATAATTATATTAATGCAATTGAAAATAATATCAATTATAAATATAAATCTAGATAACCAAAAAATTAATCTTATGTTTATAACTAATTAAATTTTATGAATTCTGTTTTGCTAAATTTATTGCAATAAAACCAATAATAGATACTACACAAACATATATGGCTGGTGACAACAATGTATAAGGAGTCAGCAATGAAATCATTGCCGGGGTTAGCCCACCAAAAACTGCATACGAAATATTGTACGAAAGTGATACCCCAGAAAAACGCACCTGAGCGGGAAATGCTCGTACCATGGCAATGGGTACGAGCCCCACGAAACCACACGATAAACCGCTTAATGCGGCCCATATGCTTAGGCTATCCGGAAAGAGTGGAAATGCGCCATACAAGCCAAAGGCACCCAAAACCAAAGTAAGGCCGCTTACAACACTTAAGCATTTTATCGAGAAAATATCTGCACAATAGCTCGTAACCACGACTGAAAGCGTAAGACAGAAAGTTGCTGCAAGACTCGCAACCATAGTCTCTTTAGACGAAACATGATGCAGAGTTTGCATTAAAGGTGGCATCATTAAGATGAGTACTATTATCGCCGCAGTTAAAGTCCACGTTGTTAAAACACAACTTAAGATGGATCTGCGGTACTCACGCACAAGTATTTTTAACGGCAAAGCAACGATGCCTTCTCTGTCTTTATGCATATCCTGAAATACAGGCGTCTCCTCCAGCCAACGACGAAGAAACATTGCCAAAAACCCAAAAATACCGCCGATGATAAAAGGAGCGCGCCAGCCCCAATTTGTTACCTCCTCAGGCGAAAGCAACTGATGAACCAATAAAATCACAATAGACCCAAGAAAAATGCCCCCTGTAAGCCCCCCCGTCAAAAGCCCTATTGCTAAACCTTCTCTATTGGGGGGAGCGTGCTCAGCAACAAAGACCCATCCTCCAGGGGCCTCACCGCCAATGGCAGCACCTTGCATAACGCGTAGCATCAAGAGAATAAGAGGTGCGGCCACCCCGATCGTTCCGTAACCGGGCAAGAGGCCCATCACCAATGTTGGTAGAGCCATAAGTAGTACGCTCAGTGTGAAAACTTTTTTTCTTCCGACCGTATCACCAAAATGGGCCATGACGACCCCACCTAAGGGGCGCGCCAAGTAACCAGCACCAAACAGACCGAAAGCTTCAGTCTGACGGAGCCATTCTGCCTGATCTGAAGGGAAAAAATGAACTGCAATAAGTTTGGCTAGAAAAGCAAAGATTACAAAATCATAAAACTCTAGAGCACCGCCAAGAGAGGCCAATGCAAGAACGCGCAACTGTGAAAAACTAAGAGGAACAAATGTCTTTGTTGTATCACCAAGCATACGAGAAACTTCCTTAAGGGGGCAAAGCGGCGACAACCCCATGCAGGCTCATCGAGATGATAATTTTTCATTTTATTTCTATAAAGTCCACAGAAGGAGAAATAAAATTTTAAAAATATCCATTTTTATGAGATAATATGCCGAATATATTGTTTGGAGGTACGAGAACTATACGCCTATACGGATTAGAAATTTTTTAAATCTAGCGCTTTAGCGAGACGATCATCACGGTTATTTTTTGTACGATTACTCAGTGCTTTTTCCAGATGAGTTAGGTGATCATAGGTAATTTTTTTAGCTCTTTCTTGGTCCCCGCATTCTAGGGCATCAATTAAATCACCATGGTCATTGCAGGAATGGCTTGCATCTTCGTCAGATTGGTACAATGCGGAAATCAAAACTGTTCGTGCTGTAAGGTTTTCTAAAATTTCAGCTAAAACCGAATTGCCTAAAACATCAGCAATATGAACATGGAAATGCCCCAACAGATACGACCGTCTTGCTAAGTCTTTATCGTCCAGCGCCTGTTTTTGAGCTGCGTAATGCAGGCGCAGGCGCTGAATTGCGGCTGGGGAAATATCCGCATGACTGATAATCATGCCAATCTCAACAGTACGCCTGGCTTCTATAATCTCACGAGCCTCAGCTATTGATGGTTCTACTACAAACCACCCCCTCCGAGGCAAAACATCAACCAAGCCGCGGCTACTAAGCCTGATCATAGATTCACGAACGAGTGTGCGCGATACGCCGAATATATCGCCTATCTCTTTTTCGCCTAGTCGTTCACCCGGAGCAATGCGCCCTGAAAGCACCGCTCTAACAATCTGCTCCTCGATAGCTGGGCCGCGAGCGCGCTCAGTTTCATTTTTATATAGCTCCATCAGTGTCTTATGCTCCACGGATTTCTCGCTGACAAGTAGCGCCTTTGGCCAACCCGCCGAAAGAAAATGCGCATTATATTTTCATTTCGGAAAAGCATTGTTGCAACTTGTATACTAGATTAGTATGCAAGGAAACCAAGTGATTTATACCCTCCGGAGAATGTATGTTGTTGGCCAAGACTGTGAAAAAATTTCAAATTTCTTCTTTAAAAACAATTCTTTTAGCCACAACCTTCGCCACGGTTCAGGGTCAGATTGTTTGTGCACATGCGGAAGCGAGGTCAGCTAAAACTATTGATAAGAGCCTGACCCAACCGCACGCTCGATTACACTCTGCAACAGCAAAGACCGAGGAAACGGTGCAGGTTGTCGTTCGGAGAGGTGTAACTAGTGCGGGCCAACATAATGCTCACTCTGAAACAGTTCTCTCTCGTCAGGAATTGCAGAATCGTAACGTACGCCAATTAACCGATATCGTGCGTGTGGCCCCCAATCTAACTATTCAGCCCAGTTTTGGCAGTGCCGCGCTTAATTTTGCGCTACGCGGGGTTGGACTGATGGATTTCACGCAGAATAATACGCCGTCGGTCATGCCTTATGTGGATGGAATTGCATACCCTGTAAGCATTATGACGACAGGCATGCTCTTTGACATGGACGATATTTCAGTCGCTCCCGGTGCCTCAGGTTTCACTCATGGCCAATCAACTACAGGCGGAGAAATTAATTTTCATACAGGAGACCCAACACAGACATTGCATGCTGGCCTAACTGAAGACTTCGCCAGCTATGGACGCAATAGAGTAGAAGGCTTCGTTTCAGGCCCCCTCTCTCCTAAAGTTTCTTATCGCATTGCTGGGCAATCCCTTACCGGCGGAGGGTTTCAAAACAACGGCCAAGGGTCTGGTTACGGCAATAGTAATATTGGCGCTTTACGCGGTAAATTACGTTGGCAGCTAGACGAAAAAACTCGCCTCGATTTCGGAGGACACTGGACCACTGACCAGTCTGAATCCTCATCTGGGCATAACCTCTACAACGCCTATGGTATACCTGTAACAAATAATATTTACGAAACTGCTTGGGGACTAGACCCGCGTTTCGCAAAGATAATCGGGATTAATGCCAACAACAGCAAACCGCGTGAAGACAATCTCTTTTGGGGAGCCAACGTGCGCTTTACCAAAGAATTTGGCGCTGCACGTCTATGGACACAAAGCGCGTATGAGATGGTTGATGAACACGAACTGACTAATCAGACAAACTCCGTCAAGTCTTACGGAAACATGTTTCGTAATAACCAGAGTAATGTTTTCTCTCAAGAAGTGAAGTTAGAATCCCTTGATCCAAGAGCTCGTTTCCACTGGGAACTGGGCATGTATTACAGTCGCTCTCGTATGGCTCAAAACTTCTGGTACGACAGCTCTGATCGTCCCGGAACAACTCCACTAAACAAGACTTCGTATCGCCAAAACCAACAGAACTTTAATCAATATGCTCAAGTTACTTATAAATTATTGCAAAAATTAACGCTTATAGGTGCCATCAATCATGAATCAGATGACCGCCGCATGCTTAATGTAACGAGCACTAATATCGACCTAAATACAGGGCTGCCAACTTCGTCTGTAAATTATGGAAACTCTGGCGCATTAACAAACCAATTTGGCGGTAGGCTTGGGATGCAGTACCAAATCAAGCCGAATATTATGGGTTATGCAATTTTCTCTAAAGGCTTCAAACCAGGTGGTTTCTCTGCAAACATAACTCAAAACGCTAACCAATTACGCCCATTCAAGCCCGAAACTGTCCTCACATATGAGGGCGGCTTCAAATCCATGCTTTTCGATCGCCGTTTGCGCTTCAACGCAGCGGGGTTTTACTATGACTACCGTGACCAACAACTGCTTGGCAGTATTTTAGTGCCCCCATACGGAGTGCTGGGAGGGTATGTGAATGCCCCGCGCTCCTACATCTATGGCGCCGAATTTGATATGGAAGCACATCCAATAAGAGGACTGACCCTCACTCAAAACTTTGGGTATCAAAATGGCAAATACACAATGTTTCAAAGTCTAAATCGTAGCGCCACTACAGCTCAGTTTGCGGCGACAGGCACATGGTCACCTGTCTATACAAATTATAGCGGCTACAATATGGGGCTTGCCAATCTGACACTTGCAGGTGCCGCCGTTTACACCTTACCAGTCTTAAAAGATTATCACTTAACTTTTGACGTCGACTACAATTACCGTGGTGCACAAACACAACCTCAGCACATCGGTGACCGTGGTATTTATCGCGCTCCTGCTTATTTTCTGATTAATTCCTTTTTGACACTCTCTGCCCCCAAACAACACTGGTCTCTTACAGTTTATGGGCAAAATCTTGCAGGTCGCAGGTATTGGCTATCGGGGGGAACGCAAGCGACATTTTATGGCGTAATTCCTGGCCTACCACGCTTTGTTGGCGCAAAAATCAATTTAACGTATTGATGATGTTAGCAGTTTTAACTTTGCCTAAATGCCTAACTTCAAAGAGATGACTTATATGAAAAATTATAAAATTTACTCTTACCGGCCCGGCATATTCGTACAAGTTATCGCTGCGACCATTGGGGCATTATTCTTCGGCATATTTGCCCCCAACTACGCACACGATTTTCATTGGTTGACCGATTTATTTTTACGGTTGATCATGATGGCTGTAGGGCCTTTATTATTTTGTATTGTTGTGAGCGGCATTACAGATGCTGGCTCCCTTTCCGCCCTAGGACGCTTGGGCGGAAGAACATTAATTTACTTTGAAGTAATGACTACCCTCGTCCTTGGGTTATCTCTGTGCGGGGCTTTTATATTACATCCAGGCCACGGCATGCATTATACGCCCAGCCCTGACGATGCTGGTATTGTCGCCAGTTATGTTGCAAATGCACACAAAGTTAGCGGGCAAGGCATAACCGGATTCATTTTAGGCATCGTGCCACGCTCACCCGTTGCAGCATTTACAGACGGCAATACTCTTCAAATTCTATTTTTTGCGATTTTAACTGGCTGTTGCCTAACAAAAATTGGCGAAACAGGAAAACCGATCACGCAACTGATTAACAGCTTATCTGTATTATTTTCTCAAATGGTAAAAATAATTATCAAACTTGCCCCCCTAGGAGTATTTGGCGCCATATATTTAACGGTTGCCGAATATGGAATTCACTCCATTTCAATTTTAATAAAATTTATTGTTTATTATTCATTATTTATATCCCTATTCATAGCCATAATTTTAGGCGGAATTTTAAAAATTTTCGGCATAAATCCAGTAAAATTTGCTCGTTACTTTAGGGAAGAAATATTGATCGTAACGGCCACTACAAGCTCAGATTCAGTTTTACCTAGTATAATGACAAAATTAGAGAGACTTGGGGTTCCTCGCCAGATTGTAGGCGTCGTTGTTCCGGCTGGTTATTCATTAAACCTAGACGCCCTTTCAATTTATCTGGGCTTTTCTCTAATTTTCATTCTAGATGTCTCCGATACATCCCTGAACTGGATACAATTTATATCCATACTTGCTACTGCTCTTATTACATCAAAAGGAGCACATGGTGTGCCAGGGGTTGCTATCGTCGTTTTAGCAGCAACCATAGCGTCTGTTCCCACCATTCCCCTCTCTTGCTTAGTCCTTCTCATCGCTGTCGATTGGTTTAGCGGTATCCCTCGCGCCTTGGGTAATTTAGCAGGAAACTGCGTGGCGCCCATCGTTATTTCCGCTTGGGAAGGCAAACTGGACCGCAAAATGGTTCAAAACGCATTGAGCCAGCTAGATCGATAAGGCCCAATAAATCGTGACACACCCCGCAAAATTTCCTGAATCTACAATAGCCAGCGCTTGCGAACACAAACTAATCACATCAGGAGCGATGCTTAATGATGCTCAGGACACCGTCAGAGCTCTTATGCACGCCTCACGATTGGGCGTTGACAGCCACGGGATACGCTTGACGCGCTACTATTGCGATATGCTGACTAAAGGCGGCGTAAACAAGTCACCATCTCGCCTGTTTGAACAGACAGCCCCCTCTACTGGCCGTCTTAACGCTGATTTTGGTTTGGCACATTCATCATCGTATCAAGCGATGAGGGAAGCCATAAATTTAGCGCGAGTTACGGGAATAGGTGCCGTTACAGTTCATCATTCCACGCATTTTGGGGCAGCAGGTGCCTATGCGCTTGAAGCTGCCGAGCTGGGATTTGTCGGCCTGGTCTTCAGCAATTCCGATCCAGCAGTAGCGCTCTCCGGTGGATCACAGCCTTTCCACGGAACTAACCCTTTGGCAATGGCTGCTCCTGTTCAAAACGCGAAACCGTGGCTACTCGATATGTCCACCTCTTCCATTCCCTTTAATCGCGTAAAGCTCAATCGCAGCTTGGATTTACCCTTACCTGCAGAAGTCGCTTTAGATAGTGAAGGACAACCAACGCAAAACGCGTTAGCAGCACGCTTTCTCCAACCCTTAGGTGGGCTGAACTACGGCTATAAAGGCGCTGCTTTGGCCGGCATGGTAACAATTCTAGCAGGAATTCTCGCGGGAGCAGACCCTGACCCTCTCATGGCATCCACAGATCAAGCCCAGAAGGGTGAAAAAAGGCAAAACGTGGGTCACATGATGATTGCACTCAATCCAGCACACTTTGTCGGACAAAAAAACTTTGAATCTGGCCTGGCAGTTTATCTTGAGTTGTTACGTGCCAGCCCCACCACCAGCGCTGACAAAACTCTTCTTGCACCAGGTGATAAAGAATGGGCTGAATATGAACACCGGAAGAAATTCGGTATTCCTGTTGACCGTGATACTGAATTATTTCTGGAAATAAAATATTGATTTATTATTTTTATAATAATCACATTCGTGTGCATTTTTAGAAATATTTTTCCTTTTAATTGAAAGACTATACCACCACACCTAAATTCCCTGTTAAAGGGGACACCAGAATGAAGCAAACAATCGCTCAAAAAATGGTACGCATCTTTTCAGAAGCGGGAGCCAAGCATTGTTACGGTGTCCCAGGCGATACTTTGAATTATTTTACAGATGCCATAAGGACAAGTAGCATTAGTTTTGTCCACATGCGTCACGAGGAAGCGGGCGCTTTTGCAGCAGGGGCAGAAGCCTTATTAGCAGATAGATTGACTTTGTGTGCCGGCTCTTGCGGCCCCGGAAGCCTTCATTTCATCAACGGCCTTTGGGAAACCAACCGAAACCGCGCCCCCGTCGTGCTTATCGCAAGTCAGATTGCTCGTGATCAATTAGGATTTGAATTCCCGCAAGAAGTCGACTTCAAGAAGATTTATGACGCCGGCACCGTCTTCTGTGAAGAAATTCGTACCCCCGCTCAAGCAGAACGCATGACTGTTATGGCTATACAGGCCGCAATTGCCAGGCGTGGTGTAGCGGTTTTGATAGTCCCTTCCGACATTTTTTCAGCAACAATAGAGGGGTCAGCTGGGTTTAAACCCCATATCGCACGGCCAGTAAGTCAGCCTCACCCAGAAGAGCTGCAAGCCGTCGCTGAACTCTTAAATTCAGGAACGAACATTACAATATATGGTGGGTCAGGTTGTGCTGAGGGCCACCACGAAGTTATCGCCCTTGCTGAGAAATTAAAATCTCCTCTCGCTCGAACATCACGCGCTAAAGACTGGCTAGAGCACGACAACCCTTTTGATGTTGGAATGACAGGCGTTCTAGGCACACGAGGGGGTTTGCACGCGGTTTCTGAGTGCGATACATTATTACTACTTGGCTGCGACTTTGCGTGGTCACAATATTACCCCCATCAAGCGAATATAATCCAAATAGATATAGATCCGG
The DNA here is from genome assembly GCF_006542335.1 of Neokomagataea tanensis. GTDB lineage: Bacteria > Pseudomonadota > Alphaproteobacteria > Acetobacterales > Acetobacteraceae > Gluconobacter > Gluconobacter tanensis. The sequence continues at coordinate 2,180,418 of NZ_CP032485.1, read as the reverse complement.
TCCATCTCGGAAGGAGACATCCGATTGAGTTGGGGGTGGCAGGCGATATTAAAACAACTATTTCAGCCTTGCTCCCCCTCATAAAAGACCGTTCAGATAGAACCTTTTTGGATAAATGCTTATCCGTAGCAAACGAAGCGGAAAAAAAAACTAAATGCACGCGCTGTTGATGGAAAAAAAGGAGTAATACACCCACAATACTTAACCCATTTAATAGGAAAATATAGCGCGTCTGATGCTATTTTTACAGCCGATGGCGGATCGCCGATGGTATGGATGTTACGGCATATCCCCTCCACAGGGGCCAACAGAACCCTCACAAGCCTTTCTCACGGCACAATGGCAAATGCAATGCCGCAAGCACTTGGGGCACAGAAAGCTTTTCCTGAGCGTCAGGTGATAGCGCTCTCAGGAGATGGTGGGCTTGCAATGCTACTCGGCGACCTTTTAACCACCATTCAAGAAAAATTACCTATAAAAGTAGTTGTATTCAATAATAGCTCTCTCAATTTTGTTGAACTTGAAATGAAAGTTGAAGGTTTGTTAGACAGCTACACCAACCTCGTCAATCCTGACTTCAGTAAAGTAGCGGAAGCAATTGGATTGTGGAGTCATCGCGTCGAAAAGCCCGAAGACCTTGAGGCTGCCGTTCAAACATTTTTGTCCATCCCCGGACCTGCTCTGCTAGACGTTGTAACTAACCAGTACGAGCTTGTTATGCCGCCCGATATCCATACAAGCCAAGTTGCACATATGGCCCTCTACACTGCCAAAGGCCTAATTGACGGGAGAGCAAAAGATATTACAAATTTATTTGATAATATTATAAGAAAATAAGTATGTATTCTCAAAATCTTGATTTTGATTTTTATTGTAGTTAATTATTATCAACTTGGTATTATCTTGCCAAGGATTAAGAAGATGGTTGAGCTCTTACAGCCAAAGCTTACTAAGGCTCTCGTTATCCACCATCAAGACGATCTCCGCCTTGATACTTTACCAGTTACAGCTCCCAGCGCAGACGAAGCTATTATTCGCTTATCTTGGGGCGGTATTTGTGGTTCAGACATGCATTATTTTGCCCACGGGGGGTCGGTACTTCTGTTTTAAAAGAGCCGATGATCCTAGGCCACGAAGTTTCAGGAGTGGTTGAAAGCCTCGGTACTGCCAACGCGCACTTTAAAATTGGAGATGCTGTTGCCATCCATCCAGCTCTTCCATGTGGTAAGTGCCCCGAATGCCTCAGAAAAGCAGAGCATCTATGCCGTCATATGCGTTTTTTTGGCAGTGCTGCCCTCACCCCTCACACAAATGGTGGTTTTCGTGAACACATGACGGTGAACCTGTCGCAACTCTTCAAACTGCCTGAAAACTTGGATCTACAGACAGCATGCCTTGCTGAACCACTCTCGGTTGCCCTGCATGCCATCGTACGAGCAGGAGACGTCAAAGGCAGAAACATTATGGTACAGGGCGCTGGCCCTATAGGTGCCCTTATTGTTGCCGGCCTCAAAGTCGCAGGAGCGAAAACGATTATCGCAACGGACTTACAAGATTTCCCCCTTGAGACTGCACGCCACCTAGGAGCAACTGCTACTTTTAATACAGCGCATAGTGTCCACGACAATGAATATGACATTGTCTTTGAAGCGACAGGAGTACCAAAAGCTTTTGAGAGCGCTGTCAAATGCACACAAAAAGGCGGAGTACTCGTCCAAGTTGGTATGTTCCCACCCGGTGAGGTTTCTGTTCCGTTATCCCAAATAATTTCTCGCGAAATAGATTACCGAGGAACCTTTCGTTTCAACCGAGAGTTCGGCAATGCTTTAACGATATTATCTCAGAATCCCTGGATTGCTTCAGGGCTAATTACACAGACGTTCCCTTTAGATAAATATAGCGACGCATTTAAAGTATGCGCCAATCGTAAAATATCTTCAAAAGTTCTTTTAGAAATCTAAAACCATCATTACTTTGGGCACGAATTTTACTTCGTGCCCATTTTTATTTACCCAAAAGTAAAAGAGTAAGCTTCCACTCCTGGGCTATCAAAACGGATTTCGAACGTATGGTCTGTTACAGAACCTTTTTGACGAACTAATTGATACAAGCGCGTTTCAGAGACGACGCCCTTCCCATCAGGGCCTGTGTCTACCCCATGATCTGCCCCAGGGGCTTTTCCATCTATCAATACTTGAAAATGCACAGGTGAGGTACCGCTGACACGCCCTAATACCAAATGTAGGTCTCGAGCATGAAATCTATAAGCAATAGTACCCTGCTGTTTGTCGAGAATAACCTTATCGGGATTAACAGTCCAGGTTCCCTGAAGTCCCCATTGATTCAAAGCTAAAGCAGGCAAGCTGTAATCGCTACTCACCTCAGCACGTAAATCGGAAGCTGACACAAAACCAGCCTGCCTATCATACCCCAGATAAGTCTCGGCAGAGCCAATATCGTCCAAATCAGGCGGCGCCTCGGCGCCCTCCCCCAATGCGATACCGTCTTTCCCCTCCGTACCAGCGATAGATCCTCGCTCTGAAAGCAAAGCCTGAATGACACGTTCAGACAAGTCGTAGTTGCCCTCACCATATTGATGGTGGCGGATGCGCCCTTGTGCATCAATGAAGTATAAAGCGGGCCAATAATGGTTATTGAAAGCGTCCCAAATGCGCCGGTCGCTATCAACAGCCACGGGGTAAGTTATGCCCTCACGGTCAATTGCGTGTTTGATGTTATCTATATTGGTCTCAAAGCGGAACTCAGGCGTATGAACGCCAATAACGACAAGGCCTTGGCTTTGATATTTCTTTTCCCAAGCCTTGATATAAGGAGCTTCGCGCAGGCAATTGATGCACGAATACGTCCAAAAATCGACCAACACCACTTTTCCCCGCAATTGCCGGGCACTCAGAGGAGAAGAATTGAGCCAGCTCGTCGCCCCATCCAATGAAGGCAAAGTTCCTTCAATTTGCAAAAAAGGTTCATTTTCCGAGGCTAAAGCAAAGCTGGACAGACCGCCCAATGCGCATGAGAGACCAAGCATGAAAGCTAGCAAGGCCCTCTTACTACCCAAGCTTTTTATCGTACTAGAAACGCCAAGCATAGCTTCTTCCTCTTCTCTGTTCTTCTTCAGAGCCCTGCCCCCTCAAACACGCGCCCAAAGAATTGGTTCATTCATCAAAAAACGGAAATTTATAACAGCAGATAATAGTCTTTTGTTTAGTGAGCCACATAACGACCGTCTTTATGATAAGCAATCAAAACGCTACTCATAGCCAAAGCGCTTAGTACTGATAGTATAAATTTATCAAAATTTAAAAAAAATGCAGACATTGTTAAAATAATACAGTCCATTATTATTTGCACTCTACCTGCATTAATTCCATAAGTTTTTTGCAACCAAAGTGACATTATTCCTGTACCACCGACACCCGCGCGGTGTCTGGCCAAACATAGGATACCCAAGCCAATCATTGTTCCCCCAAAAAGCGACGCAAAAACGGGTTGGACATAAGATAAAGCAATGACATGGGGCATCTGGGAAGCAGCAACTGTAACCCCGACACTCGCAATTGCCGTACGTAAAGCGAAAGAAAAACTCATTGCCCGCGCTGCAAATAACAGGAAAGGAAGGTTAATCAGTGTAAACAAATTTCCAGGAGCAACAGGAACAAAATAAGAAAGAAGAAGTGAAATACCTGCCATTCCGCCGGTCACTAATCCTGCTTTATGGAGGCACATAATGCCCATAACGATCAATCCACAACCAATAAAAAAGGCGAATACATCTTCCAATAGAGAATGACGCAAAGAAATTGACACGTTTTTCGACATTTTACCATTATTTCAAGAGTAATAGATGGAGCTACACATCATTCTTCACTTGACGCACTGGATCTCACTAGGAAGCCTGAACCTCATGTTCAGCTGGATAATTTTGCTGTTCCATCACCATAGAGAGTCCGACTGCGAAGAATGCTTTCCCTCTACAATTATTTTCTTTTATAATATAATATCATTTTTGAATACAAAACATAGGCAAAACGTTATGACAAATCCACAGATAACATTCAGAGAGTTATCGCATTTTCTGACTGTGATCTGCCAAGGTGGTTTTGTAAAAGCTAGCCAAGCCCTTAACGTTAGCCAACCGTCCATTAGTCAAAGTATAAAAAACCTTGAACACAAAATTGGGGCGCAACTCGTTATCAGGGACCGTAAATCCCTTTCACTAACCGAAAAAGGCCAGATTTTCCGCCGTTATGCCGAGCGTACACTGAGAGAAGAAATTAATCTTCGCGAGCTGCTTTCCGAGGCAAAAAAATGTATTGAAGGACCACTAAGAGTGGCGGTTCCACCCGCAATCTCGTCAATTTGTTTTCCAAATATTATAGAAAGCTTCTGCGGAAAATATCCTGACGTCATGCTTGAAATTGACGAATGCCCCTCCGACCGCCTTATACCTCGCCTCAGATCGGGACAAACCGAAGCAGCAATGCTTATTTTACCAACTACGGAGAGAGATCTACAATTTCACTCCTTGGGTTGGGATAGTCTTTGTCTTTTAGTCCCCGAACAACATTCACTGGGTCATGCCGATTCATGCCATTTAAAAGCTATTCTTGAAGAGCGGGTGGTCTTACTCCGCGAGGATTTCAAAATTAACGCCTTTTTAAACCAAGCCTATGCTGAACATGCTGCAACCCCACGGGTTACTGGCAGAACAAGCGACATATACCTACTTATGGCTATGGTCCGAGCAGGTATGGGGATCGGAATTGTACCCTCCCTCTTATGCCAGAAAGATTGGATGACAGGCTTGAGAAAGCTAAGGCTATTGTCGCCTTCCATAACTTTTGAATTGGCCTTAGCGACCAGAAGGGATCATGTCCTCTCACCTGCTGGAGAAGCTTGGCGCGCCGAGTGTCACCAGCATTTTGCTTATCCCCAGCCATAAAATGACTCCCACTTGACATTCCTTAGGGTGTTCAGGCCCTTCTTATGCCTTGAATGAGGCCCTCTCGATATATTGCCCTGCGCCTCGTTCAGCACGTAAGACGCCATCATCCCAAACAATTTTTCCACGGCTGATTGTTTTTTTCGCAACACCAGTCACCGTTATACCCTCGTAGATATTGTAATCTACGTTCTGATGATGCGTTTTTGCAGAGATAGTCCTTGTTGACGCAGGATCCCACAACACTAAATCCGCATCTGCTCCCTCTCCTATTATACCTTTCCTAGTGTGCAGATTAAATATACGGGCTGTATTGGTTGAGGTCAGCGCTACAAATTGCTCCTGCGTGATTTTCTTTTGATTAACACCATAATGCCATAAAATACTCATACGATCCTCTATTCCAGGTACCCCGTTTGGGATCTTCGTAAAATCGTTGAGACCAACCTCTTTCTGTTTTGCGCAAAAACAACAATGGTCAGTAGCCGTCGTCTGTAATTGACCGGATGACAAACCTCCCCAAAGAGCCTCTTGGTGTGATTGGTCGCGAAATGGTGGGCTCATGACGTAACGTGCGGCTGATAACCAATCAGGAGATTGGTATACACTCTCGTCAAATATTAAATGCTGCGGGAGAACTTCCCCATATACTGGCTGCCCCCTCAAACGAGCCTCTGCGATTGCCAGAGCTGCTTGGCGTGTGGAGACGTGAACTATATAAAGCGGGGTATGGCTAATGGCAGCGAGCGCTATTGCCCTTTGAGCAGCCTCCCCCTCTATCGTATCCGGGCGAGACAACGGATGTGCCTCTGGCCCAGTACTTCCCCTTTCCAGCAAAGATTGCTGGAGAAACGATATTACGTCTCCGTTCTCCGCGTGTACGGTACAAACCGCGCCTAAATCGGATGCTCTATGCAATGACTTAAGAAAAATTTCGTCATTCACCATCAACGCATTTTTATAAGCCATAAAGTGCTTGAAAGAATTAACACCGCACTCCCGGACCAGTGTACCCATATCTTGAGAGACTTTTTCATCCCAATGCGTGACAGCAACATGGAAGCCATAATCTGTTGCCGATTTTTCTGCTTTCCTGCGCCATTCACGCCACGCACCAAACAAAGACTGCCCCACCTCCGGAATAACGAAATCAATAATACTGGTTGTGCCACCAGCTAAGCCTGCGGCGGTTCCTGTATAAAAATCATCGCTCGATGTAGTCCCCATGAATGGCATTTCCATGTGGGTATGGGGGTCAATTCCACCAGGCATGACGAGCAATCCATGCGCATCAACGATTTCACTACCAATGGGCGGTTCGATATCTTTTCGAACAGCGGCTATTTTTCCATCAGTCGTACATAATATGTCTGCGCTAAAACTTCTTTCAGATGTAACGACCGTACCACCCTTAATCAGAAGCATAACATCCCTTTCCTATCAAAAGGCATATGTGACTAATATCATTGTACAATCGAAACTGTAGAGCTAACCTCTCATCAGGGTCAATACATCGTTCGCTGCCGGCAAAGCCCGAAAACGAGGAAAGAGTTATGAAAAACACTCCGGAAACAAAACTAACCGGATGCCTCATCAATGCCGACTTAGCCCCAGTAACGGAGCGGAACTGGACGTGGAAAGACTTTCTGTTTCTTTGGATGTCAGACGTTCATAGTGTTGCGGGTTACATGACCATCGGTAGCCTCTTCCTAATGGGGCTTCCAGTTCTGAGCGTTTTAGTCGGGCTGCTCTTTGCGATCATCATCGTGCAGATCCTCTGCAATTTAATCGCTGTTCCTAGCCAAAAAACGGGAGCTCCCTTCCCCGTTATTATACGGGGTGCCTTTGGTGTATATGGTGCGATCATTCCAGCTTTAGTCCGTGGCATAATAGCAGTTGGCTGGTACGGCATTCAAACATGGCTTGCTTCTAATGCAGTCGTCCTGTTTATGGTCCGCTTGTTACCCTCATGGGCAGTTTTTAGTGATGTTCATAAGCATGGTTTTTTAGGCTTATCAGCTCTAGGCTGGGCCTCTTTCATATCCATTTGGCTGTTACAGCTTGTTGTTTTTTGGCGTGGAATGGAAGCAATTAGACGTTTTATAGACCTTGCAGGTCCCGCCATCTACATAACAATGATATTATTAGACGCTGTGCTGCTATACAAAACAAAAGGGCACATTCATTTTGCAAATTTTCAACACTCTACTAACGATCATCATTATTTATTGAATTTTTTCAGTGTTATTTCTCTGACAGTTGCATTTTTTTCTCCCATCATACTTAATTTTGGTGATTTCGCTCGTTATAGCCCCACAGTATCATCCATAAAAAAGGGTAACTTTTGGGGGCTACCAGTCAATTTTATGGCATTTTCCATCCTGTCGCTTATAACAATTTCACTAACTCAACCTATTTTTGGTGAACTCATCATTGATCCGGTTGAAACCGTAGCACGCTTGGACAATCAGACCATTGCCATTATCGGAATACTAACTTTTGTATTGGCTACCATTGGTATAAATATTTCTGCCAACTTCGTCTCAGCATCATTCGATTTTTCAAACATAGCCCCATCATCAATAAGCTGGCGTAAAGGAGGCATTATTGCGTCTTTCGGTGCGATAATTTTTACTCCTTGGAATTTATATGCAAGACCGGAATTAATTCATCTAACACTGGATATTTTAGGGCTTTTTATTGCACCTGTAACAGGTATTCTTATTTCAGAATACTATATTGTACAAAATAAATCCTTAGAAATAAACGATTTATATACCACAAATATTTACGGTAATTATTGGTACTTTTATGGATTTAATATAAAATCTATAATATCTCTCTTTTTATCAGTCGGCTTAGGTCTTGTCGTTGTATTCTTACCATATTTATCTTTCGCTCAAAATTTTACGTGGTTTATAGGATTCTTTTCCGGATTATTTTTACACTCTATTTTTATGCTTATTAAAAAATAAATTTAAGTAAGATGGGTAGTTAATTATCTACCCATCTTACTTAAATTTATTACCAAAAAACTCATCGGCCTTTAAAATACTGCCAAGTAAAACATTGGCACCAGCTTCTGCTTCGTATTCTGTTATACTCTCTTCTTCATTGTGGCTAAGCCCATCCTTGCACGGCACAAATATCATGGCCGTCGGTGCCAAACGGGCTACATAAGCAGCATCATGACCGGGCCCTGACACAATTGAATACGGGCTCAAGCCAATCTGCTCTGCCGCTTGCCGTACCAGTCCAACACAGCGCTCGTCAAAGCGCACTGCAGGTGCGTCCCATATTCGGCTTATGCTTAACAATACACCCATGTCGCTCGCTATATTTTCGAAGCAATCTATAAATTTCTTCTCTATCTCACACACAACAGCGTCGTCAGGATGACGAATGTCGACCGTAAAAAAAGTCTCTCCCGGCACCACATTATTGCTGTTAGGTCTATTCTCAAGCAAACCAACCGTCCCAACAGCTTCATGACCAAACCGCGCTACGACTTTAGCTAGTGCGACCACCATATGAGAAGCAGCCAGCAAAGCGTCCCGTCTCATATGCATCGGTGTGGAGCCAGCATGGGCGTCCTTTCCCCGAACAGTAACTTCGTACCACTTCATACCTTGAACACCAGAAACAGCTCCTATCACATTTTTTTCAGCCTCAAGGATTGGCCCTTGCTCAATGTGTAATTCAAAATAAGCCGTCATTGGGTGCCGGCCACACGGCTCTTCTCCCTTGTACCCTATCGCAACAAGTTCATCCCCGAAGCGGAAACCAGCACGATCACGTTTCTCTAGCACCTCGCTCTCTTCAAATACCCCTGCAAAAACGCCAGAGCACATCATAGGCGGAGAGAAACGAGAACCTTCCTCATTTGTCCAATTAATGATTTCTACCGGGTGCCGCGTGACATATCGGGCGTCTTCAAGCGCCCGAACAACCGCAACACCAGCCAAGACGCCTAGTATACCGTCAAATTTTCCTCCTGTTGGCTGTGTGTCCAGATGACTACCCATTGTAATAGGAGGTAGACTATCGTCTAACCCGGCCCTGCGCGCGAACATGTTACCCATGGTATCGACGGTTATCGAGCAACCAAGATCAGAGCATGTAGCTGCAAACCAGTCCCGAACAGCTCGATCTTCCGGTGTTAGTGTAAGGCGTTTGACCCCGCCTTTGGGCGTGCCACCAAACTGCGCTGTATATATCAAATCTGCCCAGAGTGCCTGAGCATCAATCCTTAAATTACCGTGCATCACTAACCACCATAAATTTGAGATAAATTCTAGGACCAGTGAATCTGTTAGGCTGAAATACGGTTGGGGTTTGACGGATGATTGGGCCAGGTTAACTCGCTATCCACAGCCTGCGGTAGCATGGTGATACAGTCATCAACCGGACAAACATGTGCGCATAAATTGCACCCTACGCAATCATCTTCTACGACTTGGTAATGCCGCCGATTGGCAAGATTTTGTTTGGAAATTGCTTGATGCGACGTGTCTTCACAAGCGATGTGGCAAAGACCACACCCAACACAAGCCTCTTGGTCGATACTCGCAACAGTCCGGAATTTCATATTTAGATTGTTCCATGGAACAAACTGCGACACAGCTCGCCCCACGACGGATTCAAGGCGATCATACCCCTTTTGATCCATCCAGTTCGATAATCCATCGATCATATCGTCGACGATGCGAAAACCATAATGCATAGCGGCTGTACAAACTTGAAGCGAGCTCGCTCCCATAGCTAAGAACTCCGCAGAATCACGCCAGTTGCTGATACCTCCGATACCGGAAATAGGCATTCCCGCCAGACGAGTATCTCTGGCGATCTCCCCAATCATTCTTAAAGCAATGGGTTTTACAGCTGGCCCGCAGTAACCACCATGCGTTCCCTTGCCTCCAACTACCGGCATAGGAGACATCAAATCCAAGTCTACTCCAATGACTGACTGTATAGTATTGATAAGAGATACGGCATCGGCTCCCCCCGCCTTTGCTGCATTAGCTGGCATCAGAATATTGGTAACATTAGGGGTAAGCTTTACTATAATTGGCATCTGCGTGTTCTGCTTGCACCACCTCGTAACCATTTCAACATATTCAGGAACTTGACCAACTGCCGCTCCCATATTCCGTTCTGACATCCCGTGCGGACAACCAAAATTAAGTTCAATACCATCCGCGCCAGTCCCCTCAATGATAGGTAGTATGGCAGTCCATTTTTCCTCTTCACACGGGACCATAAGGCTAACGACTACTGCGCGGTCAGGATACTCTCTCTTAACGCGTTTGATTTCAGCAATATTTGTTGCCAGCGGGCGATCTGAAATAAGTTCGATATTATTGAACCCAATCAAGCGCCGCCCCTCAAAACCAAGGGCTCCGTACCGCGAGCTCAAATTTACCACTGGAGGATCTTCGCCAAGGGTTTTCCATACAACTCCACCCCATCCAGCTTGAAAAGCGCGACGAACATTATACTCCTTGTCGGTTGGCGGGGCTGAAGCCAACCAAAAAGGGTTTGGAGATTTAATCCCGGCAAACACGGTTCTCAAATCGGCCATTATCTTCGTCCCTATCGTTTAAGAGGTGCTCAGTTCTTTATGGAGCGCTTCAGCAGCATTCCGACCGTCACGAACGGCCGCTACAGTGAGATCTTTCCCCATAGTGCAGTCTCCACCCGCATAGACAGACGGTAAGGAAGTACGTCCATTATTATCGACAACTATTCGTCCATCCCTTAAAAGAATTTGATCCTTGTCCACTGGTCCAGAAATAAAAGTTTGTCCTATTGCCTTCAAAATCATATCGGCAGGCAAGGTGTATTCAATACTTGAATAGTCTTCAATTTTATCAGAAGCATTATTATAAAATACAATGTTTTTTATTTTGCCATTTTCTATATTTATTTTTTTTAGTACAAACCAAAACTTAAGAATAACGCCATTTGTCTGCGCCCATTCTTGCTCTACTTTTGTCGCCGACATATGCTCAGCCCCGCGACGATAAACGAGGGTTACTTCATCCGCCCCTAAACGTTTAGCCTGTACAGCCGCATCAATTGCCGTATTCCCGCCTCCTATAACGACTACCCTCCTTCCGACAGGCACCTCGGACAAAACCTGTGAACGCAAAGTCTCTATAAACTCAACCGCATCCATAACACCGGGAGTGTCCTCTCCCTCCAAACCAAGCCTTCTAACACCTGCCAATCCTATGCCTAGAAAAACGCCATCATACTTATCTCTGAGCTCGGATAATGTGACCGTTTCACCTAAGGTGCTGTTTCCAGTAAAAGAAATTCCACCAATCTTCATCAGAAAATCAATTTCGTTTTGTGCGAAATTGTCTGCAAGTTTATATGCAGCAACACCGTATTGATTGAGGCCGCCTAGCGTGTCATGTCGATCAAATATTGTAACATCGTGGCCGTACGTCGCCAAACGGTGAGCGCACGCTAAACCAGCTGGCCCCGCCCCCACGACGGCTATTTTTTTGCCAGTTTCAGGAGCCCTTTGAAACGGATGCACATCCTGCTTCATCTGCCAGTCAGTAGCATAACGTTGTAAAGCTCCGATCCGGACCGGTTTGTTTGCTTCAATTGCCGTATGAACGCACTTTTGCTCGCAGAGAATTTCCGTCGGACAAACCCGCGCGCATGATCCACCTAATATGTTTGATTTTAAAATTGTGCGCGCCGCACCTGCTACATTATCTGAGGCTATAGCCTTGATAAAACGTGGAATATCTATGTCTGTGGGGCACGCCTCCACACAGGGAGCATCATAGCAATAAAAGCATCGATCTGCTTCCAATGCTGCTTGCTCGGAGGATAGTGCGGGATGTGCATCTGCAAAATTAGCGTTTAACGCTTCTTCGGATAACCGTCCGCATGCAATGTCGTTCCCCACGAGCACCTCCGGATATAATCCAATATCGATATCATAATGTTATGATATCGATATATTTTAAATCAAGACCTTTCTTCTAGTCGTATCTTTATTTCTTTCTGGTGTTATATGTACGTATAAACGAAATAAAATTGATCCTATCTCGAGCGCTCTAAATTTGCCCCCGCACCTGGCAAGTCCGTATCTCCCAAAACACGAAGCTCTTTCCCGTTCCAGGACATTGTCCTTAATTTGTGATCTGCCCCCCCTTGAGAAAGGACTTCCTTTCCATCAGGCGAAAAGACTAGACCCTGTGGCCATAAAGGGCCAGGAGCTTGCGCCAATTGCTTTAAATGCCCCTTTTGTATTGCAAAGACAGTTACTATACCGCGAGCATTGTAGAGCGGTGAAGCATATGGCATCGCCGATCCGTTTTGCGAGACAACCGCTAAATAACGGCCGTCTGGTGAAATATCTGTCCCCTCAGGAGCATTTGGCACGGTGACACGGTCAGTTTCCTTTAATTCATGCGTCGTCAAATCAAAAAGCGCAATCGCACCGCTCTGCCCTGTACCATGCCCTAAAACGTTGACAGACATATAATGTCCATCGGGTGTGATACGCAGTGTCCAAGCACCCGGCGAAACACTTATGGGACTTGTGTCTAGCTTGATAGTGTTTCCATTAATTTTTAACGTGTAGATGCAATCACCTTTCCACATACTAAGAAACGCACGTCGACCGTCTGGTGCAAAAATAACACCGCCAACGAAGCCATCATCTACGGGTAACTTTAGACTATTTCCTGCACTTAAAAGGCCTTTATTGACCTGAAAATAGGTAATAGACCCGGATTTACCATTAGCAACTAAAAGAGTATTCCCATTTGGCGACAGTCGTAAAGTTGTTGCCCCGTAATCCGCTTGGACGGTCTGCACAATACGCATTGGCTTAGACCGAAGATCAATAACATTAATAATATTGTTGGGTACAATCTTTTTTTCTTGAGCATCTTGCTTAGCAGCTGAACTCGAATACGCGTAATGCCCATCAGGAGATATTGTCAAAGCTGTGGGAGGACCGACGACACTTGCCCCTGCCTCAATGCTTTCTACTACACTCCACAAGCCGTCCTTGCCTTTTTGAAGGCGACTAACCGTGTCCTCCAAAGGTTGAGTAGGAAGTATCTGAACACCGTTTTCTAGCTGAGTATGCCCATCGTTAGAAGACAAAACTGTTTGAGCATGAGCGTATGTTGCAATAGTTGGCAAGCACGAGAAGAAAAATAACCCCGCACAAAAACGAGGGTAGATGGAGGACATGTCAGATGCCTTGTCTAAACCAAAATCTTAAGAAGACAGGTCATATTTTTTTTAATTATACAAATAAACATGGCGTTACCGGCCTATAGCTCTTCATTTCTCAAACAAAAAAGCGCCCCAGAATCTGGGGCGCTTAAAATTCACACAGAGCGAGGAAACGACCTAAAGTAAATAGTCGCGCCTCGTCTTTGGCATTTTTTCAATCGCGTTCAACTGTCTCAGCCGCCAAGTTCAGCACGAACAATGGCAGCACCTGCGCTAAGAGCTTGCAACTTACCCCTCGCAACATTGCGCGATAACGGAGCCATTCCGCAGTTGGTGCAAGGCAGAAGCTTATCTGCGTCAACGAACTGAAGAACTTTGCGAAGCGTGTCTGCTACCTCTTCAGGTGTTTCGACCTTATTGCTGGCGACGTCGATAGCCCCGACCATCACCTTTTTACCTCGAATCAACTCGATCAAATCCATCGGAACATGAGAGTTTTGGCACTCCAGAGAAACCAGATCGATATTGGAAGTTTGGATTTTAGGGAAGATTTTTTCGTATTGGCTCCATCTAGAACCGAGAGACTTCTTCCAGTCAATATTTGCTTGGATGCCATATCCGTAGCAGATATGGACTGCTGTCTGGCATTTCAGTCCTTCAATTGCTCTCTCAAGGGTGGCTATGCCCCAGTCGTTCACCTCATCAAAAAACACATTAAAAGCTGGTTCATCGAACTGAATAATATCAACGCCAGCGGCTTCTAACTCTTTTGCCTCTTGGTTAAGAATTTTGGCAAATTCCCACGCGAGTTTTTCGCGGCTTTGATAATGACCGTCATACAGCGTATCAATCATGGTCATAGGCCCTGGAAGAGCCCATTTGATTGGGTTTTTAGTTTGCTTGCGCAAATACTTGGCGTCTTCAACGAAGACCGGCTTTGGACGAGCAACCGCATCTACAACAGATGGAACACTTGCGTCGTAACGGTCGCGGATTTTGACAGTCTTACGCTTTTCAAAATCAACACCGCTGAGGTGCTCAATAAAAGTTGTAACAAAATGCTGGCGCGTTTGTTCGCCATCACTGATAATATCGATACCTGCTTGGAGCTGCTCCGCTAGGGCAAGCGTTAAAGCATCCTGCTTGCCTTCGATCAGTTCATCACCTTCAAGCTTCCAAGGAGACCATAGCTTCTCTGGCTGGGCCAACCATGAAGGCTTGGGCAAACTTCCTGCTGTGGCTGTCGGCAATAACGTGTTCATCGTGACGATCCTTAGTTAAGTCAAACAATTAAGCAGAAAAGTTATTAGACCATTCAGTCAAAAGATCGAAGTGCAGGCCAATTAATTTTTCACCCGCAAAACGCCCCTGCTCGACAGCCAGCCGGCTGCGCTCCTCACGATCATAAACAACTTGAGTAAAGGAAAAATCTTTCTGCCCCAAGCTTGGCTGATACGTTGTACCTGCTGAAGCATTAGCGTTATAAATTTCTGGCCGATAGATCTTTTGAAAAGCTTCCATGGTGCTAATGGTACCAATGAGCTCTAGGTTAGTGTAATCATTTAACAAGTCACCAGAAAAATAAAATGCCAAGGGAGCAACACACCCCTTAGGCATAAAATAGCGAACCTTTAATCCCATCTTACCAAAATATATATCCGTTAAAGATTGGTCGTCATTCCTATATTCGTACCCTAGTATTGGGTGAACGTTCTCTGTTCTTTCATAAATTTTATTGCTTGATACACTAAGGCAAATAACAGGCGACTTCTTAAAATTATCGTTGTAAATGTCCGATGAAAGAAAACTCTTAAATAAGTTTCCGTGCAGATCACCATACCCTTCAGGAATAGAGAAATCAGACTTATCTTTGTTGTGGTCTAACAATAATACGCTGAAATCGTAGTCACGGATGTACGAAGAGAAATTATTTCCTACAATACCCTCAATACGAAGATTATTTTTTTTATCTATAATATTATTCTTTAAAATCTCAATAATAGGAAAACTCGTTTCCACACCTGTTATATTAAGACCAACAGAAACAATCTCGACCTCAACAGAATATCGATCGCCCTTAGGATTGTCCCAGTCCGCAAGGTTGTTAAAGCGGTTGTTTATCATCCGGAAAACATTCTGAAGATTTTCTTTGCGCCTCTCTCCCCGCGCCAAATTCGCAAAGTTTGTGGTGGCTCTTGTGCTGTCGGAGGGCTTATAATCTTCGTTAAAAGACAATTTTTTCAAACTGAATGTTAGCTTTTCACTCATTTTCTTATCACATCCCTTGCTACGTCTCATGAAAACTTGAGATGGTGTATACCCCGCTCAAAAGATGAATGAAAATGATTTTATTTCATAAATTCATGCAAGATTTTTATATATTGGCTGTGATCAACAAATAGCCAGTCATTAATAGTTAGCCCACGGCAAAGCGCAGCAAGGGCAATTTGTGTGCGGCAACTGCTCCGATGTAATAACCTCTTCATCACAAACAAAATTTTGACCATCATTCCGTGATGGAAGATTATTTTCTTCTTTTTTATTTAAGTATTTGTATTTATCTTCAATACTCACAAATCAACCCTCGTTCTGATCCGAAATTATTGTAATGATTTTAGCATATTTTTGAAAATTATGATATGCATTATTTAACATTTAAAAACATGACCCTTATTACTCCAAACACATTTTGATGTTAAGCTTAAAGCCACCATCTGAAGCTAACAAGGATCTACCTCGCAATGGGCGTCTTGGAGAGAAATCATCTGGACATTATCCGCGAGGTTGCACGCGAGGGGTCTTTGACGGCAGCAGGAAGCCGCCTACACCTAACCCAACCCGCCTTAAGCCACGCAATTCGCAAAATTGAAACTCAGTTGGGCGTAAAAATATGGCGCCGTGAGGGAAGAACGCTTGCCCTCACGCAGGCAGGAGAATGGTTGCTCTCACTATCGAACAGATTACTTCCTCAATTCGAACTAGCAGAGAAAAGATTAGAGCAATTTGGCAATGGAGAACGCGGTACACTACGGATAGGAATGGAGTGCCACCCTTGCTACCAGTGGCTTCTTAAAATTGTATCACCCTATCTTGAGCGGTGGCCTGAAGTAGACGTCGACGTAAGGCAAAAATTCCAGTTTGGTGGTATTGAAGCGCTCTTCAATAATGAAATCGACATCGTAGTCACGCCAGACCCATTGCATAAACCCGGTTTGAAGTTCACGCCTGTTTTTGATTACGAACTCGTTCTTGTTGTTAATGCTGAGCATCCTTTGCGAAATGCAAAATTTATCATGCCTGAACAACTTATTAGTGAAACACTTATAACGTATCCAGTACCTACAGAGCGCCTTGACATCTATACACAATTTTTACAACCGGCAGGCATAAGCCCACGTCAGCAAAAACCTATAGAAACCACAGATATCATGTTGATGATGGTAAAACATGGCCGCGGGGTGGCTGCCCTTCCACATTGGCTCGTAGATGAATACGCACAACGATTTGAACTTTATCCCCTCCGCTTAGGCCCTAAAGGTATCGCCAAACAAATCTTTCTCGGTAGACGTGAGACCGATGAAGAAATTCAATATTTATGGGATTTCATACAATATGCTGCCGAAGCTTAGAGTCTTTATAATTAATTGGTCTTTCAAAAATTTTTGATCCCCAATCAACAAAGTTCGATAAAATTTCCCGCAATCTTAAATACCCCCATCCGGTAAGGAAGACGCCCATATTTCATTGCAATTTAGGTCATTTTATTAATCTCGCACATCAATATGTGAACCCTTAATATTTTTTGACGTGGTAATCATGCCCTACCCGCTTCTTTAGCGATAAAGTATGGAAATGCCACAATGCCTCACGCTCAGTCCCCTCCGAGAACAATCCCCAAACCAATTACACAGCTTCTCCATTTTATCACGCAATACTAGCCGTCATGCTCAAGACTTAGGCTAGTCGGCGTTAAGTAAGGGCGAACCTCCCATGAGCATCTCCTCTTCGCTCAACGTGTCACTCCCCTCACCCGATCAAGAGTGTCAATCAAGCAAATCTTCTGATCATCATACGCCTATGCCCCTAGCCGAATTGCGACGCACCGCTTGGACATGCTCTATCGGCAGCGCCATGGAATATTACGATTTTGCTCTTTATTCCCTCGCTGCGGCACTGGTTTTTGGGCCTCTTTTCTTCCCCAGTAGCATACCAAGCATGGGTTTGGTGGCGAGTTTCGCGACCTACTTCATAGGCTTTGCCGTGCGCCCTATTGGCGGAATCATATTTGGACGACTAGGAGATAAGGTTGGCCGTAAAATCGTCCTACTCATGACCGTAACACTGATGGGCTTCGCCAGCGCGGGCATTGGTCTAATTCCATCATACGCCCATATCGGCATAGCCGCCCCCTTGCTTCTTATCACTATGCGCATTTTACAAGGGCTTGGTGCAGGAGCAGAGCAAGCAGGGGCAGCAGTCATGATGACTGAATGCGCTCCCAAAGGACGAAGAGGTTATTTTGCGGCCCTACCGTTTTTGGGTATTCAAATGGGCACGGTTGCAGCTGGCCTAATATATTTTTTCATGCTGGTCGGCGTTCCGAATATCGCCGATACTTGGCTGTGGCGTTTACCGTTTCTCTTTAGCCTTTTGTTATTAGTCATCGCCATATATATGCGCTTGCACTTAAAAGAATCACCTACATTTCATAAAACGAAAAATGTAGATGAAAGCGCACCGCGCCAGCAGCGCTCTCTGCGTGAAATCTTAACTGCATCATGGAGACCAATCCTTGGCGGCCTAGGCTTGCGCATGGCAGAAAACGGCGGTTCATCCATTTATCAGGTATTGGCGATTAGTTACCTCGTACACACTGTGGGAATGGGAGGGCGTTGGGGAACCCTAGCCCTTATCGGCGCGGCTTTTGTCGGGGCGGTCACCATACCCGGTGCCGGTTACTTAAGCGATCGTTATGGACGCACACGAGTATATAGAGGATTTGCCATTCTACAGGCCGTCACAGCCGTACCCGTTTGGTATATTTTCAGCCAAGGAAATCCTGTTTTTTCTTTGGTTGCCCTTGCTGTTGCACTCGGTATAGCCACTTGGGGAATGTTTGGCACGCAAGGCGCATTTCTTCCCGAAATGTTTGGCGCGTACCACCGCTATACTGCTGTCTCTTTTACACGTGAGTTTTCGTCAGTCATCGCTGGCGGAATTTCTCCCATGGTTGGAGAGGCGCTAATAGCTTTATTCTCCCGCTTTCACATAGGTGGAGTACAGACTGGTTTATATGCCTGGATACCACTTTCATTATACGTCGTTTTTCTCTCTTTATTAGCTATAGTAGCGACGTTTTATATTCCGGAAACTCGGGACCGAGACCTTTCGGCCGAAGAGGACAGTTTTTAGCCCCTCACTAACCCCGATTTTTACGTAGGTGCTTTTATGACCAATACAAATAACCCCATCTCACCTGATGCTCTTGAAGGTAGCCTCACTTTACAATCTTGTGCATCCGCCTTGCTCAAAGCACGCGCAATCCACGAACTGCTACCATCAACGCCGTTTCCCAACGGACCAGAAACAACTGAAGAAGCATATGCTATCCAACGAAAGGTAGCATTAGCACTGACGGGTACTCTTGGCCTGGTCTGCGGCTGGAAAGTTGGCGCGCCATCCCCCACAGCAGAGCCGTCTTGTGCCCCTTTGCATGCGGCAACGATCTTTAAAGGCGAAACAACCCTCCCGCAAAATATGTGCCATTTTTACGGTATTGAGGCTGAGATTGTTTACCGCATAGGTAAAAATCTTCCCCCTCAGAATACCCTTTGGAGCCACGAAGACGCATTAAACGCAATAGAAAGTGTTCATCCGGGCATTGAGATTTTTGACACGCGATTTGGCGCAGTCGGATCGCAAACCCCTTTTCTTCACCTAGCGGATCAAGGAAACCACGGCGCTCTGATCTATGGGGACGCTATGACTAACTGGGCCTCCCTTAACCCTGTAGAAGAGCCCGTGCAGCTTACAATAGACGATACAATTGTTGCCGAACACGATGGCGGCAACTCTGCCGGAGATCCCATACGGATGCTCATATGGCTTGCACAACATGCGGAAAAACAAGGCTTTCCTCTTAAAGAGGGAGACATAATAACAACGGGATCAACCACAGGAACTATCTTTGCAGATAGCGGCAGCAAAGCAAAAGCAGTCTTTGCTTCACTCGGGGGCATCAAGGTTAATCTTCCTTAAAACATATCAATATAATATCCGGCAATTATTTAAAAATAATTGCCGGAATAAAATTCTTACTTAGGCGTATTATTTTTATATTTATCCCAGTTTTTCACAATTTCTCTAACAACTGGTCCACCAACTTTATATGTAGCCTCAATCGAAGCCGCCAAACCGGGATAAGCCGTCTCTTGGCTCTCCGTCTCTAACATAGAAGCCGCACTCAGACCTGGCGACGGCATATCGTAATTGCTTGCCGTACGAAGAACTAAAATACGGCGCATATCAACACGGCCTGTTGGGGCCTCAGTTGCTAAGGCTTGCATAAAGCCTAAATCTTCTTCAGCGGTCGTCGCCATCACCCCTTTGCCTTCAGTCCAGTAGTTCACCCAGCGCTCTGCCCAAGCATTCATGAGGCGCCCTGTCCAAAAGGTAGGACTTGCGATCACATCACCCTGCTGAACGCTCGGAGGCGCGAGAGCTTTAGGGTAACCAACGTATTTTTCCCGCTCAGCTTTGAGTCCTTGATTGTCAGAAAGTTGGATATCCTTCGTCAGTCGGAATGCCCACTGTAATAGATCGGGATCAACGGAATAGGCTTGATTACCCCAATTTGAATGAAGCTGAGGAACGGGGCGCGTGTCAGGTTTTTCTCCCGCGATGGGTGTGTAACCGTCTGGCCAATCTTTCGGAATTTCTCTGGAATCTATTTGGTGCGACAACCCTCCATTAATAATATTGGGAGCCCACACAGCAGATCCAACGGAACCAAAATTTGGGTCAATGCCACCTATTCCCGCCAGCAGAAAATACGCATGGCTGAGATCAAAACGTGGGTCCGTTAACAAGGCAGTCATCGTAGCTGATGCATGCTCAGGCCCTTCCCCCGTGACAACCCCGAGCACTTTCATTGCGGGGTTGTAGCGCATGTGCCCATAAAATGTCCCCGGAGCAGGGATAGACTGAGGCAATGGTAATTTTTCTACCCAGTTTTGAAATTCGCCGGCACGATCTCCCTGATCGGCGCCAAACTCAAATGTTGCGACAACAACAACTTTAACGGGTATTGGCGCAGCCCAAACATGGCCCGATACCATCAAACCAACTAGGCTCAAAAACTTAAGATAACGCACTCAAAAACTCCGATACATCTCTTGCAATAAAAACATCTAAGAGAATATTGATGATAAATATTTCGTATTATTAATATTTTTTCAAGCAGAAAACTATTTAAGCTGAATTTTTGTATATAGTTTGTATTTTAGGAATAATTTTCAAAATATTGTTTTAAATATAAAAAACGAAAATATATACTCTATAAATTTATAATTAATTAATAACTATACTAAATTAATAATTAGCATAGTTATTTACATCTTTTTTTAGATCAACAAATTTATCTACCTACACAACGATGTATTGTTAATTTAATATTGCCGTTTTTTATTATAAAATACCAACATAATTATTTAGAAAACTTAAAAAGTTGGAATTTATTAAGATACTCAAACCAGAACATTTTATTGCGCCGATAGAAGAGACGCATTACGAATGACAGGCATGAAAAACTTAAAAACTTCAACTCTTTTTTTCTGCGCTTTGTCTCTGGCGTTAGTCACAGATAAAGGTTTGGCTCAAACCCAAAAAATTGAGAAAATCTACAACAGCATTCGTCATGATCCTGTCCAATTGGGTATGTTCCTCCAACATTTCCCAAAAGGCGCCGATCTTCACCTGCATTTATCGGGGGCAGTCTATGCTGAAAGCTTGATAGAATGGGCAGCACAGGACGGGATGTGTTTTTCCACCAAAACTTTAGATATCTTGGGCCATCCATGTACAACAGGTCAAACTGACGAGCACCCAGCCTCGGCATTACAAAACAACGAGCTGCTCAGAAACATCGCCATTGATGCTCTCTCTATGCGCGATTTTGTACCTGACCCCATTGACCGCTCCGGCCATGACCATTTTTTTGCAACATTTGAGCATTTTGACGCCTTGGAAAAAGATCATCAAGGCGACATGCTTGCTGAAGTCATGGACCGAGCCGCTGACAACCATATCACTTATATTGAACCCATGATTTCACCTGCTTTAGGTAAATTTATTCAAGAAGGCTTCCGCCACCCCCTCAAGGGGCAAGATTTCTCCACAGCACATCAACAACTTCAACCCGATATATCTACTCTTGTGAATGAGGCAAAAAGCGCAACTGATTCAATGGAGCGCAAAGCACATACACTACTTAAATGCGGCACACCTCAGGCGCATCCCGGCTGCGCAGTTTCAGTCCGCTACTTGTACCAAACTTTGCGCACGCTTCCACCACAAGCCGTATATGCACAGCTCGAAGGTGGTTATGCATTGGTGAAATCAGATCCGCGCTTTGTTGGTATTAATATTGTAGCTCCAGAAGATGATGCCGTTGCACTTCGCGATTACAGTCTACACATGGCCATGTTTAACTACCTTAACCAAATAATACCCGATGTTAACTTAAGCCTACACGCAGGTGAACTCACGGACCAACTTGTCCCGCCAGAAGAATTAAAAAGCCATATTAGGCAAGCTGTAGAAATAGCAGGCGCCAAACGCATAGGCCATGGTGTTGATATTGCATATGAGAGCGATGCTGATCAGCTTATGCTCGAAATGTCCAAGAAACACATAATGGTAGAGATCAATTTGAGCAGCAATGAACAAATACTGGGCATTAAAGGTGATTTTCACCCCTTCAGACTGTACCAAAAATATAATGTCCCTCTTTCATTATCAACCGACGACGAAGGTGTTTCACGAGGGAACCTGACAAAGGAATACACTCGTGCGGCCCTAACCTATAACTTAGATTACGCTGATTTAAAGCGCTTATCTCGGACAGGCTTGGAATATGCATTCCTGCCGGGAGAAAGTCTGTGGCAAGACCACACTATTGGTAAAATGATAAAAGCTTGTTCTGCCGATTTACTAAGCCCAGCATGCCGTACATTTGTACGCGCAAGCGATAAAGCCAGCGCACAGTGGTCGCTTGAACGGCAGTTCCAAGCCTTTGAAAGCAGTTTTAACTAAGACGATTTTTAAGGACTTTCCCAGTGTTAAAATGGCATAACTTTGCTTATTTCTTTGCAAGTATTCTACCCTTTCTTACACCCGATTTGTGCCATGCACAAACGCCTTGGCCAGTAAGAGTTGTAATCGTAACGACTTTCGAGAACGGTGCCGACAAAGGCGACAAACCCGGCGAGCTTCAACTCTGGGCCGAGCGCGAGCATCTGACCGAGACTATCTCCTTCCCGGGTAACGAACATCCAATTTTGAGTAATCCAGAGCATACCGAAATAGCCATTGTGACTGGTATGTCTCTCGTTAACGCGGGTCCGTCTGTAATGGCCCTTGGAACAGACCCGCGCTTTGACCTTACCCACTCTTATTGGCTGGTAGCAGGCATAGCGGGCATCGATCCAAAGATCGCCCCTTTAGGTTCCGCTGCTTGGGCACGCTACGTTATCAATGATGTCGCACAGTCTATTGATAGCCGCGAAATCCCAAAAGACTGGCCTTATGGCATCTATCCTGCGGGAGCCAAACGGCCCGCCTCCCTAAATGGAGCAGACGTACACTACGGACCGAACGCACCCTACCCCATCGTATTTCCTTTAAATGCCCAATTAGCGCACTGGGCCTTTGAGGAGACCAAACAGGTTCCTCTCATGGATACCCCCGAAATGCGAGCCTACTCAGCGGGATGGTCTTCCTATGAAGCAACCAAAGGAAAACCAAAGGTCATAGAGGGTGACAGCTTTGCATCCGACCTCTATTGGCATGGAAATTACTTGAACCAATACGCCCGTGACTGGGTAAAAATGTTTACAGCTGGCAAAGGGATTTTTGCCATGAGTAATATGGAAGATTCCGCAATCGCTGCCTCCATGGTCCGCCTTGATCATATGCATAAAGCCGATTTCAAACGCTTAATGATATTACGGACAGCCTCCAATTACACAGTTCCACCAACCGGGAAGAAAGCCTACCAAAGCGTAGAGGAGAAATACCCTGATGAAGGCTTGCCCGCCTACGATGCTGCGTGGCATGTAGGCAGTATTATTACTCATAAAATTATGAATAACTGGGATACATTTAAAGATAATGTACCCGATTAAAAAAACAACGACGCAAAGTTTTATCTTTGCGTCGTTCATAAAAACAAACTATTTCTCTGATAAATCTAAAATCATAGCCCCATATGGCGGGATCAAATATCCATCTTTAGAACTGACATCCCCTACAAAACTTTGCAAAACTACTTTCCCCTTAGCAGGAACCGCCAATTGTTGAGGTTGGGAAGA
The DNA here is from genome assembly GCF_006542335.1 of Neokomagataea tanensis. Taxonomy (GTDB): domain Bacteria; phylum Pseudomonadota; class Alphaproteobacteria; order Acetobacterales; family Acetobacteraceae; genus Gluconobacter; species Gluconobacter tanensis. The sequence continues at coordinate 2,156,655 of NZ_CP032485.1, read as the reverse complement.
GAAGTTTGTAGCAACAAGCATACGGCTTCCATCATACGTTCTGTAAAAAGATAGTATCTGTGGATTTCCGCTCTCTATTACATCTTGATTTCCATAGCGTATAACATCGTTCGTATTTTTTAATTTAATTAAAGATTTATACCAATTAAACATCGAATTGGGATCAAGCTTTTCAGCTTGTACGTTTACGCTCGTATAAGAAGTTCCTACAGGTAACCAAGTCTTTTTAGCGTTACTAAACCCTGCATTGAGTGACGTATCCCATTGCATTGGCGTCCGCTCGGCATCCCGCCCCTTATCTTTAGGCCAGCCCGCACGCCCCTCCGGGTCTTGCACATCTTCTACCCTTTGGGGGGTATTAGTCGTCATGCCAATCTCGTCCCCGTAATACATCAATACCGATGAACGGGAGGCAAGAAGAACGGTAGCCAGCATCTTTTGTATATCGGCACAATTAGCAAAAGGAGCTGCCCCGAAGTCTTTAGAGCAAAAACGATCCGCCCTTAAATTATCATGATTATCAATGACTAATAACGGCTCATTCCCATGGATTTTTGTTGAAACTTCTGACAAATTTTTACGCCATAAATTTACATCTAGATGAACAAAATTATTATCTTTATCTTGGATTCCTAAAATAACGTCCATAGGCAATTGGAGTTCGTCTTTCTTTGCTCCACCATACCATTCATCGAGACCGTTAATATCCATCCCATAAGTTTCTCCGATCAAAACGCGAGAACCAGGATAACTATCAAATAATTTACGAATATCGCGCATTAATGGATGGAGTTCGGGCTGATACCCTTGCAATACCTGACTGGTAGCATTCTCTCCGAATGCGTCTTTTGTAATTTTACCGTTTTTATCAAGTAGCAGAGGTTCGTCTTTAAGTGTCGGATCTTCATAAAGCATGAAAATTGAATCAAGCCGAACCCCATCAACTCCACGATCCAGCCAAAATCGCATGACATCAAACATGGTCGTTTTAACGTCAGGGTTATGCCAGTTTAGGTCCGGTTGTTCTTTTGTATAACCATGGTAGTAGAACTGCTTTCGCGGTTCGCTATACGTCCACGCACTATGTCCAAACCAGTTCTGCCAATTATTCGGTGGAATAGGCTTGCCAGCCTTATCGTATCCTTTGGGATCGACCCATATGTAATAATTCGATTTCGGATTATTTTTACTTTTTTTAGACTCTAAAAACCACGGGTTCTGATCGCTTGTTTGGTTTAAAACCAAATCAATAATGACTTTAATATTGCGTTTTTTAGCCTCCGATATAAGCCGGTCAAAATCCTTTAAATTGCCGTAACTTGGGCTAATATTTTTATAATCAGATATATCGTAACCAAAATCGACTTCCGGAGAAACATATATAGGCGTAAGCCATATTGCCGTAGCTCCAAGATTTTTTATGTGGTCCAATCTCGCTGAGATACCGTTTAAATCTCCTAACCCTGTTCCTTTAGAATCTTGGAACGAACGGGGATATATCTCATAAATAGTGGCACTTTCCCACCAAGGATGGGAATTTTTTAGGGCCTGCGCTGGTGCCAAAGACAAAAGACCTGCCGCCAATAAACTCGCCATACTTTTTTTCATCGGATCATCCATCTAAAGTAGATAATATACGGTATCCCAAACAAATTATCATTTCAATATCGCAATATGATTCGCAAAGCATTCATTGTTCTGGGCCTAATATTTACGTTCCAAAAACGCTAAATTTTAGATATGTTATAGCATTCTATTGTATTGATAAATATTTACACTCTTTAACACCCACCAAGAAGGAAAAAGATCAATAATTTATTTAAATCAATACGTTATAGAAATATATAACATTCGAAAATAGGTTATTAAATATAAATATATTACAATTTGCATCAAAATGACGTCTTTTTGTATAAATGTTTCTTGACTGAAATATGCCCTGACACAAAGAATACTCTCGTCACGTGCACACTGACTCGTCAAAATCCAATCGGAAAGAGGCACCAATGCAAAAAGCCTTTCGTAACTTCCTCGCATATGTTGGACTAATCGGAGCGGGTGTGCATTGTGCTTGCGCTGCTTCGGTCGGAACAGACCTGAAAACATCAGAGGTTGCACCAGCTAATGCTGCTGTGCATTTCGATGTTACGCTCCCCCTTAGAGATTCTGCAGGTCTCTCCGCACTTGTGCAAAAATTACATGATCCATCCTCACCTGAATATCACCACTGGCTCAAGCCATCTGAAGTTTTAGAGCGCTTTGGTCCCTCCCCTTATAGTCTTGCAAAAGCAAAAGCCGCTTTGCTTGCGCGTGGTTTCAACGTTGAGCAAGAGGGACGTACTTTCCACATCACAGGCCGTGCCGCTCACGTTAGCTCAACTTTGGCCACCTCATTAAAGGTGAAAACACTCAGTTCCGGGCAAACGCACCTTTACACTGCCCAAAAGCCATCATTACCTACAGACCTAGGAGATGGCGCAATTCTCACAGGTTTGAGCGCTCATGAACATGTTGCACATCCTTTCCTGCAACATGTGAAATTACCCGCGAGTGTAAATAATCCCCTCAATCGTTACTCCACAACCGGTACTTATTGGTTTACGGACCTCAAGCAGGCCTATGGCTATCCTGCGTATAACGCAACGGCGCAAACGCGTAATGGCGTACAAAAGCTGGACGGACGAGGCGCAACAATAGCTATTTTGATGTCATCTGACGTGTTGGACAGTGACATCGAAGCAATGTTCACACATGAAAAATTTAAAGAAAAAGCCGGCCTCTCAGCTAACCCAAAACTTGCTGGCCGCGTTGCCGTTGATGGCGGGGCAACAACCAGCAGTTCAGCCCTTGATGAAGCCTCGCTCGACGTTCAACAAGCACTCGGCGGCGCCCCTGGAGCCAACGTAATACTCTACACCGTGCCTGACTTATCTGACACACACATCATTGACGGTTACACCAAAATTATCAATGACAACAAAGCCGATGTTGTGTCCTCTTCGTTCGGTGGTTGCGAACTGTTCTACACAGCGGCTTACAACGAGGGTGTAGACCAAACACAGACGCTCAACCTTGAGCACGAGCTCTTCCTACAAGGAAATGCACAAGGAATAACCTTTTTGGCATCGTCAGGTGATGAGTCAGGTTTGGAATGCCCCAACCTTGCCTACCTAAACGGTGAGAACGGTCAGTTTGTGCCAAGCGTTTCTACCCCCGCGGCTGACCCAAATGTCACGGCCGTGGGTGGTACAAACCTCGTCACGGCTTCCTCTACAGGCTCGCTGAGTTCTGCTTACCTACGCGAAAATGCTTACGCAGACCCAGAAAGCCCATACGATCCTGATAGCGTCGGCGCTAATGCTTCCGGCGGATACTGGGGCGCAGGCGGTGGCGTATCCACCATTTTCGCGGCACCAAGCTATCAAAGCGGTATTGGCATCAACACAGGATCGACATCCAACCGCGCCTTGCCAGATATCGGCATGCAAGTGGGCGGATGCCCGGGCCTAGCAGAGACGCCTTGCAACGGTGGCAACACCGCAGCAGAAGGTAATGGAAATTCTGAACGCTCTTCAGTCGTTGTCTATATTCAAGGCCAGCCATCTGGCTTGATTGGAACTTCTGTAGCATCTCCAGAATTCTCATCCGTCGTAGCGCTTTTAGTCGAGAAGTCTGGTCGGCAAGGCAATCTGAACTCCTACATTTACCAGCTTGGGCACAAACAATCACTTGCCACAAGCAGTGCTAATGCAGCCTTCCATCGCAGCATCCCTGGATACAATGGCGTTGTTACGAACAGCCAACCCAAGCAATCAGGTAATGCCTACTTTAACTACACCGTAGGAAATGGAACCCCGATTGTGAAAAACTTCATCGGCGCATACACCACGCCAGCCGCTGGAGCACCACAATCCGCCACCAACCCGTAAGATATATGGCCCATCCCTCATTAGGGCTGGGCCACAATCGCTAATTTGTCAAAATTTCTGCGCTCGGAAACACCCATGTTCCGAGCGTTTTATTATGTAACGTTCATTTTATTGTAATTTTGAAAAATACATTTCGCCAAGCTACTCCAATTTATCGGGAACTATCTCCACAAATATTTGATTTGTAAAAGATATAATCTTTTTTAAAGATACCTCCCTCAATTGGAGATCGTCGATGGCACGCTCAAAACAAGATACACCAATCAACTCTCATAAGCCTACCGCCCTCCTTACTAGACGCTCTGTATTTTCAACAGCCTTGGGCGCGACATGTCTGGCTGTGGCATCATCTGCAAAAGCTGCCAAAAATGATGAAATCGTCGATCCACCGAGCGTAGTAACTTCTCCTCCGCGTGAATGGGGGCCAAAAGCCGGGCCGAGTTACCTTCCTGACCCTGACGTAATTGCTATTGACCCGTCATTCCGCGATTTAACCTATTTCGCGGCTCCCATCCGACGCGTTTGGGACAAAGGCGGCTGGCTAGAAGGGCCTGCTTGGAGTAGCGAAGGTCGTTTTTTACTCATTAGCGACGTCATACAATCTCGCATTCTTCGCTATACATGGGAAACAGGGGAAATCACCGATTTCAGACCCGACGGCTACGCTGTTAACGGCAATTGTTTTGATTTCGACGGCCGATTAGTCGGATGCGAAGATTTCTTCAGGCGCGTCGTACGGTGGGAACATGACGGCAGTACGAAAGTCTTGGCCGATAGCTTTGAAGGCAAAGGCCTGAACTCTCCTAACGACATCGTCCCACATCCTGACGGCAGCCTTTGGTTTACTGACCCCGGCTATGGCACCAACATCACAGAAGGTCACGCCGATGAACCTGGCGGCCCAACCAATCCGGACGGCACTATCCGCTGGAAAATTGGCCGCGAATTAACCGGCGAAATCGGCGGCACCAAGCGGCAACAGGACCACGTATTTAGAATAGCCCCAGACGGCACATTAAAGGCCGTTTTGTTTGAAAAAGACTTACTCGATCCAAACGGCCTATGCTTTTCAACAGATTACAAGAAACTTTATATTGCATCGACTGCTAAGGGCCCTGGACAAAAAATCGGCGGCGATCAGGCCATACACGTCTATGACGTGAACGATGGCTCTCTCAGCAATGGCCGAATTTTTGCGGATATGAAGGTCGGCAACATACAACTACACCCTGACGGCCTGCGCGCTGACGTTTTCGGCAATTTATGGTGTGGAGCTTCTGGCCCGCTCGGAATGTGCGGAGTACTCGTATTTAACCCTTCCGGCAAACTGATTGGGCGTATCCGCCTGCCGCAGGGCTGCTCAAATCTAACATTTGGTGGCCCGAAACGAGATCACTTGTTTATGTGTGCTGCAGGCTCCTTATTTGTACTTCAGCTTGGCGTACAAGGCTTTGCCCCCTCCTGAGCAGTATTTTATCGTGCATTTGCATGCCCCTCTAAGCATGCAAATGCACCTACTCATCGAAGCGAAAACGCCTGTTCTTTTTTACTGCCGAGCGATGCGTTTTTCCTTCTAAGCGCCTCTGCCGAGATCCTTTCGTCGGGCGAGTTGGCACTCTAAACTCCCTCTTCTGTGCAGCTTCCACAATTAACGAGGCTAGGCGCTCCAACACATCTTCTTTATTCCGGACTTGAGAGCGGAAACGACGGCCCGTGAGAACTATTTCACCATTTACCGTAACCCGACTACCTGCAACTTCGAGTAACCGCTGTTTCACACGGTCTGATAACCCCTTGGCCATGTGAACATTAAACCGCAATTGGGCTGCTGTCGCCACTTTATTGACATTCTGTCCACCTGCCCCAGTAGACAAAATGTAAGTGATGGACGTTTCGTTTTCATAGAAGCCAAAATGAGGTGTAACTGAACGGTAAGTCATAGAGAAATTTTAAGAGGAGCTACTTATTTTTACAACTCCGCCCTTTGCGCTCGCCGAAAACACAAAGGGTAGAGTCCGCATTTAATTATCGATCAACCGACAATATTTCGCTCGGAGTTTGGCGTGCCGCACGAAAAACTTGTACAAAGATAGTCAAAATTGCAATCAAAAAAGTCAAAAACGTTATTTCAACAAAGGGTCTAAAACTAAGATTTATTCTATTTGAAAACAGCGATAGCCACTCTCCCATTAACACCAATGATATAGGCCACGCGATTAATGTTGCTATGAAAATAGGCTTTAAAAAATCAAACATTAACTTATGAATAATATCTTTTTGGCTTGCACCTAACACTTTACGAATACCAATCTCCTGCTGCCTACGAAAAACGTAGAAAGACGAGAGCCCGTAAAGTCCGAGACAAGCAATACCAATCGCCACGCTCGCACCAATAGCAAAGAGATTACCGCGGTTTCTATCTGGCGCAGCATCTGCCGCGAAAATATCGGCTACACTCTCCGCTGAAAACCCTGCATCCGGCGCAACCTCACGCCATGCCGCTTTTAAACGATCCATCATCACGTTTTGAGGCGTGTGATTATACCGGATAATAGCCCCAGCATAGTCCAAAGGATCATTCGTTCCAAAGTACACAACTGCAGGCATACGACTTTGTGCAGAACGAAACTGAATATCTTCTACAACACCAATAATATGGTGCATGTGGCCATTCGTGCCATTAAAGACAGAGTGAATACTGGCTCCAATAGCTTGTTCTGGTGTCGAAAAACCAAAGTCCTTAGCCGCACGGCGTGATATAATCACATTCCATTCGGCAGCCTGAGAGTCTGGCGTCGTAACGGAATAATCCATCCCATGTTGCGTATCAAAAAAACGTCCCGCAAGTAGATGCGCGTTTAAAGCCTCAAAATACCCAATAGTCGCACTACCGTATCCCATATTATGCTTATCAACATGCCCCGTCAGCACCCAATCCATATTATTTACAAGATTATGCGGATAAATGTCAGTGCGCGTCGCAACCGTAACCCCCGGCACAGCCGCCAGTCGCGTTATGATTTCTTTTTGTCTCGGTTTAAGATCTTGATTAATCAACGAATGAATGACAATCAGCCCATCGCGCGGTAACCCTTGGTCCATATGCTCTATGTAAGACGCTTGGGAGAGCATCACCATCGTGCAAATACCCAGCACCAAGGCAAAACCAAACTGCCCAACCACCAGCGCAGAGCGCACAGCACTTTCCAACCGCCCGCCAGACGGCGTCTTGCTGCTTGCTAACACCAAAGACGGCCTGTAACCCGACAAAACAATCGCCGGATAAAACCCTGCAATAATTGTTGTGACCAAAACAACCACTGCCAACATCGGCAAAATAAACGGCCAATCCATCCACAAGGCCCAGCCACCCCACGCATTCACCCAATGCAACGCCATTTCGGTCATGGCCGCACTGATGGCCACCGCAATTAAGACCAAAACCAGTGCCTCACACATGAATTGCAGAACTAACGCCCCGCGCGTGGCTCCCAGAACCTTGCGCATCGCCACTTCACGCGCACGCAAAACCGAGCGGGATGTCGCTAAATTCACATAATTAATCACCGCTGTCGCTAAGGCCGCGCAACCGATCAGCCCCAAAATATGAACCAGAGATTGGCTATTTCCGCCTTCACCAATCGCCGCATTATGAAAATGAACTTTTGGGAGCGGAATAAGCTCTAAATTACCGTCTCCAAATGATTCTTTGATCATTCCGGCCGTCCAGTTTCCTGGATGGCGCGGGACATAATGCTTTAAACCTTCATCAACCCGCGCTTGATCCTGCGGATGCACAAGACGCACCCACAGTGTTCCCCAACCAGAACCCCAATTTGTAAACGCCATTTGTGAAAACCATGCGGTTGGTGTGAGTTCAATAAAATCAAAACTCATGGTGCGGTTGGCAGGCGGCGTCGCCAACACTCCCGACACAACGGCATCAGTCTTTCCATTATCAATGCGCACTGTTTTGCCCAACGCATTGGTCGTGCCAAAATATTTGCGCGCCATGTCTTGAGAAATCACCACCTTGCCGGGGCCGTCCAAAGCAGTATTCTTGTCCCCCACCAGCAAATTAAGGTCAAAAACGGAAAAGAAATCTTTATCCGTCAAAGTGACTTTTTCTTGCCCAATCTCCTCCCCTGAACGTACCGTCAAAGGAATCTGCATTGCATAGACTGCTGCTTTTATTTCAGGAAAATCCTGCTTCAAAAAGGGAAACGGGACAAAACTCACATAAGAAGATTCCTCGACCGCTTGCTGCGGCACGTTAGAAATTTCATCGACCTGATAAATCTGCTCCGCATGCGGCAAACTGACATCATAACTCCCCTCATAATGCACAATCAGCGCCATCACGAGGAATACAGATACACCTAAAGCGAGGCCCAAAATATTAATCGCGGCATAACGCTTTTGATGCATTAATGTGCGGTACACACTCTTAAAAACGGCACTCAACATCGTTCTCTTCCTTTGCCAACAGGCCAATCCAATTTTTCACAAAATTACCGATGCAAAGCTGCCGCAGGAGGCTGCCGAGATGCCCGTTTAGCCTGTACCAAAACTGTCCCCCCGGCGATGATGAGTGCCAGCGCCGTTACAAGGACAAATGGCATCGCCCCCAGCCCAACCCTCTCGTTAAAGCCCGCAAGCCAGCGCCACATCACGACGAACGACAGAGGCCAAGCCACGGCACTCGCTAAAATAACTGGGCCAAGAAACTCCCGACCAAGCAGCGCGAAAATATCCTTCTGCGCAGCACCCAAAACCTTGCGAATACCAATCTCATGGGCACGACGTGCCAGCGTAAAGACAGAAAGCCCAAACAACCCAAGGCACGCGATCAGGATGGACACCCCGGCCCCTACCCCAAAAATACGTGACAGATTGTCGCTCTCCCGATATTCTTTCGATTGGATATCAGACACCAGTACCGGGTTAAACGCATCATTCGGCCGCACATGGCGCCAGGCGTCCTGAACCCGCTCCCGAGCCTGCACTGCCGTCACCCCATGAACGCGCACCTGCCATTCCATGTCATCACTCTGCGGATGCGTTGTGTGCAACCCGAAAAGAATGATCCCTTGTAACGCTTGGGACGGTCCACTGAGCCGTATGTCGGTCGTCACCCCACTGACTAATAAATCGGCATTTTCATCATTCTCATGAATCACTTGCCCAACCGCCTCTTCTGGCCGTGTAAAGCCAAGCATGCGTGCCGCCTGCGCGCTGATGACCACATTCTCACCCATGCGCGCATCGCCTTCCTCGGTATCTTCTTTGTTCGCCCCTACAAAATCCATCGCCCGTGCCGGATCGAACCAACGTCCAGCCAAGATTTTGATGCCATAAATCGCCTGATACTCCGGCGAGACATACCCAACCGACAAGAGTTTTTGGCCCGAAACGCCCTTACGTTCGTACGTCCGATTTATATTGCGATGATGTGGCCAAAGGTTACTACGTCCTACGGCCACCGCCCCGGGAACCGACGCAAAAGCCTGCTGTAACGCAGCCTCTCCACCGGTTTTGGGTTGATACACCACCACGATCTCGTCCGGATTTGCCTTCTGCGCGAGCGACTGCACATAAGCTGCCTGCTGACCCATGATGAGTGCGCAAATCGCAAGCCCCGTCGCGAATGTAAATTGCGCCACAACAAGCCCATTGCGCAGCCGACCAGCCAACCGCCCGCCCGAAGGCATCTTGCTTGACGCTAAAACAGATGCTGCCCGATAACCTGAAAGAACAAAAGCCGGATAAACCCCAGCCAACATCCCAGCCAGCGCCGCAACCCCGAACGCAACAGGCACGACGAACCAAAGATCAAACGCAATCTGCCAGCCGCCTTGCGCATTAACGAACCGTAGCGAGACTTCCGCCAGCGCCAACCCTAAAAAGCCTGCCACAAGCGAAAGCCCAACAGCCTCAGCAATAAACTGCCGGATCAACGCCCCCCGCGTAACACCGAGAACCTTCCGCATCGCCACTTCACGCGCCCGTTCTCCAACCCGCGCCGTGGCCAGATTAATATAATTTACGTATGAAATCGCCAGCGCGGCGATGCCGATAAACCCCAAAATATAGACAAGCCGCTGGTCCTCTCCGCCCTGCCCGATTGTCGCATCATAAAAATGCAGGCCCTCGAACGGCACAAGCTTTGGTGCCGTTTTCCCGAGGTATAGCCTAATCATTTCGGCAGTTAACTCACCCCGATGCCTCAATGGATAATCATCCAACCCGCTCTGGATTTCTGCAACGGCCTGTGCATCTGGAATGCGGACATACAACTCCCCAGACATCACTCCCCATTGCGTCATTTCATCGCCACCAGTCGACCTAGTCGCTGCACGAATAATTCCAAACTTGACGTCCGTATTTGGTGGTGGGTCAGCATAAACAAGCGTCACCGTATACGCCGTCCCGGTCTTCTCATCCGTCAAAACGCGTCCCAGTGCTTGCTCTGTCCCGAAATACTTACGCGCAATCGAAGCAGGTATAGCCACCGCGTCCGCCCGCTCCAGCGCACGCGCCCGGTCGCCTGCAATCACCGGCACCTTGAAAAACGAGAATATATTCGGGTCCGCTATAACCCCATTTTCTCCCTGCACATCTCCGCCCTGCCGCAGCGTCATGTCCCGCCCATCCCAGACCCGCACGACATCCGAAATCCCGGCAAAATCCTGCTTCAGGAACGGCGCACCGACAAAACTAGTCATCTTTGCTTCAAACGGTGCATTCCCCATCATGCGAAAAGCCTCATCAGCACGATAGACATCGCTCATTTCTGGGTAATATTGGTTATAAGACAGCTGATAACGCACAATCAGCGCCATCACGACGAACACGGCCACACCCAGCGCTAACCCTACAATATTAATCGCGGCATAACGCTTTTGATGGGTCAGCGTACGGTAAACACCCTCGAAAATTGCTGTAAACACCACGTGCGCTCCTCACCAACCCGCTTGATCAAGGGCAGAAATAGGAGCCTGCAAAGGCTCCCAACCGCGCCGCCGCGCGTGCTGGAGCGCATCTTCACCATGCGTATCGTGGTTATTGGCAAAGAGCTGTTGGGCTTGCAGGCGGCCCATAGATGCCAAAAGGTTCGCTTCCGCAACAATTGTGTCATGCTGACTGGACGCCAGCTCAACCTGCGCCTCACGCAAGTTCTGATCCGCATAAAGCACATCAGTCGTGCTACGCAGACCATATCCATATTCAAGCTGATAACCCTTCAGCGTCGTCTCACCCGAATGTACCTCAGCCGTACCCGCCGTAATCGCTTGCAGGCCGTTTTCAACAGCACTCCAGCTCGACGCGACATTTTGCAAAACCGTACGCCGCGCCAATTCCACCGCATGGCGCGCCTGCTCGTCCTTGTCTCGCGCCTGCCTTATCTGCGAATTATACAAATCCCCATTATAAAGCGGCTGCACCAACGCCACTGTTCCTGACATCTGCTCCCCATATTGCTGCCCACGGAACGGAGAAGCGGGGCCAATGGTGCCAAAAGTGCCTTGTGCTTGAATTTGGGGCCCCATTGGGAACGTGCCGTGTCAATATCCGCGTCAGCCGCCGCTTTATTCTCCAGCGATTGCGCAAGTTGCGGGCTAAGAGCCAGCGCCTCTTTTAGAGCATGACCCAAATCTGCGGGTAGCCCCGGCAGGCCGTCGGGCATGGTCAAAGCCTCCGGCTCTGCGCCAATAACCGTGCGAAACAATGCTTCAGAAGATGCAAGCGTTGCACGTGCTTGGTTCAGGCCAACTTCTGCCGAATGTAGCCGCGCTTGCGCCTGTTCCACATCGGTTTTCGTCACTTGCTCAGCCGGAATACCGCCAAGATTATAACGTGATGTCGTCAGCTGAACCTGCCGTTTGAGCATCTCCAAATCAGCCTTACGGACATCAAGAATAGCCCGATCCCGCAACACATCCATGTAAGCTGAAATAGTGCTGGTAAAAACCTGATTTTCTGTTTGCTGAAGGGCTTTAATTTCCGCACGGGACCGCGCGTCTGCTGCTTTAACTTGGTTGGCCACATGCCCGAAGGAATAAAGGGTTTGCTTGGCCTGAATATACCCCTCGGCGCTATTGGATGTGTAAGACCTTAGCGTGGATGTGCCTGTATACGGGCTTTGTTGGTAAGTCGCGTCCATATTGATGGTTACCGTTGGGCGCCAACCAGAACGTGCTTGAGCCGAATTTTCCGTTACAGCACGCTGGTTCGCGCGCTCCCCTTGTAGGGTCGGGTTGCTCTTATACGCCATCTCAAGTGCCTCATTCAGCGTCTGAGCATGGAGAGAAGACACAGCACTTAAAAGCGCCAACGAAAAAATATAATATGCGCTGCGCATAATATTCACTCCGCCCTCAAAGCACGCGCTGGTTCAGCACGTGCGAGATGGATCGTCTGTCCAAGCACGGTTAATCCCGCAATTATCAGCGCTCCGCCAACAGCAATGATGAAGGACATCGGTCCAAGCGAAATCCGTTCATCGAATGCTGAAAGCCAGTCTCGCATGATGATCCAGGCAATTGGACAGGCGATGAGGGATGCAATCATGACGGGCCGAAGGAAGTCCCGCAGCAAAAGCACCATAACCTGCAAACTCGTTGCACCCAGCGTCTTGCGGATGCCCACTTCATGCACACGTCGTGCGGCGGCAAAGGCGGAGAGCCCATAAAGGCCAAGCGCTGCGATAGCGACCGCAGCGACAGCTCCGAGAGTGAAGATGCGTTCACGTTGCTCGTCACCGCGATAGAATTTTTCCAGCCGTGCATCGGCTGTCTGAAAGTGGCCAGCAACGTCAGGCAGAACACTTGACCAGGCTAGCTCCAGGCGGCGTTCCATTTCCGGGGTAGGCACACCAGAAAATCGGACAGCCGGGATCGGCTGTGAAAACGGCGTGGCCAGATAAGGATTAAAAGTTATGATTTCAGGATAAACAGACTGACGAGGGGATTCGAAACGCATATTCGCCATGACACCAATGATGGTCGAGGGCTGGTCTCCGTCTTTGATGACCTTGCTGATGGCGTCGGCAGGGCTTGCAAAACCGAAACGCGTCGCCGCTGTCTGATTAAGAATGATGTGGGTCGTGGCCGTGGGTGTCTTTTTATAATCTGGTCGACTGTCCTGCCCCCGTGACACATCGAACCACCGTCCTGCTAGCATGCGGGGCTGATAGACCCGAAGATAATTGGCATCGCCTATATCACGCAGCAGTTGGACCCGCACCGGTCCACTGGAACTATCATAGGTAAATGTGGTCTGGTTCTTACTGTCTGGACGGGGTGCGAGCATGCCATAGGTCACAGCCCAAACACCGGGAACGGAAGCAAGGCGATCATGCATCCGCTGCTGCGTTGTGACATCTTCCGACGGAATTTCTGGTCCGATCAGGAGACCCGACCGCATAAACCCTTGATCCGCGCGTTTCAAAAACTCGGTCTGCTGATGGATGACGAGCATACCAATGATAATCGTGATCGCGATTGCGAATTGCCCGATGATAAGACCATCGCGTAAGCGAGCAGCCATCCTCCCCCCGGATGGCATTCTAGCTGCGGCCAGCACACGAGCGGGTCGATACCCGGACAAAATCAAGGCAGGATAAAGTCCACTCGACAGGCCGCACCCGAGAATAACGATAAGCAGAACAACAAATACGAAGCCATAGGACATTGTGATGTTTTCGCCCGTTAGGCTGGCGATCACGGGCACCAGAAGTTCGCACAAAGCGATCCCCACTAAACCCGCAACAAGTGTCAGGACCAGTGACTCACCAATGAACTGTACCAACAGCACCTTACGCGTGCCACCAAGGGTCTTACGGATTGCAACTTCTCTTGCACGCAGCACGGAGCGTGCAGTGGCCAAGTTTATGGCATTGGCGCAGGCTAGAGCCAATGCCAGCAGTCCGACAAGGCCAATTCCGTCAATGACACTGCGCTCCACACCGTCATATGACGCTAAGACATGCGCGTCATAGAAGCGCTCATTACGCAGGGGGGCCAGAGTCAACGCATATGTTTTCTCAGGATGCGGTCCAAGCCCGATATCGTTATCTCCCGCGGCTCGGTGCATGACGAAATCACGCAGATGCGTCTGGATAGATGCTTGATCGTGAACATTTTTAAGTTTTAAATAAATGTTACCGCAATCGCTGCCCCATCGTGAATAGCAATTACTGCTCTTTTCATGTTCCGTCGAAATGGGAATCATCATTTCGAAGTTGCTTAGAAAGTTCGGGCCTACTACGCCGTCTGTGACGGCCGTAATACTATGACGACTCATCTGGCCTTCGATATCTACCGTAACGATACGCCCTACGACATCTGACGTACCGAAAATTCGTTTTGCCGCATTTTCCGATAATACGATCCCGTCAGGACGATCCAGCGCATTCGGCAAACCATGAGTCAGTCGAAGGCCAAAAACGTCCATAATGGACGGATCAACGAAGGCCCCCCAAAATGGGACAAGGGTACCGTTCAAACGTACCTGAAAAGAGCCTTCTTCAATGCGAACGCTGTTTTCGATATTAGGAAAATCCTGCCTGAGAAATGGCAGTGCATAAAATGTCGTACTGGCATATTCGCGTGTTTCGGTGCCGGGATTGCTAGCAATAGCGTCGAGCCTGAACAGGCGATCCACGTCCGCGAGGCCGGAATTATAGCTGTATTCGAACCGCACGAGCAAAAGGAGCGTAAGAAACACACCTATGCCGAGCGCCAAACCAAACACGTTCAATCCCACATAAAGTGGGTGCCGCTGCGCTTGACGCACTACATTGCGCGTAATTGTGCCCAACATGGTAGTTCCCTTTTGTTAGAGCGCATTACGCACGGACACCACTACCTGACCATCCAGCATATCAATCCTGCGCTTTGCTAAATCTGCATGGGATGGAGAGTGCGTTACCATTACGATGGTCGCGCCGTCATCGTTCAGTCGCTGGAGCATATCCATGACCTGCGCACCGTTTTCCGTGTCCAAATTCCCGGTTGGTTCGTCAGCAAGGATCAAACGTGGTTTGCCCACAATGGCTCGAGCAATAGCAGCACGTTGCTGCTGACCACCTGAAAGCTGAGACGGATAATGCCTCGCACGGTGAGCTATCCCAACGTGATCCATGGCCGCTGCTACACGATCCTTGCGTTCTGCTTTAGGTATTTTTCGGTAAACTAAGGCGAGATCAATATTTTCCTCAATGGTCAACTCATCGATCAAATTAAAGCTCTGAAAGACATACCCTAAATTTTCACGACGAAACTGCGCTAACGCCACTTCGTTCATCGCTGTCAAATCATGTTCAGAAAAGCGGTACTGCCCTGCACTCGGTCGATCAATCGTTCCCAGAATATTTAATAAAGTCGATTTTCCACAGCCGGATGGCCCCATAATGGCAACAAACTCACCGGCCTCAATACCCAAATTGATTTCGTGTAGAGCTGTCGTTTCTACTTCGTCCGAACGATACAAACGCTGAATATTTGAAAGTTGAATAAGCATCGCTAATATTCCTATTTTAGTGAATTGAGAGATGGTTGAAGTTTTTATAGCTGTTATATGAAGACACGATTACACGATCACCTTCATGCACGCCGCTCGTGATTTCCACTTGTTCCGGGTTCCGCCGGCCAGATGTTACAGTGATCCGTTCAGCACCACGGCTTCCAGCGTTCTCGACAAATACAGAGGTGCCGCCTGTAGCTTCCATCCACGCCCCGTTTGGTAAAACGAGCGCAGTATGTGTTTCACCTAATGTCAGTCGCACGTCGACGCTTTCACCACGTCGCAAATCGCCGGATGGTTGTTTGTCAAATGTAAGCTCTGCCCGGAACTGTCCATTCGTCACTTGTGGATGGACCCGTGAGACCGTCATCGGGATAGAAACATCACCAAAACTTGCTGTGGCGCGCTCACCGACCGCAACTCGGCCTAGGTAAAACTCGTCAATATCAGCATCAAGTCGATATTGGCCTTCGCTATCGATCTGGGCAATTTTGTCACCCGCCTTTAGAGATTGCCCTGGTTGGAGTTCAAAATTTGTCACCCGTCCTGCCACTGGCGCTCGCAAGACAAGCGAATTGAGGCTGTCACGCACCACGGACAAATTTGAGCGCAGTCTTTCAGCTTCCTGCACAATTTCTTGTTCTTGACGGGCAAAAACATCCATATCCTGTGCGCGCGCACTATTAAGACGCTTCAAACGCTGCTCGTAGTAATCGCTTTCGTCGCGGTAGGATTGCACGTTCGCGTCGGACTCAAAGCCTTGACCGTGCAATTGCTCACGAATGGATAATTCACGCTGTGCTTTCAGCAGATTGTAGCGTGCCTCAGCCATTTGTGTTTCTTCGGCAGTGCGGCTTTGCTGTAAGGCGAGTTGTTGCGCACTGACCGAACCTAGTTGACTTGCGATCTGTGCCTCACGCGATGTGACATCAAGCTGAAGCTGAGGATTTGTCAGCTTTGCCAGCACATCTCCTTCTTTCACCAACGCACCATCGCGTGCAATCAGTTGCAAAACTTCTCCACCTTGCACTGCATCAACAAAAGTCACGTTGAGGGGCGCAACCGTTGCGCGTACAGGCAAATAGTCAAGAAAAGGGGCAGAACGTACCGTCACCACCTGAAGTTGGTCACGCGATACTGATAGCGTCCCTGAGGCAGGCACAACCCTCCAAGCCCCCACTGCCACAAGAACTAAAGCTACCGGCGCACCATAACGCACCACATGACGCAAAACCTTTTTACGACCGGACGGAGTAACAGCACGGTCCATGCCTACACCAGAAATACTAGCAGGCTGCCCAAGCGGGTGCGTGTCGTTAGCCGAAGGATGATTCATACACTGTTTCTCCTCATGGCAAACAGTGTATTATAAAAACATAACTTTCTAACCAACTGAAAATAAACAGTATTTTTAGAAAGAAGCTATCCAACCGTTCGCTTGCGGACGATCTGTACAAAAACGGACACCAGAAACCCGAATGTCAACACACGGAATGAACGTCTTGCAAAGCGAATCGAATTTATCTTCATCCTCTCACGAAAAAACAGTGCTTTTTGTGGATGATGATACGGACATTCAAACCGCTGCCCGGCTTCTTTTCCGCCGTGAGGGAATCAAACTATTAGTTGCTGGGGACACCACTTCGGCGCTTACTTATCTCTCTACGCACCAAATAGATTTAGTTCTTTTGGATTTAAACTACAGCCTAGGCGCCAGATCAGGCACCGAAGGGATCGTACTTTTAAAAGAAATACTTCTCTGCAAACCCACTATGCCGGTTGTTGTCGTCACAGGCCATAGCGGCATCACGATTGCGGTCGAAGCCATGCGGGCGGGCGCAAAAGACTTTGTCATGAAGCCTTGGAATAACAATCGCCTTGTTGCCTTAGTCCAGAAAATTCTTACTTCGACCTCTGAACCGGAGAAAAACGAAAATGAATCTATTTTCATCGCATCGTCTCCGGCAACCCACGAAATAATTGCGAAAATTGATAAGCTCGCCCCAACACTTGCATCAGTTCTTCTGTGCGGACCGGCTGGATCAGGCAAAAAGACTTTAGCAAAGCGTATCCACACACTATCAAAAGACAATGGAACAGCTCTATTGTTGAATTATGACGAAGACCTATCCCAGCAAACAAATACATTTTTGTGTGAGAATATAGAATTGCTCCATAAAAATACACAATCTAAGTTATTGCAAAAATTAGACGAAAATAATTTTATTAGGTTAATAGCCACAACGTCAAAAAGTTATAACGAAATTTCAAACTATATATTACCAAAACTTATGCTTCGTTTGGATTCAGCTGTCATTGAAATACCCAGTCTTGAAAAGAGATCTGAAGATATAGAATCACTCACACAATTTTATTTACATTATTACGCAAATAGGCACGGCCTCCCCGAGCCTGCACTGGATCAAGAGCATTTTTTAATTCTAAAAACGACCCTCTGGCCTCATGGTGTAAATTCCCTTAAAGCCGCGATTGAAAAAATTGTGTTGCACGGAGCTTGGATAGCTCCACATACAAAAAAGAATACTGATGCACCGCGGATCAATACACTAAAAGATAACGAGCGTTTCCTGATAGAAGAAACCCTTAAAAAAAATAGCTTTAATGTTACACATGCTGCGCAAGAACTTGGCTTAACACGGCCAGCTCTTTACAGAAGAATGGCACGGTATGGCCTTTAATATGATTTATATAACAATACTGAAATTAATTTTTTTAATATCGTGCTCAATTGCTTTCGTTTTCGCCGAAAGGTTACATTTATACGCTTCTCAGATAATCTTAATTTTTACGGCCTTGGGACTGGTATGCTCCATCGTTTCCGATAGTTTGCTTCTTCAAAAGAAAATTGAAAGGCGATACGAAACATCAAAAATAGATCCCATCAATAAAGAAAGCGCCCGAAACAAGGCGCTTCTTGACCACGTTCCCGTACCCCTCTTGTTCAAAACAGTTGAGGGTTATATTTTTGCTGCCAATCGTTCGGCCCGGCAAATGTTTTCTACTGACGGAAAAATAATCGCCCCTCCCCCGTCATTGGTAAATGCCCTAAATTCCCCACAGAAAACGGCTTCCCAAATGCTGCGCCTTCAATCTGCACATGATGGCACATCACGTTTGTATTCCTTATCAATGAGCACGGGCAATCAAATAGGAGGCATCGCGCATTACCTTGCATTGACAGACATCGAGGCTGGCCTAAACGCTGCTGAAGCCCAAGCCCTGCGCGACGTTTTACATATTTTGAGTCATGAAATCATGAATTCTCTGACCCCAATCACGTCTCTTTCATCTAGCGCTGAAGATTTATTGCTCGAACCCTATTCTCTCGAAAATCAAGAAATGATTAGTGAAGCTGTTTCGACCATAAAACGTCGAGCCGAAGGGTTAGACTGCTTCGTACAAGGCTATCGCAATTTAGCAAAACTACCTGCCCCTAACATGCAGCCTTTAGATTTGGTCCAATTAGTTAACGAAGCACAAAAAATCTTTAATGCCCGGTGGGAAGATAAGGTTTCGTTGAGCAGCGTGATCTCTGATAGGAGTGTAAATCTTAGAGCAGACCAATCACAACTTGAACAAGCCTTAATGAATATCCTTAATAATGCAGCTGAAGCTGCACTATTCAACGAAAACCCAAAAGTAGAAGTCTCTATAACAGCCAATAAGAGCCATGCTATCATTTATATAAAAGATAACGGATCTGGGATAGACAAAAACAATATTCAAAAAATATTTCAGCCTTTTATTACATTTAAAAACAGCGGGAACGGAATAGGCCTAACCTTATCAAGGCAGATAATTTTAGGGCATGGCGGCTCTATAAATGTAAAATCAGGCAGTAATTTAGGTAATTGGAAAACAATATTTGAAATAATTCTATAATTAAACGGCTTTGCTGACGATTATTGAAAATCACAACAAAGCCGTATCAAATCAAGCCTCTTTTTTTCCAAAGCAGTTAAACAAGATATGTAATAGCAAAGCTGTAAACGCTCCAACGGGGATACCACTACCAAACACAACCTGCGCCCATTGTGGAAAGTCAGATATCACGTGCGGCTGTGTGGTCATCAGGGATGATAATGCAAGACTAGTCCCGACAATGATCACATTATTTGGCTTATCCAACTGCGCCTTAGAAAGCATTTGGACCCCTACCACTGCGACTGCTGCGAACATAGCCAGTGAAGCCCCGCCTAAAACGGCAAGGGGAATGCCTGCGACCACTGCTGAAAGCTTGGGTATACAGCCGAGCACGATCATAATACAGGCCGCGCAAGCCACAACCCATCGGCTTTTAACTTGGGTAATACGGACCAACCCAACATTTTCTGCAAAACACGTGTAAGGAAAAGAGTTAAAAATTCCTCCCAAAAACGTTGCCAGACCATCAGCGCGAACAGCGCTGACAATGTCCTTTTGCTCTATTGGCCGATCAACAATTTCACCAACAGCGTAGAGGTTTCCGCATGTTTCCATGAGGCTTACCATCATTACGATGGTAATAGATAATATCGGCAAAAAGTGAAAACTCGGCAACCCGAAGTGGAAAGGTGTTGTTACAGAAAAGTTATTAGCCTGCAATACGTCTGAAAAATGCGCATCCCCCAACAACCATGCACATAATGTTCCACAAATAAGACCTATCAAAACGGCAATACTAGCAATAAACCCTTTTCCAAATTTCTGTATTAATAAGATGAACAATAAAGTACCAATACCGTAATAAAGGCCTTTTAAATAACCATGCCCCGAAACAACAACACTATCTGCAAAAATATCGTTCGTGGCGACCGGTAAAAGCGTTATCCCGATCACTAAAATGACCGTACCGGTTACGACTGGCGGTAAAAACCGTGCCAGCTTGGCAAACCACGGCGCGATAAAGAACGTAATTATACCTGACGCAATGACAGCTCCGTAAACATCGCGTAGCCCTTCAACCCCGCCGTGACCTGCAGCGCCAATGGCTATCATCGGAGCCAGAGCTGTAAACGAGACACCTTGAAGCAACGGAAGTTTGACCCCGATTTTGCCTATACCCACAGCCTGAATAAGCGAAGCTATTCCGCATGTGAAAAGATCAGCACTAATGAGGTGTTCTAAAACGTCCCTTGGCAACTTGAGCGCGCTTGCTAATAAAATTGGCACCGCGACAGCTGCTGCGTAGAACGTCAGGACATGCTGCAGTCCGAAAGCGAATGTTTTCCACCAAGAAGGAAGTTGGTCTACCGGATGCTTTGTCACTGACATCGTGGCCGCTTCGTTTGACATGATTTTCTAACTTCCACGATACGTTGAATAGCCGTGCGGTGCGACCAGCAAAGGGACATGGACATGCCCCTCTGCCGAGAGACCAAAAGCAATTGGTATAACATCCAGAAAAAGCGGTTCGCTTACTGAGTAATGTTTCTGAAGAAAATACTCACCCACATCGAACTCAATCTTATACTTCCCGGCAGACAGTTCTAGCTCTCTAATAGCTGGGCATCGCCCGTCTTCATTTGTGTGTCCTGAAAAAACAAGCCTCTCCCCCGCCCACAAACGTAAGGCCACGGCCACCGCCGGTTTTCCACTAACAGTATCCAAAACGTGGGTTGATATTGAACTCATGTGAGAAATTTATCCTGCAACCGGAGAGAAGCAATCTGATCAATATGCGCCAAGGCTGTTTTTAATTCATCAGCAGGCGAATTTTCTAGACGTTTACTCATTTCAGCTAAAATAATGTCTTTGTTCGCCTGCCTCACGCAAATAACAAACGGCATTTCGAATTTGTCTGCATAAGCATTGTTTAAAGCGTTGAAGTGCGCGAACTCTTCCTCTGACAATCGATCCAGCCCTGCGTCGCCTTGTTCCTTGGCAGATTCAGGTGTGAGCTTAGAAACCACTCCTACCTTTTGCCCTAGTTCAGGATGTTCCCGCACTAACAAGAGTTTTCGCTCTTCACTAATTGATCCAACAGCTTCTGCAAATGCTTGCTTCAGAGAGTCAAAACTTGAAAACGGGCGGAGTGATACGACATCTTTTGCGACCCATGGCGAGTGCTCATAAATTCCGCCAAAAAACTCAACGAAGTCTTTTTCTGGCAAACCGTTAATTTGCGAAAGGGAAAGTCTGCCCATCACACTGTCCAATTTTCTTCAGGAACGTCTAAGCTTACCAATTCGGGCGTGTCATAGTGCAGCAAGTCCTCCAGATGCATTTCACCATCCTGGACGAACAAGTCTTCAGCAATACCACGGGCTAAACGGTCGACCCCAAAGCGCATACCACTGATGGAAGAGCCTCCCAGTCCCATGCTCGGAGTAGCCGCAAATGTGAAGTTATGAATGGATGCAAGCATCTCACTGTCTTCACCACCTGAAAGTGGTAAAAATTCAAACTTGCTCCCCAGATAAGGGTGGCTGGACAACAACGCGTTCTCTTCGCCCTGCGGCGGAACAAAACGATCTCCCCAGCGCGCTATTTTTGGAGCGATTGCACTCATCTCCGGGCGGAGAGCTAAGTCCACCGTAAAGCCCGTTCCGATAATAAGAAAATCATATTCGCGGACACCATGGGGCGTTTCTACAGCAACAGACTGCCCACCATTAATGCTCTTCACCGACAGCCACGGAGACCCTGCCAAAAGAGAGAAATTAGCGTGTTTCCTGCAGCGCCAAAAAGTATCCTGCGGTGGGGGCTGATTTGATTCGTAAATATGGCGCATAAAGCGCCAACGTGTGACATCCGGCAATGCAGAGAAATGCGCCAGAAAACCCGCATTTTCCATCCATCTGTAGGGGTTGATTTTGGGAAGCTCTTTGCGCCGGAATGACAACTCAACACTCGCTGCCCCCTCTTCCAAGGCAGTGGCTGCATTGTCAAAAGCAGACGCGCCAGCCCCTAAAACTCCAACGCGCTTCCCCACTAGAGTGGAAAAATCAATTTCCTGATGCGTATGCGCGTACAGCGCTGGAGAAATCTGGCTACTGATGAATTTAGGGACAAACCATTCCCCGCCGCCATCTATGCCCGTTGCCAGCACCATCTTCCGCGCGATGACTTTTTTGAGCCCTTCTGCACTTTCAAAAGTGAGATGAAGCAACCCCTCTTCCCAAGATACATCACTTAAACGATGTTCGTATTTGACAGGCAAGGTAAGTGTCTTGCGGAGCCAATCCAGATAAAACTGCCAATCTTGGCGTGATATTTTCCCTAGGCTCTGCCACGCATCATGGCCATAGCGCGCTTCGTACCATGACTGAGGTGTAAGCGAAGGCACGCCCAAATCTGGGCCAGTCACATGCTTAGGGGTTCTTAAAGTAATCATACGAGCGAAAGTCGTCCAAGGACCTTCACCCCCCTCTGAAGCCCGCTCAAAAATACACACATTGCGAATGCCCAGACGCCGCAAGGCAAAAGCAGTAGCAAGCCCGCCTTGTCCAGCACCAATAATAGCCACGTCCAGCACAGGCTGGCCTTCATACTCTAACGGAAAAGACCACTCACCACTCGCGTAAGCTATCTTTTCGAGATCCGCCAAAGCTCTAGCCGAAAGTGCTTCCAGACGCTCTACTGCACCACAATCCACAATCATTACGCCTTACAAAAACTCACAAATTTGCCCTAAACCTTATTTACGCGCTCCCGCAAATTACGGGAGCAGAAAGTCAGGCAATAAAAAATCTACTCAGCCCCAGATCCCTCAGACTGCGCCTGTAGGCAATGGAACTTCTATCAGCCATGACATGCGCTTCCAAGGTCGGATCCAGCGGCAAGCATTCAGGTTTCTGAGCTTCCACCAACAACCGATCCTCCTCAAAAACACGCAAGTTAAAATCGTAAACATCCTGAACCGGCAGCTCTTTATCGAAGTTACGACAGATGGGGGCGAACATCCGCGTTTTCCGGGCGGAGACTGGTGATGCCGCATTCATGATGACAAGACGAGCATCATCGGGGAAATGGATTTCGAGTGTCGCGGTAAAAGGCACTGACAAGCGGAAGTGCCTCAGCCACTCAAAGCCCTCTGGTGCTCTGCCATCAACACCAATCGGATAGTTTCCGACTGAACTTCTGTATTGTGCTTCAAAGCCATCTTTTGTGAATTTAGGCATATAGGACGGAACTTCTGCATTGTTTGGATCAGCAAAGGTTTCCGTGTGGACAAAAGCAAAGTGCGCCACATCCAAGAACCCTTCAACCTGCCTGCCAGCAAAGCCAGCAATGTCGATTGATGGACAAGTGATTTGTTGGAACTCCTGTTCCTCCCAATGCGGCATATCAGGGACGTCTCGGCTGCCGTCATCTGACAAGCACGTCCACACCAAACCGTACTGCTCTCTCACCGGGTAGTTACGTAGATGCATATTTTTGGGGATGTTTGCCGATGGATGAGCAGGAATGCGCACACACTTCCCACCCTCGCCAAACCTGAAGCCATGGTAAGCACAAGCAATCGTCTTGCCGTCACCACTCCCCATGCTCAGCGGGACGCCCCGATGCGGGCACAAATCTTGAGCAATGACAATTTCGTCACCCGCACGATAAACAACCAGCGTTTCATCGAGCAGAGTAACGCCTAACGGTTTGTCCCCAACTTCACGCACCAATGCAACCGGGTACCAAAAATGGGACAAAATTTCCCAGTCCTCAGGCTCAAAAGTGCAGTTTCTTGGTAGCTGCACTGAATTTTTAAGGCATTCGGACATAAGGCGCTCTCATTTACACGCGGCAAAAACATGACAAGTTTGTGGAAAGAACTATTTCACGGCCTGACCATTCTAAGATATATCTAATTTTCGTCTTTTCCATTCCAAAAAAGAGAACGCGCTCATGCCTGCTTTTTCACGCTTTTTGCGCTATTTCATTGCAGTGGCGCAGCACCAGTCAATTCGCAAAGCGTCAGAAAGCCTGAGAATTTCAGCATCAGCGATAGATCGACAAATTTTGCAAGGCGAACAAACTTTAGGCACCCCGTTATTTGAGCGGCTACCCACCGGGCTTCGCCTTACAACGGCGGGTGAAATGCTTCTGGACCAAGCCAAACGCTGGAGCAAAGAACTCGACAGCTACCTCATACAAATCGACGACCTAAAAGGGCTGCGTCGAGGCTCCGTTAACATCATGATACCAAATGCGATGACGCGAGGCTTCATGCCAAAGCTCATCCGCAATCTTCGCATTTCTCATCCGGGAATTGTCGTCAACATCTTTGTACGTAATAGCAAAGACATCGGCCCTGCCCTTGCTCGCGGAGAGGCTGATTTAGCGATATTGTTTGACCCAGGTAACGTCCGTGACCTGATCGTTCGCTCTTACATCGAATTCCCGTTGGGATTCATCACCCCCCCTGAGCACCCTTTGGCAGATAAAAAGCACGCACGCTTTAGCGCATGTATGGAATACGATATCATCGCCCCTGCGCTACCCTTAGCACTTCGTCGCAAAATTGATGTATTGGAAATAGAAACCGGCATCACAATGAATGAAGTTTTATCTTCAGATAGTATAGATATGATAAAATCAATGATATCCAAAAATTATGGTATAAGTATCATGAGTTATGCCGATGTAATGGAAGAAGTTGAAGAAAACAAAATATCTTTCACTCATATATCTAATGAAAAACTAACACCTCTTACAGCCGCATTATGCGTCGACCGCTCAAGAACTCTATCCAGTGCGGCTCGTCTGCTTTTACAAAAAATTGAAGTTCATTTTCTTGAACTTCATGAAAGCATGCAAAAACTCATGCGTGACGTTTGACAGAATAATTCGCTTCTACTCCTTCAGGTATTTGATCCCATGACAAAACACTTCGCTATACGCTCCGCATTCATTACATTCACCTCCGACCCTTTCACCTCAGAAGACCCTATGTCCGCGCTTCATTATGAAGAAGATGGACTTATACTTATAAAAGATGGGCGCATCATCTCTGCCTCATCATGGGATACATCACGCCAAAATATTCCAGAGGGCACAGCTCTTGAACAGTATAAAAACAAAATCGTCATGGCGGGGATGATAGACACACATGTTCACTATCCTCAACTTCCAGTCGTCGCATCTTACGGTGAGCAACTTCTCAGCTGGTTAAATACTTATGTTTTCCCAGTAGAGGCCCGCTTTTCTTCTCCAGAATATGCGCAGAACATCGCACGCTCGTTCCTATCTGAACTTTTGCGCTCAGGGACGACAACTGCCGCAGTTTTTTGCACAGTGCATCCTGAATCGGTTGATGCTTTTTTCACAGAATCATCAAAACTCAACGCCTGTATGATTGCGGGTAAAGTTTTGATGGACCGTAACGCACCGGCCAATCTGCGCGACACAGCCCAACAAGCGTACGATGACTCTAAAAGCCTTATTCAGCGCTGGCACGGAAAAAAACGTCAGCTTTATGCAGTAACACCCCGCTTTGCTCCAACTAGCACGCAAGAGCAGCTGGAAGCCGCAGGGTCACTACTAACCGAGCATGAAACAGTCTTCATGCATACCCACCTCCTCGAAAACAAGGCGGAGATAGCTTGGGTAAATGAATTATTCCCCGACCGTCGCTCTTATCTAGATGTATACGACAAGGCTGGATTATTGCGCCCCCGTTCTATTCTTGCGCATGCAGTACACGCACAAGAAGAAGATTTTCAGCGCTGCCATGATACGGGTTGCTCCATAGCTCATTGCCCTTCATCCAACCAATTCCTTGGTTCAGGGTCTTTCCCGCTATTTAAAGCCCTAGACCCAAAACGACGGGTCAAAGTAGGCTTGGGAAGCGACATTGGAGCCGGACCGACCCTCTCTTTGCTGCAAGTTTTATCAGACGGTTACAAAGTTGCGCAAGGCATCAATACCTCGCTTCATCCTGCTCAGGGCTTATGGCTGGCGACAGTTGGGGGCGCACAGGCACTGAATCTCGAAAATCAAATCGGTAATATAAAACCCGGACATTATGCCGATCTCTGCGTTCTTGATCCTTTTGCAACCCCTCTGGGACGCATACGCTCATCAAGTGCTGACACTCTCTCTGATCTTCTATTTTCACTAATGATGCTTGGCGATGATCGTAGTATTCATGCCACGTATGTATGCGGAGAAAAAATCCACCAAGTAGACAAATGCGAATGAATATTATTATCAATTTATAATAGTATATTATTTGACTGATAAAGTAATTTCAAAACATCAATAAGGGAATTATTTTCAAATAATTCCCTTGAATTCCTCAGAAATAATCCCACATCCGTGCAAACCTTCTCCCAAGGAGCTGACATGTTAAACTTCGAATTTTATAATCCAACGAAAATTATTTTTGGCAAAGGCACAGTCCCCCAAATTGCCAACAATATCCCCAAAACAGCAAAAATCTTGGTGCTCTATGGCGGCTCCAGCGCAGAAAAGACAGGTACATTAAAAGAAGTCCGCACAGCTCTCACGGACCATCAGTTTGAAGAATTTGGTGGCATCGAAGCCAACCCAACTTTTGAAACTCTGATGCGCGCAGTTGACGTCGTAAGAAGCAATAACATTGACTACCTTCTTGCCGTAGGCGGTGGTTCTGTCGTTGACGGCACGAAGTTTGTTGCTGCTGCAGCAGATTTCGAGGGCGACGCTTGGGACATCCTCAAAACGCACGGTCAAAACATTACCAGCGCGCTCCCAATTGGTGTCGTTCTGACCGTACCTGCGACTGGCTCAGAAATGAACAGTTTCAGTGTAATCACCAAAGCGTCCACAAGCGAGAAACTAGGCCTATCCAGCCCGCTCGTATTCCCAAAATTTTCCGTTTTGGACCCAACGAAAGCCTACACCCTCTCTGAAAAACAGATCGCAAACGGGGTAGCTGACTCTTTTGTCCATATCCTTGAGCAATATTTGACCTACCCTTCTGAAGCGCTGGCTCAAGACCGCTTCTCCGAGGGGCTGCTGGTCAGCCTCATTGATATTGGCCCGCGCATTGTCAAAGACCGCGAAAATTATGACCTACAGTCCAACCTCATGTGGATTGCAACTCTGGCACTAAACGGCCTCATCGGCGCAGGGGTGCCCCAAGACTGGTCAACGCATATGATTGGCCACGAACTCACCGCTCGTTATCATATCGACCACGCCCGTACACTCGTCTCTATCCTTCCAGCTGTTCTGCGCGTCCGCAAGGAAAGCAAGCGCCTCAAGCTTCTGCAGTTCGCAGAGCGCGTCTGGGGCATTCATGAGGGAACTGACGACGAACGCATCGAAGCTGCAATTGAAAAGACAGCTGCATTCTTCGAGGCCTTGGGCATCCCCGCCTCCCTCCGTTCTTATGAAATCGATGAGGCCGGTGTCGATGCTATCATCACGCAACTAGAACAACACAACATGGTTGCCCTTGGAGAAAAACAAGACGTTACGCTCGATGTAAGCCGTAAGATTCTTGTTGAATCTCTCTAACTTTTTTCACCACCCTGCGACGGCCCCATCACTCCTAGGGTCCGTCGCGCCCTCCATAGTTCCATTTTTGTGCAAAACAACAGCGCCAGCATGCCCCATAATGTCGGAATAAGAGCCTAATTCTTCCACATCATGCCCGAGCTGGCGCAACTCACTGATCACATCTTCTTCGAACCCAGGCTCAATTTTTAAAGACGTGCTTTCTTCACCCCATGTGCGGCCAAGCAACCAGCGGGGACGAGACACAGCCTCCTGTAGCCCAACTCCGTGGCTGAGATATCTGTTTATCAAAGCAGCCTGTGTCTGAGGCTGACCCTCTCCCCCCATAGTACCAAAAACCATAACACGCCCGTCCCTTAACCGCGCAGCTGCGGGGTTAAGCGTGTGAAATGGCTTTTGACCCGGTGTAAGTGCGTTCCAACCTTGATCCACCAATCGGAAAGAGCACCCTCTATTCTGCCAAATTAGCCCTGTTTTTGGCAGCAAGACGCCTGAGCCAAATTCGAAATAAACACTTTGAATAAAACTTACAGCCAAGCCGTTACGGTCAACGGCGCCCATCCATGTTGTGTCACCCCATTGTGTTTTCTCATTCCAAGGTAGTGAAGTTTTCATATCAATTTTGGCCGCTAGTTCGGACAAAAACGTATCATCCCGCAAAACAGCACGAGCATTTCCGTCGCTCTCCGGACGACCATCTACAAAACGATTACGATACTGAAATGCCCTTTTTGTTGCCTCGACAAGCCCATGCACAGCTGCCGCGCTTTCGCTAGATTGCGTCAAGGGTAGCCGGTCTTTAATTGCCAAAATCAGTAAAGAGGCCACACCCTGTGTCGGGGGGCCGCGTTAAAGAAATTCCCATGGCGCGTTTCAACCGTGAGTGGCTCTTTTACAACCGCCTCATACGCCTCCATGTCAGACGAGCGAACCGGACTTCCACACGCAATCAAATCTTCAACAATCGACCGCGCCAAGTCTCCTTTGTAGAAAGAGCGCAGCCCCTCCTGCGCTAAGCTTCGAAGTGTCTGGCCCAACTGAGGCATCGTCTGGACGCTACCTTCAGCCAATGGCTTCCCTCCGGGGTAAAATTGTTCGGCAAAATGAACGTTGCCGGAAAGTTCAACCTGCTTATCACGCAGTAACGCCGCCTCACTGCTTGAGACGGCACGCCCTTCCTCCGCATAGTAAATTGCGTCACGAAACAGTCGTTCTAAGGGTAGGTTAGACTTTATATCTGCGCTTATTTGCAGAGCCTTTTCCCATCCACCAATCGTACCAGCAGCAGTATTGGCAGCTAGGCCACCACGCCATGGAATAGTTGTGTGCCCTTGATAAAACGCTCTATCTGCACCCATGGCCAGAGCACCACAGGCATCAATAGCTATAGTACGTCCGTCTGGCTGCACAATAAGCCAAAAGCCATCCCCACCAAGCCCGGTCATGTGCGGATAAACAGTAGCAAGAGTTGCTGCCATAGTAACGACAGCTTCTATTGCTGTGCCGCCATCTTTTAAAATGTCTAACCCTGCTTGACTGGCCAGATGATGCGGAGAAGTCACCATCCCTCTACGTGCTGCAGGAGTACGCATTTAACTTATTCCTTGGCTGAAAACTCTAAATAATGAATTTATACTGGAAACGATTTTAACCAATGCTTCGCAATATCCAACCGGGTTGCAACCCATACGTGCTCATGTTTTTGAACATGCTCCAAGAAGCGGGCGAGAGCTCTGGCCCTAGCTGGCTTACCAGCAAGTCGGCAATGCAAACCAACGGACATCATGCGCCCGCCTTCCGCGTAAAGCTGGTCGAAATTGTCGCGCAAATAACGATAAAACTGCTCGCCTTCCGTAAATCCGTTTAAGGCCGCAAATTTCATGTCATTCGCATCAAGCGTATAAGGCACTCTCAATTGCTGGTGGCCACCAATATTTTCATAATACGGCAAATCATCAGCATATGAGTCTGCATCGTAAACAAAAGGGCCTTCTTCGATGGCCAGTCGTGCCGTTTGCGGACTTGTCCGCCCCTGATACCAACCCTTCGGTCGTTCACCTGTCACTTGCTCGTGTAAGGCAATTGCTTCCCTTATATGCTGGCGCTCAATATCTTCTGGTATGTGCTGGTAATCTATCCAACGCAAACCGTGGCTGGCGATTTCCCACTCTGCGTCCTGCATCGCTTTAACGACATCGGGGTTGCGCGCCAGTGCGAGTGCAACACCAAAAACGGTAACTTTAAAACCCGCACTCTGAAACAGGCGATAAAGGCGCCAAAATCCCGCCCTGGAACCGTACTCATACAGACTTTCCATCTGCATACAGCGCTCACCTATAATGGGCTTGGTTCCGACCATTTCAGACAAAAATGCCTCTGACCCCGCATCACCGTGCAAAATACTGTTTTCAGCACCTTCTTCGTAATTCACCACGAATTGCAGCGCTATGCGCGCTTTATTGGGCCATTGAGGGTCTGGCGGTATTGCGCCGTAACCAACGAGATCACGCGGGTAAGACATTATTGCTGTGCCTCCCACGCAGCGCGCGCAGCATCAATACCAGCACCACGAACGACAGGTACGTTTTCACCTGCCAGCACAGCCTCAAAAGCTGCCAATGTAAGTAGGATCTTATGCTTCGCTGCATTGACCCCCATGGCACCAATACGCCAGATTTTCCCCGTCAAAGGCCCAAATGATGAAACAATTTCGATTTCAAACTCTGTTCGTAACAACGTACGGACCCGGTTTGCATCACAACCTTCGGGCACCCACACGCCGGTGACGTTGCTCATCCGCAAAG
Organism: Neokomagataea tanensis; assembly: GCF_006542335.1. Lineage (GTDB taxonomy): Bacteria > Pseudomonadota > Alphaproteobacteria > Acetobacterales > Acetobacteraceae > Gluconobacter > Gluconobacter tanensis. The sequence continues at coordinate 2,125,958 of NZ_CP032485.1, read as the reverse complement.
CGTCATCACCGTAAACCTCTAGCCCCATAGCACGGATACCAGCAGCGACAGCCGCCCCCGCCTTTCTATGCCGCAAAAACCGGGCATCTAGCCCTTCTTCCAAAGCAATTTGAGCAGCCTCACGTGCTGCATAAAGCATACTCGTGGCTTCAGTATGATGATTAATGCGCTCCGCAGACCAGTAGTTAATGATCATTGCCAGATCAAAGTAATTCGAGCGGATAACAGGGCCATCCCCCTGCGGCGCAGTACCACGAATACCTGCTTCATCATGTCGGCGCGCCATAATGGCCTTCACTGCGCGTTCAGACATTGTAATCGGCGCGCTACCGGGTGGTCCACCAAGGCATTTTTGAAGCCCACCGGTCGCAACGTCAATATTCCATGCGTCTACCAAAAGCGGCATTCCGCCCAGAGTAGCTGTTGCATCGACGTAAAAAAGAATGCCGTGCTCTTTGCACAACTCACCAATCGCCTGCAAAGGTTGAGCCGTTGTTGTGGACGTATCTCCGTGCACCGTAACCAAAAGAGAAGGCTCATGCTCTTCTATAGCCGCTTTTACATTTTCTACCTGAACGACTTCTCCCCACGGCACGTCGACCGGGCAAACAATTCCGCCAGCCCTCTCAACAATTTCGGTCAACAGCAAACCAAATCGCCCGATGCGTAGGACTAACACCTTCATTCCAGGCGTTACGAGCGATACGAGAGCCGCCTCAATGGCTGCCCGCGCCGTACCATCGACCAATAATGTATGCCGATTTTTTGTGCAGAAAACCTGTCTGTAGAGCTCCGCAGTTTCATCCATACAGGCCGTCATTTCAGGGTCCATTTGCCCGATAACGTCACATGCCATGGCCCGGAGCACTCTCGGGTGCACATTACATGGGCCTGCCCCCATCAGCAGGCGCTGCGGCATGTCTAAAACTGGAAACATAGATGGCATTGCTTTAATTCTTCTGACTAAGGTTTAAGTGTTCAAGAAAACTGCATAGCGCCCGGTACGCTGCGTCAACATCTTCATTCATCACCGTCTCGTCCGGATGATGGCTTATGCCGCCCCGAGGACTGCGTATAAATAACATGACGGACGGCCAGCGGCGGGCCATTACCATAGTATCGTGGCCAGCCCCGCTCACGAGAGGTTTGTTCAATCCCCCCTCGTCACGAACCGCTTCTTGCATCAATTCGACCAAGGGAGGGCTGCATTGGGCACCCTCTAAATCCTGCTGCCACTCGCAAGTTAATTCGAGCCCACGACGCGCTGTCAAAGCAACAAACTCTGCTTCGACCTCCTCAACCGCCGCATCACGTAGAGACTTTTTGCCAGCACGAATATCAAGTGAAAACTCGACGCGCTCCGCAACTACATTGCTGCCACCGGGCGACACGACAAGTCGGCCTACCGTTCCCACCAACCCTCCTTCAGCACCGCCGGGAAAAGCATTCACAATACGTTCCAAGCCTATAATTGCCTCGGCGGCACCTGCAAGAGCATCTTTGCGCATAGCCATTGGAAGCGTACCAGCGTGACCAGCACATCCCTTAACCGTTACAGTCCCTCGCCTCTGCGCAGCGATTGATTGCACTGCAGCCAAAGGTTTGTTGCAAGCCTCTAAGACGGGCCCTTGCTCAATATGGGCTTCGACAAATGCCAAAATATCGCCCTGAGGCCGCTCAGCCGCAGAAAGCTCCTCGCCGTCTAGACCACATCCCGCAAGCGTATTTTGTACTGTTCCTGTTGGCCCAATTAAGGCCAAATCTTCAGAATTGACCTCACCACTAACAGCGCGCGATGTAATCATGGAGACGGGGAAAGCAGATCCTTCCTCGTCACCAAAAGCGATAATTTCGATGGCAAAAGGGTAACGTTTTTTGTCTAAATCAAGCCGTTCAACAACTGAAATGGCGAGAACAACGCCCAACATTCCATCAAAACAACCACCATTTGCAACTGTATCAATATGCGAGCCGAAGACCACAGCTGGCTGGTTGGGCTCAGTTCCTTCGTAGCGGCCGATTAAGTTACCCGCCGCATCAGTCCGCACCTGCATACCTGCAGCAAACATCCACTCTGTCAGCGTTGCCTGCACAGCAAAAAAAGAACGTGACAACCACGGACGAAACAGTTGATCTTCACGCTCGGAGTAACGACCAGAGCCTAGCGTACGACACCGCTCTACTACCTGCTCACCAATCGTCATTATTTAATGCACCGCGCAGAGACGTGCCGGACCATCCCGTCTTCAAATACTGTGATCACCTGTCTATCCACACTGCTTAATCCAAAATGAACCGGCAAAAAGCACACACCCCTAACCCCTTTGTGGTCACGAAGGCTACTCGCCCATATTCCACGCAAACGTTGTTCTTAGATATATCTAATTTTAGCCTTATCGGCCCTAAAAATGAGAACACTCCACATCATTACCATCAGGACCTTCAAACGCTGAACACATATCCTACGAATGATAAGTCTATAAACAGGATGACTTGCATGCATAAATGAGCGCACCCAAGTGCATTCTTTCAAATAGCCGACAGAGAAAGCAGCCCATACAGTATAAAGAAAAACGAATACGAGGCTGCACTTATGCCACTAAACGATGAAACTCTCACGCAAGAGCTTACTGAGCTTTCAGACCTGTACGAAAAAGCTCTCAACAATAATCATTTAGATATTTTAGACGCCCTATTCTTGGAAAGTGAGCACACGCTACGCTATGGCGTCGGTGAAAACCTATACGGCATCTCAGAGATAAGAAATTTTCGTAAAGCCCGTACTGGCGGTTCACCGCCACGCCGCATCATTAAGCGCGCCATCTGTATTCTCACGCCTGAAACAGCAACCGTTAATCTGGAATTTCAGCGCGCAGGAGAAAGTCGTCTTGGTCGCCAAAGCCAAACATGGCTCAAAACGAAAAAAGGCTGGAAGATTGCATCAGCTCACGTCTCCCTTATGGCGGATAAATCCTGAACCATGAAAATCGAACAAAAAAATCTACCGTTATTTTTTTCAAACATCGGCCTTAAAGTACCTGATACTTATCACTCAGGAATAATGGAAAATGTCCATGTCCTCAGCAATTATGCTTCATTGATCGATAGTTTCAACTTGTCCGATCATGAAGAGCCTGCTTCTGTTTACGAGCCTTCTCAGCCATGAATAACTTGATGAACACCTCGTCTTTTTTAGGGCATGAAATACCTGAGCGCCTTAAAAAAAAGGAATTTTCTGCACTAAGCTTCGTTGAGCATGTTTTATCAGATATTCAACAACGCAATAGGCAGTACAATATTGCAACGCGCACTCTTAACCAGCGCGCCATTGAAATCGCCCGAAAAATAGACAGCCTGATTGCACAAGGAAAAGACCCCGGACCTCTCGCGGGCATTCCTTTTGGTATCAAAGACCTTTTCGACGTTGCTGGCCAGATCACAACAGCAGGCTCTAAAATACTCGCTCAAGATACTGTAGCAAAAACTGATGCTACTTTAGTTGAGCGCCTAATCAATGCAGGCGCTATTCCTGTAGCCATGACCAATATGGATGAGTTTGCTTACGGCTTTGCTACGGATAACGCACATCATGGCCAAACCCTCAATCCGCACGATGCTCAATGTTTAGCCGGCGGATCTTCTGGCGGGTCCGCCGCAGGGGTGGCCGCGCGTTTTTTCCCGCTTAGTTTGGGGTCTGATACAAATGGCTCAATACGCGTACCCGCATCGCTTTGTGGGGTTTGGGGCTTACGTGCCACACAAGGACGCCTACCAACGACTGGAAGTTACCCCTTTGTTCACAGCTTGGACACTGTTGGGCCTTTCGCTGACAGCGCGAGCAGTTTGAAATTATGCTTCGAAGCCCTTTCCGCTTCGCCGCTTCAAAAAATTGACACGTCCACCCTAAGATTTGCACGGCTTGGCGGTTGGTTCACAGAAAACATGGCTCCAGAAATGGAGACCGCCATCGCCCAACTGGCCAAGACCTTAAAAGCTGAGCACAGCATCACTGTCCCTGAGACTGAACGCGCACGCGCAGCAGCCTTCCTGATTAGCGCGTCAGAAGGGGCAAGCTTACATTTTGAACACCTTAAATATCACGCGGTAGATTTTGATCCAGCAGTAAGAGATCGCCTCTTCGCTGGTGCCCTCATCCCCACGACAACGATCGCAAAAGCGCACCGCTTCCGAAGCTGGTTTAGGCGCGCTATGCATAGTGCTTTTGAAACTGTGGACATACTGATTGCCCCTGCCGTCGTAGGCCCAGCACCCCGGTTTGATCAACCCTTTATCAATATTAACGGTGAAATGGTGTCCGCCCGGGCAAATTTGGGTATCTACACCCAGCCATTAACCTTAGCTGGCTTTCCTGTGCTCACCGTTCCAATACCTACACAAGGATTACCTCTAGGCGCCCAGTTGATCGCCAAACCCGGCCGTGAAGACCAGCTTTTGGCTATTGGTGAGGACTTGGAGCGTTCTGGTAACGCAAAAGCCAATTTACTTTCTGCCTAAATTATTTACCTAAAGGCCGATTTTAACCTTTATCCCGCAAAAAACTAAACTTTCTCTGCCCTTGACTACTCCGGATAAGGGCAGAGCCTCGCACATACTTCAGTGCCAATTCGCTGAGTAAATCCCCAAAGCAGCAACAGACACACGCAACGTCAAAAGACCACACATCACGAGTAAAACTACCCCAACTTGCGACCGATCACGCCACGCTGGCAGCAGTGATATTGCTCCCAAATAGGTCAGACCCGCTGCAAGCAGGAAATACCTACCTTGCACACCGGTTATAATGGACGACCCAACAGGAGTGAAACCCACGTAAAAAGCTAGAAGAATCAAGGCTACATTTGCGATAGCTATAGCGGCCAACATACCCCTACAAGCGGCCGCGACGGTCCTTTACGTTCACACAACCCGATCAGCGCAATACAAAGCAATGTTAGCAACGCACTATTAGCGCCGACTTTGAAAAACTGTGGCTCCGGCCCTCCGCCAAAGCGGCCGTAAACATCCAACCACCACCACTGACTTCCCTCATGAAAAGCCTCGGCGATCAAACCGACTACATGCAAAGGCTGCGTTAAAACCAAATGCGCAGCGACATGCGGATTACCACCTGTATTCCAGTACACAGAAGGAACGAAGGGATAAGAACCGTTCCATAAAACAGTGGTTAGGCAACTCGCCCCAACAACCGTTCCGCAAAATACCCCCACTGGCGCCAGGATGAAAAAAGTGAGCGTGGCAACAAAAAAACTGCCAAACTAAAAACACAACAGGTGAGCTTCAGCAGTCCTAAAGTCGCGCCAAGAAAAACTAGAGTTACTCGCTCGCGCCGTCCTAGCTGGGCCATACTCGCAAAACGAAGGCAGCACGCGACGAAAAGTAAGGTTAGAGTATTAGTAAGAGGGTCAGCGCTATAAGCTGCGGCCAAGTGTAAACACGTTGGCGTTGAAAACAACGCCAATACCCCCAACCTGCCCCAGGGCAAAACACGCAAAACGACAGCAAGGCTTGCAAGAAAGCCTAGGAGATTACCAAGCCTACCCATAAAAAACTGCGTATCGACAGGGGCGTGCACAAGTCGCCCTAGCAAAAGTCCAAACCCGGCAGGTAAGTACATTATAGGCGAGTATGACGCCGTCGACGAAAACTCCACCGAAGTTGAACCGCTTGGCCCCTGCCCCAGATCGTGCGCCAAAGACGCAGCCACAGTTCTATCAGACGAAAGCCGCTGATCTCTACGCCCTTCAAAATATTGAGCATATCGAATCAAACGGGCATTTAAATCACCACCAAGTAAAAATCGCCCCCTATGCTGAGGAAGGAGATCTCCTTGAGAAACCTGAAGAGCTCTATCGAAATGAAACTGCTCATCAATTCCACTTACAGGTGTAATCATAAAAACGAAAAAAATACCGATTACGGATATGAGAACAAAATAGTATTTTATGAATGCATTATATAAATCGTTATTAAGAAAATATTTTTTCATAAAATTCATCACATATCCTCTTTCGAGGGCTTTATGTTACATTTTATAATATAATTCAACAATATCCTTCTCTTTACGTTGCAACGTAAAGAGAAAACTCTCTCATAATAAAATTGGACGCCCCATCGTCAGCGAGGGCAGACTGCTGCATTTACACCACTCAGTATTACCGTGCGCCAAACACTCAACACATCTGATTTTAAGGAATATTTATCGCGCATTGCGGAACGTACAGTTCCACCAAACTTGCTTCAGAGATCAAACTCTCATGAATCAAAGCATCGCTATGATGCGCATTTTGTTCTTAGCCCCGGCTATTCCAAGAATAGCTTTGAATTCAGCTGAATTCATGGCCGCAAGAACGGCCTTCTAGTAAAAAGACGGGCACTCGCTCGCAGTGCGCCGACCTAAGTTAGCCACTAGCAAACTTCTCTATAGTCCCTCGGTATTGCCGTGCATAATGCGCACACTGCCTTTAGGCATTAATGGAACGGATAAATCTGGGCTGTTCCCACAGATCAGGGCCGTAAGCACTTTTAATGGCCCACCATGAGTGATTGCACATACACCGGTAGCAGCTTTGCGTATGTCTAACCAATAGGACTGCACCCTCTCGATAAGTGCCTTCCCACTTTCCCCTTCTGGCGGAACAAAGGCTTCCGGATTTTTAGCCCACTCCCTCAGCAATGAGCGAGAAACACTACTCCATTCTTCTCCCTCCCAAAGGCCGAAATTCATCTCTTGAAGGCGCGCATCTTCCTCCAAGGGCAAACCAGTCTTCTGCGCAACATACTCACCTAATAATCGACATCTGAGCAGAGGTGAAACATGAATGATTTTTGCTCCGGAGCCCCTGATAAGAACGGATAAACCATCGGCGAAGCATTCCCATCCATTGGCCAAAGGAACATCGCTACGACCGTAGCAACGACCATCCATTCCTGTCACTTCTGCGTGACGACACAACACCACCGGAAAACGGATATTCACCCTTCAAACCTCAGCCCAACCGTGCATAAGGGCAACACTCTGGGCGCGAAGTGAACTTGTGGTCAATTCCTAAGAAGCATCCATGAGAGACAATTCGTAGCCTAATGGCAGAATATTACTGAAAATCCATCTTCTGAATGATTTTCGGGAAACTTATAGCGTAGACACACAAATCTTTTATTCAATATGCTACAGAAATGAAAAACCTTTACCTCCAACTTGGAGAGAGGTTTTCTTGGTCTCTAAATTTCAAACCAACGTCACAAAAACGACTTTCCGGGGAGATTATAGTGTGAACCTGAAAAAAGTTGCGCTCTGTTTAGGGGCATTTGCTCCGGGTGTTGCCCTCGCTGCTCCGCCTGCAATTGACACGGGCGACACAGCTTGGATGCTGACCAGCACAGCGCTCGTCCTGTTGATGACCATTCCCGGTCTTGCTCTTTTTTACGCCGGGATGGTCCGCAAGAAAAATATCCTTGCAACGGTCATGCAGTCTTTTGCCATTTGCTGCGTTGTAACCGTCGTTTGGATGGTTGCAGGCTATAGCCTGACCTTTGGTACAGGCACGCCATACATTGGTGATTTTTCACGCTTCATGCTGAAAGGCATTGGCGCAAACATCAACAAGGGCGCTGATATCGGCTTCACCCTTGGCGCCGGAAGCGCGAACGCAACGGTCATGACAATCCCTGAGAGCGTCTACATGATGTTCCAGATGACCTTTGCCATCATTACCCCTGCCCTGATTGCAGGCAGCTTTGCTGAACGGATGAAGTTCTCGTCTTTGTTCGTTTTCACAGTTCTTTGGTCACTATTAGTCTATACACCCATCGCTCACTGGGTATGGAGTCCGTTGGGCTGGCTGTCAGGCCTAGGCGCGGTTGACTTTGCAGGCGGTACAGTCGTGCATATCAATGCGGGTGTCGCAGGGTTGGTAACTGCTCTTGTTCTCGGCAAACGCCACGGCTTTGGTAAAGACGACCTGACGCCACACAACCTAACCTACGCCGTAATCGGCGCATCACTCCTGTGGGTTGGTTGGTTCGGCTTCAACGCAGGCTCGGCCGTTGGCGCCAACGGGCGTGCTGGCATGGCGATGGCTACCACTCAAATCGCCACAGCTGGCGCCGGAGTAGCATGGCTTCTTGTTGAATGGATTAAAACTGGCAAACCAACGGTCCTCGGCATTGTATCAGGCGCAGTTGCCGGCTTGGTTGCAATCACTCCTGCTGCGGGGTTTGTCCTGCCAGGGAATGCGCTCATCATCGGCCTTGTTACCGGCGTTGTCTGCTATTTCTCAGCCACAGCCCTCAAACACGCTTTAGGATATGACGACAGCTTGGATGCTTTTGGCGTTCACGGCGTTGGAGGCATTGTCGGCGCACTTCTTACTGGCCTCTTGGCCTATGGCCCACTTTCAGCAACGGATGCTAACCCCTCTGGCGTCGTCGGTTCTTGGCATCAGTTCCTCATTCAAGCCGAAGCCGTAGCAGTGACCGTAATCTGGTGTAGTGTTGTTACATTCATTCTATTAAAAATTATTGATCTTGTTATGGGACTTCGCGTCAGCCAACAGGAAGAAATCGAAGGGCTCGATATTTCCCTTCACGGCGAGCGTATCGGCTAATTTCTTTATCCCGCCCAGTAAATGGGCGGGATAAAATAAATCGTGCTATTTTTAGCACACAAAATAGTATACTATACCTACAGAAAATTTACTTATACCATTATATATTATTTTATTAGACTGTTCTTGATAAGAACGGTTTGTGTCCTTGACCAAAACCATTCTCCCCTGCTAATTCAAGCATCGCGAGACATTTATGCCCCTAAGGAATCGCTTTGTAATCCTGACATGCTTCACTGGCCTCGCAGTGACAATGCCCAGCCAATCGGCGCACGCACAGATAGCGGTCTTCAAAGATAGCTCTAACTCTTGGCTGCAAGGTATTACCCTACAAGGTGAGGCGGAAGGCGGCATTATGGCAAACCCCGCACGACCAGATAATGGAATTAACTTTGGTAATTTTTTGTCTGACCACGCGAACCAACTACAACTAAACCAATTATCCCTAACGCTTTCCAAAAATATAGATTCATCAAAACCTGAAACTCAATTTGGATTTACCATTCAAGCCCTTTACGGATCTGATGGTCGTTATTACGAGTTATTGGGAATATCCAACAAGATTACATCAAAACGCTACCAAATATTACCCATACAAGCCCATGTTGATGCACACTTAAATATGCTCACCTCTGGCGGGCTAGACATGCAGGCAGGTATTTTAGAAGCCCCCATGGGCGTTGAGGTTCTGGAGCCTACCGCACGCCCCTTCTATACATTGGCCTATACTGCACAATATTCCGTACCGTTTGAGCATTTGGGGGCTATGTTCCATCTGCATATCACCCCCCATTTAGATTTTAACTTTGGGGTTGACCCAGGTAACCAAACAACATTTGGCAAAAATGATAATAATAACGCTGCAGCAGGGTATTTTGGTTTCAATCTAAATGGACTAGCTAACGGGAAATTAAATATTGTTGAACTGTCCCGCGTAGGCCCTGAAAATGCGGTAGCAATTCTTGGTAAGCGCGCCAATACTGCTCAAAGATACTGGAATGATATTGCAGCATACTATACTCTTAACAGCAAAATAACGCTGACCGGGGAATTTAACTTCCTCCATGATGTTGGGTTGCGCGCGGAGAACTACAGCTTCGTCACATATGCAAGCTACAAACTAACACCCCATTGGACACTGAATTACCGTGGCGAAATTTTCCGAGATAATTCTGGCCTCTCTGTCGTAAGCTTCCTTAAAAACCAAGCATATATGAACGCATTCCTATCCAGTGATGTCTCGGTAGAAGCTGCCCCACCCACGACTTACGGCGGCCTCACACTAGGCGCAACTTACAGCCCAGATATTGGGCACGGTGTACGTATTTTTGCCCTACGTCCAGAAATACGCTTTGACCGCTCCCTAAACGGCACGAGCCCCTTTAATAATGGGCGGAACATCGGAATGTTCACCTTCGGCGGTGACGCCACGATTGGTTTCTAGGTCTTTTTACGCTGCCTGAAATATTGAAGGCAGCGTAAATTTCACCTTTAAGATGATGCGCCAATACCCCAGGGATGCGCCGCCATCCGCTCCACCCTACTCAATGGTAGGGGGTTTTGAGCATTCACTGAACGCGTTGGCCTCAAGGGGCCGCGAATGATCTGCCCGTCCTGCCGTATGATGACCATGCGCTCATAACACCACTCCGCGAGGAAAATTTGCTCAAGGTCCCCCTCACCTGCAAGCGTGAGTTCATGGCGCACCCACTCCTCCTCAAACTCACCCGCCTCCAACTCCGCGTTTAGTAATTTCCCCCTAAACACCACGAAACGAGTAGGGTGCATTTTGTCCCCTTGAATGACGCTAATATTTCCTGTCGGCTCTATTTGCGCAAATTGGATGCGATCAAATCCGAAAATGCCCTGCATCCGTAAATTTGAGGCAAGGTCGTGAATATCAAGGCGACTACGGTGATCCTCAAACGCCTGCACTACAAAACGGCCATTTTCAATAATCGGGATCGGACGGCCAATACTGGCCTTACGCAGGAGCGCCCATCTCCGTGTCAAATAATTTAACGAGGCCATAACCACAATACAAACGAACAACAACATTACATATCGAAAAAAATCAACTTTATCGTTGTATAATATACCCCCAACAACGCCACCCATAATAAAATTACCAAACAAATCGATAGGAGTCATTTGCGATACTTGGGAGCGTCCTGTAATATTTAAATAGGCGATTACCATAATTACGCCTACCAATACTTTAATTACTACCCATACAAAAAACATCATGCCTGCTGCCCCGTTCACTCAGAAATCTCTCTTAAGTGAACGCACACAGACACGAAAAATTTCTTACGCGTAAATTTTCTTCACCGATGCAGCGTAAATCTGATCCGACACATCTTGCAAAGCAGCGTCAAACTCTTCGTCGCTCTGATCCACTCTCAAGCGGTCGAGCAGCGCGCGAGAGAAACTCGCAATCATGGTGTCATTGAGAGCAAGCTTTTGGCATGCCTCTTTCAAAGAATACCCCCCAGATAAGGCCACAACCCGGTCAACACATGCAATAGAACTCAGGTCTTTGTAAAAATTTACTGTATCCGGTAATGTTAGTTTCAATATAATATTTTCACTTCCGAAATATCTTGTAAGACTTTCTAAAAGTTTATCTCTTAAAATAATTTCCGCTTCACTTTTATCATCACTTGACACAGAGACTTCAGGCTCCAGTATCGGAACAAGACCTGATTTTAATACTTTTTCAGCTACGGATATTTGTTGATCGACGATTGATGAAATACCAATTGCATTGGCTGAATGAATAACAGATCGAGCTTTTGTGCCATACACACCTCTCTCAACAGCCCGCGCCAAGAGTGCAGGCAGTTTCGGCATAGGCCGCATTAACTGCACACCATCCACCAGAGGCGATAAGCCCTCATCAATTTTTACAAACGGAACGATTCCGCGCTCCTGCCATAAATATGTAGGCACAGATACGCCTGCTATCTCAGCGTCCATCGTCCGATCAAAAAGGATAGCTCCCAGCACTTGATTGCTAGAAAAAGCCGGAGAAGTCATGATCCTGCTGCGCATGGCGTGCATTAACGCAAACATCTCACTATCCGACGAATACGCAGTTGGTGAAATTCCATACGTAGCCAGAGCTGTAGGCGTAGAGCCCCCGCTTTGATCAAGAGCGGCTATGTAACCCGCTCCATCCCTTATGCGCAGTGCCATATCTTGTTTGTTCATATCGGTATGCACAGCTACCTCTCCTAACTCGCTCTTTTCTGGCAAGCAGGCAGTGCGCCACTACTCAGCATGCCTATGTCTTCACTGCACAGATTAATGATCTGTGCCCCTAACACGTCCCGTGAACCTCTGGGGTTAGCCCACGTTCCAACTACGACTGAATATATTTTAAGGAAACTCAGTATGTTCAAGGCCCCGCGCTATTCTCTTACAACTGAGTTTATTTGTATCTTTATCTTGGGCCCTATTCTTCTACTCGTGCTTCGCAACGCCCTCGTCCTGTTTGGCAGCCTCTGGGTCGCCGCATTCATCACTTGGCTGAAAACACGCCCTCCAAAAGCACTCACAAAACCCCCTCTAAGGCCGCACCTTAAGAGCCTTTTACAACGCTTTTGCGTCCTTGCCCCATGCATTTTATTAATGACATGGTTGGTCTTCCCGCATAATTTTTTGTCTTTACCTCGCACGAATCCCAAATTATGGGGCCTCGTTTTATTGCTTTACCCGGTCCTATCCGTATGGCCGCAAGAGATGCTGTATCGACGCTTTCTTTTCACACGCTATTCAGCCTTATTCTCTTCAAATCACGCTGTAGTTCTAGCTAGTGCACTTGCGTTTGGCTTCGCGCATATTCTTTTTCTAAATGCTATCGCTATCGGCCTATGCACAATAGGTGGGCTTCTCTTCGCGCGCGACTACGCAAAACATAACTCTCTACTACTGTCATGCATTGAGCACGCACTTTATGGATGCTTACTCTTTACTGCTGGTCTGGGGCGCTTTTTCTATACTGGCGCGGCGTGGCACCATTAAAGCGCCCCCTTTAACACTAAGAAGCGAGAGCTTGCGCAACAAGAGTTGCTACATCATGCCTCAACGATACGACGCTATGCCCACCATACGGATGCACACGGTTCGTTAATAACACTACATAAGCCTCGCTTACCGGATCAATCCACAACGATGTTCCCGTAAAGCCCGTATGCCCAAAAGATTGGGACGAGAACAGCTCACCCCGTGGCGTCGAAAACGAAGTATGCAAATCCCACCCGAAGCCACGCAGATCGGTCTTGCCCTGTGGCTGCTCAGGAACCACCATGGATGCCAAGGTTTCTTGTTTTAATGGGAAGCGACTCTCCCGCCCCTTCAAACGATTGAGCAATTCCTGAGCATAAAGGCAGACATCATCTGCCGTAGAAAAGAAACCGGCATGCCCGGCAACCCCGCCCATCCGACGAGAAGTTGGATCATGCACCACCCCTTGTAACAAATGTCCCTCATCATCGAACTGCGTCGGCGCAATCACAGCTCTCTCTGAAACGGGTGGTAAAAATTGCGAATGTTTCAGCCCCATTGGGGAAAGAATATTCTCGTGCGCATATACAGCCAGAGACTGACCACTCAATTTTTCAATAATCAAACCGAGCGTGATATAATTGATATCGCTGTATAGAAAGCGTTCCCCCGGTTTAGCCACAAGCGGGCTATTCATCACCAAACGTACGGCCTCTTCCTTACCGCTCCATGGCGCTTTAAGCGGAACATCTGGAGGTAATCCAGAATAATGGGTCAACAAGAGTCGTATCGTTATTGATTCTTTGCCCATGCTGCCAAATTCGGGCAAATAATGCGTTACGAGCTCGTCTATCCCTATAGTTCCTCGTTCGACATACTGCATTATCGCCAAGGCTGTTATAAGCGGCTTGGTTAATGACGCCATGTCAAACACCGTCTGCCAAAGCATAGGCTGGATCTCTGGGACAAGAGCACGACGGCCATAAACATAGCTATGCGCCACCTGCCCCTTAGACCCGACCGCCAACACCGCTCCAGGGCATTGCCCCTCGTCCACCGCTTTGCGTACTCGGGCATCCACTGCCGACCATTTTTCGGGACGATCCGCAGCACATCCGGCAATTGGTACTACCCCCAGACCGACACACATCCCGACCTGCGTAAGGAAAGAACGCCGCTGTATCATTGCGTTAAAATCGTTCATATTTATTGCCCCTTAATGCAGCAAGGCCTGAAAGCCAGAGACACCACCCACATAAACTCCACCCGGAGCTTGTGGCCGCCTTACAGACAATAACATGTTGGACGTATTGTGCGCCCACGTCTCCTGTCTTTGCAAAGCAGCATCTGTATCGGAAGGTCTTGCAGATCCGTCTAGCTTTGCCAGTACGGCGCCCGACAGTGATGATAAATCTTGCACGGTGGAACTAAGATCTTTTAGCGCGGGGTAGGTGTTGATCGTAATCTGAACATTCTTGGAAGCTTCGAACCATTGGCCCGCTATTTTTTTTAACTCGGGCGCAGCAGTCGTGTCCCCGTTCGCAAACCGTGCCGCTAATTCATTGAACTGTAAAACATCCCATGAATCAGGATCGACCACTCCGGCAGGGCTATGCTCCACATCCAAACCCTTCTTATCGTGCAAGCGGTTAAGCACGTAATTCTGAGCCGGTACCAGCGCATCAAGCACTGAATTTAGGGCTGCATCTGGATGTCCCCCTGTCAAAGCCAAACGCATGACACGAACATGCGCCTCAGACTGCAAACCCGTCTCTTCAAGTTCCGTCTGAGTAGCTTTCAAGCGCCTATGCATGTCTGATACATCAATGAGCGTGGGAGAGGACCAAAAGCGCTCCGCTACAGCTGCGCTGCGCGGCCATAGACGTTCATCTATCATTTGGTCAGAGACTAATTCCGTCCACAATGCCTCTTCAACGCCGAGAACATGCGCTTGCCCCTCCTGCGTCAGTGGCTGCTCGGCAGGGTTCTGACTAAATGCATCAATCAGAGCGCTCGGTTTTGGTCGCGCTTCTTGTATTTGCGACGGCGTCAGCCCCTCAGCCAGCACGTCATAAGGATCTATCGTGTAATGCGCCGCTGAGGGGCGCATAAGGTCCAAATAATACCCGGAAGAGACCAAAACATCGTGACCACTGCGTATAGCGCGGGCAGTCCATTTCGAACCACGCCACCCTTCAATAACCACATCTTTAGGTACAGGTGCCGTACTAACCTCATCCCATCCAATCATGATGCGCCCCTGATCATGCAACAAGCGCGCAACTTCAGCCGTAAATTCCCCCTGCAATGCCGCAGCATCAGGGATATCATGCGCCTTCATGTATGCTTGGATACGCGCATTTTCCGTCCATTGCTTCTCCATGACCTCGTCCCCGCCGGCATGGAAATACACATCTGGAAAAAGCGTTTCCATCTCTGAATATAACGCTTTAACAAATTTCAAAGTCGCGGGATTTGTCGGGTCCATCGCTGGAATATTTGCTTTTTCACCTGCGTATTCCACTTTCGGTAAAGGCTCCGCGCTCAAGTTCGGATAAGCACGCAGAATGGCATAAGCATGACCTGGAACATCAATCTCGGGTACGACGCGTATCCCCCGGGCAGCCGCGTAAGCAACAATCTCGCGGACCTGATCCTGCGTGTAATAAGGGCCGATCCTATTAATCTCAGGGAAAACGCGGCTCTCAACCCTGAAGCCCGTCCCATCGCTCAAGTGCCAATGTAATACGTTTAACTTTACCAATTCCATGGCATCTAGTTGGCGCTTAAGAGTCTCGATCGTTACAAAATGCCGAGAGACATCCAACAAAACACCACGCCAAGCGAAACGCGGCCCGTCCTCAATTTTTCCCTCTTGCAAGGAGGCGCCGCGGGGGCCTCTTTCCACCATTTGCAAAAGGGTTGCCAAGCCGTGAAGTATTCCAGCAGGGCCATCAGCCGTCAGAATACCCCCTTGGGCACCGGCTTCCAAATGATAAGCCTCTCTTTCTTTGAGCGTCAAAAAATCCGGGTCGCTCCCTGCGCGGATGTGCAAAGTAAAAACTGGGCCACCGGTACGGCCGATAAGACGGGTAAGGCGCCGTTCAAAGCGTATGCCAGCCTCACGCATTAACGGCGTTGCCGGCTTATCCCAGGCGATTTGGATAGCGCTGAAATTTATTTGCTTTTTGCCCCACGTTACATGCTCTGGCACGGGCATGAGGTTGCGCGTATCTTCCGCGCATGCACCGCTTACTCCCCGACATAGAACATGCCCAGCGCTGCACTGCTCAAAAACAAATAACGGCATTTCGCTAAGAGAGGATGCTGTCCAAAACGTAATGCCATTTCCAGAGTCACCTTATTTCCATCAGTAGTCAGGAAAGTTTAGACATAGTTGTTTCTAAACCGGAAGCGTTGGATCACTTTTTACTTCTTCCATAACGGCATAAGTATGGGTCTGCCTTACTCCGGGCAACCGGCTTAGGGTTCTGCCTAAAAAATTACGATAGCCGTTCATGTCTTTGACGCGGGCTTTGAGCATGTAATCAAACCCTCCTGCCACCATATAACATTCGGTTATTTGCGGAATAGTCCGAACCACCTTTGAAAAAGCCTCGAATATATCTGATCCACTATGGTCCAACGTAACTTGGATAAAAACAACCAAGCCTAAATTAAGGGAATCTGGGTCCAGCCGCGCCATATACCCACGAATAACTCCGCGTTGCTCCAGCTTTTTTACCCTTTCCAGCGTCGCAGCAGGACTCAGATGAACATGCTTTGAAAGCTCAAGGTTCGTCATGCGACCATCACGCTGCAAAAAGCTCAGAATTCTGCGATCCGTATCATCCATTGCTTTACAAGTACCCTTATAAAATTCTTACATATGAAAATATAACAAATTTAATTTGGTCAACAGAGCAAACTTCCAGCGCTCATTTAGCGTATTTCTTTTTACAGTCGAAACCATCAATTCCTTTATGCAGGACTCTCAGCCGATGGCTCTTATTGCGCATTGTGTTCCCCAGCGCTCTCCGCTGCGTCAGACCATCACAGACTATACGCGCAGTCCGGAACTGCCATTGGTTAAAAAACTCAGCCAAGAAGCCGCTCCAAAGCCAACAGAGTCCTCGCTTGGCAAAAATACCGCACGCAACCTCGTTCAAGGCCTGCGTTCACAAAAAAGCGGTGGCATCGTCCAAGACCTCGTCCAAAAATACGACCTCTCCACAGAAGAGGGCGTGGCTCTCATGTGTCTAGCAGAGGCCCTATTGCGTATCCCCGATAACGCCACACGCGATGCTCTCATCCGTGATAAAATCGGGAATGGTAACTGGATTGGTCAAATCGATCGTAAGTCGCCCCTGTTCGTTAATGCTGCCACTTGGGGGCTCGTTGTATCAGGGAAGGCTCTTTCAGCTAAAACACTCGCACGCCTGCCTAATACGCTCGCATCTCTGACAACGCGCTGCGGTGCTCCGACAATCAGACAAGGTGTTAATCAAGCCATTCGTTTAATGGGGCGCCAGTTTGTTACAGGGCAAACCATCGATGAAGCTCTGAAAAACAGCAAAAATCCAGTTTCGCGTGGCTATCGTTATTCCTACGACATGCTCGGGGAAGCGGCCATGACAATGGAAGATGCTGACCGCTACTACCGTGACTATGAGACCGCCATCCATGCCATAGGCCAAGCTGCTTACGGGCAAGGCGTGTATGCTGGCCCCGGTATTTCGGTCAAACTCTCGGCTCTCCACCCCCGATACAGCCGCCTACAGCGCGAAAGAGCTCTGACAGAGTTAGCACCCCGTCTCATCGCGCTCGCCAAACTGGCAAGCCAATACAATATCGGCTTCAACATTGATGCTGAAGAGACGGAACGGTTAGAACTTTCACTCGATCTACTGGAAATGCTGTGCGCAGAACCCAGCCTAGCCACATGGAACGGCCTCGGCTTTGTGGTACAGGCCTACCAAAAGCGCGCTGCTGTTGTACTCGATTACATCATCGAACTTGCACGCCAGCATAACCGACGTCTCATGATCCGGTTGGTCAAAGGCGCATACTGGGACAGCGAGATAAAACGAGCACAAGTTGACGGTCAGAGCGACTTTCCAGTCTTTACCGAGAAAAATCACACAGACATTTCTTACCTAGCATGCGCACGTAAGCTCCTTGGTGCGCTTGACGCAGTCTTCCCGCAATTTGCCACGCATAACGCGCAAAGCCTTGCCGCCATCTACAGCATGGCTGGAACAGACTACACGCCCGATTCATATGAATTCCAGTGTCTGCATGGCATGGGAGAAGCCCTCTACGACCAAGTCGTTGGCCAACACAATCTCAACCGACCAGTACGTATTTATGCCCCGGTTGGCACACATGAGACGCTTCTTGCCTACCTCGTACGCCGCCTGCTTGAAAACGGTGCAAACTCGTCTTTCGTAAACCGCATCCAAGACCAGTCTCTGTCGCTCGATGACCTGACGGCAGACCCAGTAAGCCTTCTGAACGACCTTAAACCATCAAACATTGTGGCCCCGCATGATTTGTTCCAGCCTGAGCGTACAAACTCACGCGGTATTGACTTAAATGACGAGAATACACTTCGCTCGTTAAAAGACATCTTGAACACCACCCTGCCCGAGACGAGTGGAGATCTGCCCGTTATCAACCCAGCGGATCACAAAGATACCCTGACAACCATCACAACCTCCACTCCAGAAGTCGTAAAAGACGCTGTCGCATCAGCTATTACAGCTTTTGACAGTTGGGGGCGCACATCAGCAGAACACCGCGCTATCATTCTCGAACGCGCTGCGGACCTTTTAGAAGCTGAAACACCACAACTCATGGGTATAGTCTTGCGGGAAGCGGGCAAAACACTCGCTAACGCCGTGGCTGAAATAAGAGAGGCCGTAGATTTCCTTCGCTACTACGCAGCACAAGCCCGGCGGGAACTGAACGGCACAACCCCGCTGGGAGCTATTGTGTGCATTAGCCCCTGGAATTTCCCTCTCGCAATCTTCCTCGGCCAAATTTCAGCCGCTCTTGCTGCCGGTAATACCGTTCTTGCCAAACCCGCAGAGGAAACACCCGTCATCGCCCTTAAGGCTATACAAATTTTGCATAAAGCCGGCATCCCGGATGATGCACTACATTTCCTACCGGGAGCAGGTGAAACAGGAGCCGCACTTGTTAGCGATGAACGCATTTCAGGCGTAGTCTTCACTGGCTCGACGGAAGTCGCACATATTATCCAAAAGCAACTTTCCAACCGCTTGACCGCACACGGTACGCCCCTGCCTCTAATTGCCGAAACTGGCGGCCAAAACGCTATGGTCGTGGACAGTTCTGCTCTAACTGAACAAATCACGCGCGATGTACTCGCATCAGCCTTTGACAGTGCGGGCCAACGCTGTAGCGCTCTTCGCGTCCTGTGTTTGCAAGAAGACAGCGCAGACCGCGTTCTCGCGATGATCAAAGGCGCAATGGACGAGCTACAAATCGGAAATCCAGCCGATATTGAAACCGATGTCGGCCCTGTCATTTCCGCAGATGCTCAAAACATCATCCTTCAACATATTGCTGAGATGCGCTCTAAGGGCTTCCGTGTGTACCAAACCTCACTCCCCCCCGCTTGTAGCGCAGGCACGTTCGTTGCCCCGACCCTGATCGAAATAAGCGATATAAATGTTTTAACACGCGAAGTTTTCGGGCCTGTTCTGCACATCGTACGGTACAAGGCCAACGAGCGCGCCTCATTAATGGAGAAGATACGCAACACAGGCTACGCACTTACTTTTGGCCTCCATTCGCGTATCGACAGTACTATTCAAGAACTCACCAACGCTTCAAGTGCTGGCAATATTTATGTGAACCGCAATATCGTCGGGGCAATTGTCGGCTCCCAGCCGTTTGGCGGGCATGGCCTGTCTGGCACAGGACCAAAAGCCGGCGGACCGCTCTATTTGCGACGCATGTTGGCCCATACACAAGCGTTAGATACACGCTTCCAAAACGCTGTACCCTCCCTTCTTGCCCAAGCCAAACCATGGTTGGACGTTATTAACCCAACTCCTATTACTCCAGCCCCTCTCCACTCGCCGCTCGGAACGGAGATTGCTCTTCCCGGTCCCGTCGGTGAAAACAACCTCTACACCCTCTCAGCGCGGGGCACCGTGCTGTGTGCAGGCCCTCAGCCTGAGGATTTGCGTACCCAAATCGAAGCCGCACTTTCGACAGGCAATATCTGCGTCCTACCGGCTACGTTGTGGCGCCGCCTCCCACCCCCGCCACACACACTGGCAAAGCAGATTGTGTGTACGCACTCTGCAACAGAAGTGGATGTCGCTTTGTTCAATGGTACAATTGAAGAACGCCGAGAATTTGCTGCTCAACTTCCCAGCCTCGGGGACGCCGTAATCAGCATGCACGTGCCTGATAAGGACGGACACTACCCGTTAGAATGGCTTGTTCTGGAGCGCAGCATCAGTACGGACACCACTGCCGCAGGCGGAAACGCAGCCCTGATGGCCCGCGTGTAACAGTAACCCTCTAGGTGCAGAGTTCTCTCTCTGCACCTATCCCTAAATGCTAATGCTGCCGCGCAAACATGGGATCACTCATGCTCGGCCTACCATTCTCCACATGGCCACACAACCGCATGACACTGCCACGGCCATCATCAATCGCAAGGGCGTACCACCCTGCACTTTCCCGCACGGCAACCGTCCGTTTTATTTCCTGATCAGATCGGAGACGTTCTGACGGAAAAGCTCCGTAACCATCTTCTAAAACAACCGATATAGTTCCCGCCTCGGCACCCTGCACCGCTAGGACAACTGCTTCATCAAGTTCTTTCAAAGCTACATTATACAGCGACTGCGCTATGCCCGTTCTTTCCCTTACAAAGCCGTTAGGCCCAGCAAAATGGAACGGGCGCCCAGCAACGAGGTCAATCTCGACCTGATGGCCAGCCCCTACCGTATAGGCACGCGATGCGCCTTGCCCTGACAAACGAAAAACTGCTCCGACTTTTCCCGTATTCACCAAATTAATGAATTCGCGCTTACCTTGAACTGTTATGTCCGCTGAAAAACGGTAAGGGAGCGCACAAGCAACCCTCTGACCCGCTTCCTGACGAGGCATCACAGGATTTGCTGGAACATCTGGGTGCGGCAGCGCGCAGGAATGCCGCGTCTGAGGCATATAATCGTCTGTGTTAGGCAATGCAGCGTCCCACGCTTTGTCCTGCACAGAGAAATCCAGTGTGGACGTCAGATCGCCGCAAACCGAACGCCGCCATGGTGTTATGTTTTGCGCAGGTACCCCAAAACGCTTTTCTAAAAAACGCAGTACCGATGTATGGTCAAAAAGCTCGGAATTAACACGGCCGCCCTTACTCCAAGGCGAAATAATCATGGCAGGTACACGCGGCCCTAACCCAACTGGCACGCCGTGATAACTCTCACCCTCGACTGAAACAGTTGAGAACCCTTCACTCGCCCGCAAAGCTGGCACTGGTGCAGGAATATGATCAAAAAAACCGTCATTTTCGTCATAATTTAAGATGAAAACCGTTTTGGACCACACGTCAGGATGGCGGCTAAATACATCCATCAGTCGGGATATTAAGTGCTCACCAAAGCCCGGCGGGGCATTAGGATGCTCCGACAAAGCCGCAGAAGGAACAATCCACGAGACCTGAGGTAATTTTCCGAGGGCAATATCACGCTCAAACGCCTCAACAAGAAAACGACCTTCCGACGTTTCAGCATTATGCTTGTTGGAGCCCTCAACAATGCTTCGCCCGCGCTGATATTGCCAACTCCCCGGCTTTACCCCCCTGAATGCCTTGAAACTCGCCAAGGGATTGTCGCCAAAATTATCGTACTCTTGATAGACTTTCCAAGAAACTCCTGCTTCCTGGAGGTCTTCTGCGTAGCTCACCCATTGGAAAGGCGTAAAACTTGGATTTTCGAGCCGAATATCTGCCGTTTCATTGCCGTCATCTACGTTTGTGATAGCTTGCAAGCCATCGTAACGATGCGTCAGACCATTAGTGCCAGAAAATAAATATAAACGGTTCGGATTAGTCGGACCAAAAATTGAGCAATGATAAGAATCACAAATCGTGAAAGCTTCAGCAAGCGCGTAATAATATGGGATATCCTCACGCGTGAAATGCCCCATTGTCATTTCAGTTTTATGAGGAACCCAGCAGTCCCACTCATTCCATGCTGTTTGGCTACCTTTCCAGCTATGATCCAAACTTGCAATACAGGCGCTTGATGTATGCACCGTGTTCAGCCTGAAAGGCATAACCGTCTGGCCGCTGCCGGCCTTTTGAGCAAAAACATTATCACCATCTGGCATTCGCGCTGGGCGTGGATCACCATAACCCCGCACACCACGCAGACACCCGAAATAATGATCGAACGACCTGTTCTCCTGCATGAGAATAACGACGTGTTCCACGTCCTGAATGGTACCGGTCTTGCGATGAGGTGCAACCGCGAGCGCTGCTCTCAAATTAGCCGGAAGACTACCTGCCGCAGCAAGCGACGCAGTCATGCGCAAAAAATTACGACGGTTCGGAGACGTCACGAGCTTTCCAATTTCATTTTTGAACGTCCACCATCTCAGCCCGCAGGAAAATAAAAGCTTATTCTCCTACTAGGCTTCACAATTCAGAGCGTTCTTTCCGTTGGCAGAGAACTAAAAAATAAATCCCACATTTGCATATGATTTTTTAAAGACACCGAGGAACTATAAACTTTGGTGAAATTTCGATGAACAATCATGACAAAATATAGAATTTCCACCGTCAAATGTTTACACCTTGCTCACTCTGTCAACGTGAGAGATGGTCCCCCATAAAATGCTTCATTTCGTGCCAGATTCTCCATGGTCGATCATGGCGTTAGTTTTATGCTTTGTACTGGTCTGTGTTTTCGAGTTTGCTAATGGCTTCCACGATACGGCAAATGCTGTCGCGAGTGTCATTTACACAAACTCCCTCAAACCGCGTACTGCCGTAATCTGGTCCGGATTGATGAATTTGCTCGGCGTGCTACTCGGTGGCATTGCCGTTGCTTACACACTCGTCGAACTCCTCCCTGCCGATGTTATGTCCCCGCCCAACGGCGCCCCTGCCATACCAATGCTCGTCGCGCTGTTTGGTACCGCTCTAATTTGGAATATCGCCACATGGTGGCTCGGCATTCCAAACTCATCATCGCATTGCGTTATTGGTGCACTTATAGGCATCGCTATCGAAGATGCTTTTGTACATGCCCGCGCTTTAGGACCAAGCGTCGAATGGGGGCAGATTTTTAAAGTACTCAAAACACTGGCCATTTCACCAGCTATCGGTTTCTTGGGCGCTTTCATTCTTTATCTCTTAATGCGCTCTGTCATACGCAAACCTGAACTCTACACTCCCCCGACCCAAGGGGAAAAACCAAACTCTATTGTTAAAGCTTTACTCATCGCGACCTGTACTTTGGTTAGCTTTTCACATGGTAGCAATGACGGGCAAAAAAGCATTGGCCTTATCATGCTTACGATTATTGGCATCATGCCAGCATCGTTTGCTTTAAACCCCGACGCCCCCATCCATTACGAACAACTCCACCAAGATGTGCAATCGGCACGCCCCTTAATCACCATTTACGGCAATCACTCCTTCAGGCAGGAACAACTAGCAGCTGTTGACCGCCTCTCCTCAGCGACGGAACAAAACGCAACCCCATCCTTGGTGCGCGGTGATATCTACGAGATTTTATCCGCACTACGCTCTGTGGCTGACAATCCAGCCATTGATCCTTCCGAAGCCAAGCAAGCCAAATCAATCGCAAACCACTTACGTCCAGCTGTAGAATACGCGCCAGTCTGGGTTCGTGTCTTAAGTGCCCTTTGCCTTGGCTTAGGAACAATGATTGGCTACCGCCGCATCGTTCAAACTTTGGGGGAAGGCATCGGCAAAAAACATTTAACACCCGCGCAGGGTGCTGTGTCTGAAGTTTTTGGTGCCGGCCTTATTATGTCCGCAGGCTACACAGGCCTCGCCGTCTCAACGACGCACATCATCACATCTGGCGTCGCGGGTACTATGGTCGCGTCAGGCTCCGGCATAAACCCAAAAATGCTGCTCAAAATAGCCCTCGCATGGATCATCACCCTGCCCGTCACCATCAGCCTCGCAGCATTTCTTTTTTACGTATTTATCTGAAGCCGCAACTCTACCCGGTCACAAGGCCGGGTAGAGAAAACTCACCTTGAGGCAATAGCATCAAGTAAGCTCTCAGCAACAGCGCGGGGATCTTTTACAATAAAGTTCATATTGAACCCATCACCCGCGCCCCGCGCTTCACACCCGTTTTCCGGGCACAAATAGTCGCTCACATTATTATTTGCCTGGTCAATAAGGCATTGATTAGTCCACATATCATCGCCATAGGAAATTTTTAAAATATTTCTTTCCGGAAACATCGCACTATAGAACATAAAAGAAGTGTTGAACCCCACAACAAGCGGGTTTGATGCCCAAAACTCTACTCTTTCTCTAAACGAGAGAGTCTCTGGATAGATAATACCAACCCCTTTTCCTGATAAAATATCGGTTATTTCCGATTCATTCCCAATTCGAACATTACCAGAGGGAAGTTTTTCTTTTGAAAGATAAATGGCCCTACCCGGTTGCGATACGTTGTCCCGAGCCATCCATCTGCGCCCAATCATTTGCATGAGATCGACATGCACTCTGTGTATGAGCGACAACTCCTCAAATGACGGAGCTGGAACCAGTATCCGTTTGAAACGCAAAGGTGCGCTTACTCTCAAGAAGTTTTCCTCACCAAGGTTCAGCGCGTCACACACCCCGCGAAAATAAACGGACCTCTGCAATGCTTCATAATCCGTGGTGCTAAAGACCAGACGTAACCGGCGCCGTTCTATGAGTGGTACCGCCCAAAAACGTGCCAAACTACGCTTGAAGAAATAAGAATGATTGGCTTCGATAGGCCCTATATAGAGATATTCGAAATCCGCAGAGCAGACAGGCGCCTCGACCTCGGCTGACAATGACAGCGCTGAAGATGCTGTATGCAACCGCCCAACCCCATGATAGGTCATAGACTCGGGAACACACCGACCTGAAGGCTCAAATAAACCCCACTCATTGTGAATGCCCGGCGGAATAAAAACGGCATCCTCTGCTTGGCGCTGTGACGGTAACGTCTCAAGACACAACACACGCCCTACCCTGCCAATACATTTTTTGAGCGCCATACCGCTATTTCCCACCTATAAATACTAACTAAAGCCTGTCGCATATTCTAAAACAAACGATAACATCTGCTTTAACGTGAAACCACAAGCTAAGGCTGCGCGTAATTTTCATGCGTTTGCACCAGATTACCTTACAGAGAAGATGACATAAGAGATACGCACTGTTAAAAGGCCCCACTTCCTTCCTGTCGCCCCCCAGACGAGACCCGTGAATGAAAATCGTTGCCTGCAACAGTAACCTGCCTCTTGCCCGCGCGGTTGCGAATGAACTCCGCCTCCCACTGTGCAAAACCGTCGTACGGCGCTTTGCTGACGGGGAAGTCTTCGTAGAAATCCAAGAAAACGTGCGCGGTGAGGATGTCTTTGTCATCCAAAGCACCTGCATGCCGACCAATGACCATCTGATGGAATTATTGGTTATGCTGGACGCTCTGCGTAGAGGCTCTGCAAAGCGCGTTACCGCTGTAATGCCGTATTTTGGCTATGCTCGTCAGGATCGTAAGTCAGGCCCTCGCACCCCTATCAGTGCCAAACTTGTCGCAAACCTTCTTACTGAAGCTGGCGCAAACCGTATCTTGACCATGGACTTGCACGCAATGCAGATCCAAGGTTTCTTCGATATTCCAACAGACAACCTCTACGCAGCTCCCTTATTCGTAAGAGATTTGCGCGCGCGCCTGCCCAACCGCGAATTGATCATTGTCTCCCCCGATGTAGGCGGCGTGGTCCGCGCCCGTCAGTTGGCGCAGCGCCTCAATGTTGACCTCGCCATTATCGACAAACGCCGCGAACGCGCAGGCGTGTCCGAGGTCATGAACGTGATTGGCGACGTCTCCGGTCGCTATTGTGTCCTCGTTGACGACATTGTTGATAGCGGCGGTTCACTTTGCAACGCAGCTGAAGCTTTGATGAAGCGTGGCGCCGCTGGCGTTGAAGCTTATGTGACGCACGGTGTTTTGACTGGCGCTGCATGCGAAAAAGTCAAAAATAGCCCACTGAACATGCTAACCTTAACGGACAGCATCCCCGCGACCGAAACCCTGAGAGAGACACCAAACATCCGTCAAATTACAACAGCCAACCTGCTCGCACGTGCGATGAGCGCGGTTGCTGACGAAAGCTCCGTTTCGTCACTGTTTGACTAAATTGCTCCGGCCTCTCCGTCACTGGAAGTTTTTGCTTTTATGTCCCCCATCACCCCCCGCACCTTTTGGTATCTTCGTCACGGTCAAACAGACTGGAACGTAAAGGCTCTGGCGCAGGGGCACACGGACATTCCGCTCAATGCCAACGGCCTCGAACAAGCGGTACAGGCCGGCGATTTCCTAGCCACACTCTTCGATAATGGTCAAAAACCCTTTGATCATATCGTAGCCTCACCATTATCCCGCGCTCTTACAACCGCCCAATACGCTCAAAAAGCTATTTTTGAGCGCCACGGTATTACTATTCCCCTCAATACGGATGTTGGTTTCAAGGAAGTCTGCTTCGGCATCCTTGAAGGGAAAGAAATGGGCAATTGGTATGAACCTTGGATCTACGAAGGGTACAAACCAGAAGGCGCCGAAGGCTTCTCCGAGCTAACAGAGCGCTCAATCACAGCCACCAACCGCGCATTTAATGGGGGCACCCCTCTTATTGTTGCTCACGGCGCACTCTATCGTGGCTTACGCGCTGGCATGGGATTGGATATTAACGTCCGTATCCCAAACGCCACCCCTATGCGCATGGACCACAAAGACGGAACTTGGGATATTACCGTTTTCCCCGTCCACGAAACGACAACACCAACATAACAGGAAATATTTTTTCAGTTCGTTGGTGAATCATTAATTGGCGCTCCGGCATCCTACAGCTATGAACTATAGCCGTACGGTTCCAATGCAGGATTGCTATCATTATGATTTCACGCCATTTCTTGACGGCGCTCACGCTGGCGAGCGCCCTAACCGCTCCCGGCTTTGCAAAAGCACAATCTTCACAACCTCAACCCCAGCCAATTCCGCTCCCCAACTCTATTCCCGCGCCGGTAGACCACCCGTTCGAAGGCGCATTAACTGTAGACGTTGACGCAACGGACACCACCCACCGCGTCTTTAATGTGCACGAAACTGTGCCTGTGCCTAAAGATGCCGCCAACAAAGGCGACATGGTTCTCTTCTTCCCCATGTGGATCCCCGGCGACCACTCCCCTACAGGCGTTTTGAGCCAATTGGGCGATCTACGCGTTCACAGCGGCGGCAAAGATCTAGGTTGGAAGCGTGACCCCGTTAATGTTGCGGCCTTCCATATCCCCGTCGACCACTCGACCACCAAACTTGATTTGAACTTTCAGCTTCTGACACCAGTGGCAGAAGGCCAAGGCCGTGTAACCGTCACGCCATCAATCATTAACGTACAATGGAATCAGGTATCGCTTTACCCCGCTGGGTACTTCTCACGTGATATCGTAGTGAACCCCAGCGTCCACATTCCTCACGGCTGGAAAATTGGCACAGCCCTACGCGCTGACACCTATGGCGACGTCACCCATTTCCAACCGACGACACTGAACACCCTCGTCGATTCACCGCTATATGTGGGTCGTTATTTCCGCAAATTTGACCTGACTGGCCCAGATCACGTTCCCGTAAGCTTGAACGTCGTCTCGGACGAAGCCGCATCCCTAGAGGCAACACCAGCCCAAATCGAAGCGCATCGCAATCTTGTCAAGCAAGCCACGACAGTTTTCGGCTCCCACCACTACGACCACTACGATTTTCTGCTGGCACTGACGGATGAATTGGGCGGCATCGGTCTGGAACACCACCAATCCAGCGAAAATAGCGCAGAACTCGGCTATTTCACGGAATGGGACCAAACCTTCCCCGGTCGTGACCTACTCGCCCACGAATACACACATTCTTGGAATGGTAAGTACCGCCGCCCAGCTGATCTTTGGGCACCAAACTTCAACTACCCCCAACAAGGCTCTCTCCTTTGGGTATATGAAGGGCAAACTCAATACTGGGGCAATGTCTTAGCTGCACGCTCCGGCCTTGTAACGAAGGATCAGGGCTTTGAGGCTCTCGCATACATGGCCGCCACGTACGACAATCAAACTGGACGCCTCTGGCGCCCTCTGGAAGACACAACGAACGACCCAGTCATTGCCCAGCGCGCACCCCTCTCATGGCGCGACTGGCAGCGTTCTGAAGATTACTATGTGGAAGGCCAACTCGTGTGGCTGGACGCAGATGCGCTGATCCGCAAGCTCTCCAACGATCACAAATCTCTGGACGACTTTGCCAAAGCGTTCTTCAGCACAAATAACGGTAGCTTTGTCGTAAGCCCGTACAATTTTGATGATGTGGTTAGCACCCTAAACGCAGTACAACCCTACGACTGGGCCAAGTTCCTGCACGACCGTCTTGATAAGGTCCAACCGCACGCTCCGCTCGGTGGCCTGACCAATGGTGGCTACAAACTTGTTTATACCGACCAGCCAACATCCTATATCAAAGCCGCAGAAGCAGCCCGCCACTCAGCTGACTTAGCGTTTTCTCTCGGCTTCTCCGTCCGGGGCAATGGCACGGCTATGCGCGTCCATTGGAACAGTCCAGCTTTCAAGGCTGGTATCAATTCCGGAAATGTCATTCTTGCTGTCAATGACCTTAGCTTTACGCCTAAACGCTTGAAGCAGGCGGTGACTGACGCACACAACACCAAGCAAGACATTCGCCTCGTCATAAAGTCCGAAGACCACATCACAACCGTAACCATCCCTTATCATGATGGCTTACGCTATCCTCACCTCGAACGGCTTGAGGGAACACCTGACCGCCTTAGCGCCATTTACGCTCCGCGCTGAAATAAAAAAGAGCGCCCGGCCTACAAGCCGGGCGCTCTTTTAAAGCTCTATACCCTTCATAAAAGGCTCAAGCCCAAGACTAACAGGCGCGATCAACCGTAAATTGTACTGTTTCTGCCATTAATCGGCGAATTTCGCTTTCAGGGAAAACCTTCAAAGCATCCACTGCCGCATCAGCATATTGCCGTGCACGGTCAATTGTTGTCTGGATTGCGCCAGTTTGGGCAATTAACGCCAGAGCATGGGACAAATCTTCATCAGTTTGCTCCCCACGCCCAATAACGCGCTCCCAGAAAGAACGATCATCCGCGCTACCGGCATTATAAGCCGCCAAGACTGGGAGAGTAATTTTACCCTCACGGAAATCATCACCTACTGTCTTGCCCAAGACAGCTTGATCCGCAGCATAGTCCAGTGCGTCATCTACCAACTGAAACGCCATACCAAGGTTGGTACCAAACGCGTCAAGAGCGAGTTCATCCGCCTCACAACGCTCAGCAATCACAGCACCAACGCGGCACGCAGCAGCAAAGAGTGCCGCTGTCTTTCCGTGAATAACCTCTAGATAGCGCTCCATCGGCGTGGACAAATCGTTCTGCACAACCATTTGCAGAACTTCACCTTCTGCGATTGTAGCGGAGGCCCCCGACAAAATTTCCATTACACGCAGACTGCCGTCGGCAGTCATAAGCTGGAACGAACGTGCGAACAAAAAATCCCCAACTAGGACGGAAGCTTTGTTGCCAAACACCGCATTGGCCGAAGCAAGACCCCGCCGCAACACACTTTCATCAACGACGTCATCATGCAGCAGCGTAGCCGTATGAATGAACTCTACGCAGGCCGCTAGTCCGACATGGCGTTGCCGGTCAGGCCCGGGCTCATAACCGCACAGACGGGCCGAAGCCAGCGTCAACAAAGGCCGAAGCCGCTTTCCACCTGCAGCAACTAAGTGCGCACCAAGTTGTGGAATGAGTGGAACAGGGCTCTGCATTCGCTCAACAATCGCGCGATTGCAGGCGTGCATGTCATCTTTAAGAAAAGCCAGAAGAGCCGATAACGCGTTTTCACCACCAGAGGTCTTTCCCCCCGAAGGCATATCAGTGCTCGACTGCCCGACATTTCCCTCACTGCGCATGGCGGCATCGCCGGAAATGTGCGCTGCATTCGTGGAAGCAGTGTCCAAAGGTTGTAACTCCAGATACCATAAAACTATAAAGCTACGAGGCAATTGTATAATCGCCCGCGCAACCTCTGTGATGTCTTCTTGGTCTAGACATAGACAACCGCCCATGCAACGTCAGAACGAGATAGAATGCTCCAAACAACACATCACAGCAGAAATCATACGCCTATTCTTAGCAACAGGCCATAAGCACGGCTATGCTCTCCTTAAAGACCATCCCGCGCCGCTCAGGAACTCTCCTCAACGGGCGCATAAATTACCAGCAATTTGCACAGGGCTATCGCTCGGGCATTGAGCCTATCTTGCTTGCTGCAGCGGTGTCCGCCCGCAAACATGAAAGCCTTTTGGATATCGGCTGTGGCGCAGGGGCGAGTTTGCTGTGCTTACAAGCCCGTCTCCCGCATTTGCGCAGTATTGGCGTCGAAGCAGATTTTGAGACAGCACTCCTGGCACGTCAAAACCTCCGTACCAATAACTTACAGCGCGCCACCAGCCACGTTCTGCGCGGTTATGTGCCACAGCTGCCTGCCCGCTTGCGTAAAATGGCTCCCAACGCAAACGGACGTTTCCATCATGTCATTTCTAATCCACCATGGTACTCCCCGGAAGGGCAGCCCTCTGCGAACTGTAAACGCAACATGGCCTTACGAAGCGAGGCCGTCACTTTGGATGAATGGTTACGTTGCTTGACGCGCTGGGTCTTACCGGGCGGTACAATCACAACCATCCTGCATAGCGGATTAATCGACCAAGCCTGCTGTATTTTCAGAAACAACGGTTGCGGCACCACGAGGCTAATGCCTCTTTGGCCACGTGCTGGACAAGAGGCAAAGCTCTCGCTTCTCCAAACAACATTTGGAGGCAAAGGAGCTTTCCATATGCTCCCGGGTTTGATCCTGCACGATGATGAGCAGAAATTTACACCGGAAACGGAAAATATTCTTAGAAATGGTGCGCCCCTCGTTTTCTAAAGAGACGCACCAGTTGGCTTATTCGAAGACGTTATCTTCGAAAGCATCTTCCCAGCTACCCGACGTTGATGCGCGCGAGTATTCTGTTGAGCGGTTTTCAAAGAAGTTCGCGTGCTCAACCGCATTAAGCATATGGTCAATCCATGGCAGTGGGTTTTCTTCTACGCCATAGAATGTTTCGAGGCCCAGCTGAGTCAGACGACGATCTGCAATGAAGCGAATATACGTCTTCACATCGTCAGCTGAGAGGCCCTCAACAGCCCCCATTTCGAAGGCAAGGTCAATAAACGCGTCCTCGTGCTCAACCGTTGTACGGCAGATCTGCACGAGTTCCTCACGGAAGTCTTCCGTCCAGATTTCACGGTTTTCGCGCACGAATGTACGGAAAAGGCGAATCATGGACAAACAGTGCAGCGTCTCGTCACGAACAGACCATGTGACAATCTGCCCCATGCCCTTCAGTTTGTTGAAACGCGGGAAGTTCAACAAAATTGCGAAAGACGCAAAAAGCTGAAGCCCTTCCATAAATGCACCAAACGCGGCCATGGTCTTGGCAATCTCACGCTTGGAGTTAATGTTGAAGGACTGCATGAAGTCATACTTATCCTTCATCTCCTTATACTTAAGGAATGCTGAGTACTCGGTCTCAGGCATACCAATAGTATCAAGAAGATGAGAATATGCCGCGATGTGTACGGTCTCGATATTTGAGAACGATGACAGCATCATCAGCACTTCAGTCGGTTTGAAAACCTGACTGTAATACTTCATGTATGCCGAGTTCACCTCGACATCGGCCTGCGTAAAGAAGCGGAAAATCTGCGTTACCAGATGCTGTTCGCTTGGTGTCAGCGTCCGGTGCCAGTCCTTGACGTCATCTGCCAGCGGCACTTCTTCTGGCAGCCAGTGAACGCGCTGCTGGGTTAGCCAAGCATCATATGCCCATGGATAGCGAAATGGCTTGTAGACGGGGTTCGCCGTCATCAGGTCCAAATGCTGCTCTGGAACGTCCCGGTTGTTATCAGTCGGAGTTGTCATGACTGCCTCTCCCTACAAACACAGCCTCTCGTGCAAACGCATTCGCGCCACTCGGAGGGTTACACTCATTTTTGCTGGTCAGCCGAGCACGACTGACCAAATCTCACGCGGCAAGCCCTGCCTTACTGGCAGGACAGGCATTCTTCGTAGTCACCCGAACTTGCCGTCCCCTTCGGAGCGGCTTGCGGTGTCGCTGCGTCGTCTTCCTCTTCCATGATGTCCTTTTTCAGCGCCAGAGTAGACACGGCGTCTGCGCGTTGAATGGACAAGGAACGGCAGTAATACAGAGACTTCAGACCTTTCTTCCACGCCTGATAATGAATTTGGTGCAGGTCACGTTTGTGCACATCCGCCGGAAGGAAAATATTCACAGACTGCGCCTGGCAGATAAACTGAGCACGGTCCGCAGCATGCTCAACGACCCAACGCTGATCCAACTCGAAAGCCGTTTTAAACACGTCCTTCTCATCCTGCGTTAAGAAGTCCAAGTGCTGCACAGACCCTTTGCTCAAGGTAATATCAGACCACACCTTCTCATTGTTCTGGCCACGCTCTTCCAACAGCTTATTTAGGTGCCGGTTGCGTACAGAGAAAGACCCGGACAATGTTTTTTGCAAGAAAACATTCGCACTAATAGGCTCAATTCCCGGGCTGGCATTGCCCGTAATAATTGAGATTGATGCGGTGGGCGCAATCGCCAATTTATGCGAGAAACGCTCCTGAATGCCGTATTCTGCAGCATCCGGACATGCGCCACGCACCTCAGCAAGATGACGCGAAGCGGTGTCGGCCTGAGCGCGGATGTGCTGGAATATCTTACGGTTCCAGACTTTAGCCATCACGCTTTCAAACGGGATCATCCGCGCCTGCAGGAATGAGTGGAAGCCCATAACCCCCAACCCTACTGAACGCTCCCGCATCGCAGCGTAACGCGCTTTTTCCATGTCATCAGGAGCGCGATCAATGAAGTCCTGCAACACATTGTCAAGGAACAGCATTACGTCTTCGATAAACTGCGGATTATCTTTCCACTCGTCCCATGTTTCCAGATTCAACGAGGACAAGCAGCACACTGCCGTACGGTTTTTGCCGTGCTGGTCAATGCCCGTCGGCAGCGTAATTTCCGCGCATAGGTTAGATGTTTTTACTTCTAACCCAGCCAGTTTGTGATGCTCCGGGCGAGCGCGGTTCACATGGTCAGAGTAGATGATGTAAGGCTCGCCTTGCTCCATGCGCGCTGTGAGGATACGGATCCACAAACCACGCGCAGAGATCTTCCGAATGATGCTGTGATCTTTCGGGGAGAGCAAAGCCCATTCTTCGTCATTTTCGACAGCACGCATGAAAGCGTCCGTCACCAAGACACCGTGATGAAGGTTAAGGGCCTTACGATTCGGGTCACCACCTGTGGGGCGACGTATCTCCGTGAATTCTTCGATTTCAGGATGCCACACCGGCAAATAAACAGCAGCAGATCCACGGCGGAGAGACCCCTGCGAGATGGCCAGCGTCAGGCTGTCCATCACTCGGATAAATGGAATAACGCCTGAAGTTTTACCATTTTTACCGATATTTTCGCCAATGGAACGCAGATTGCCCCAGTAAGAGCCGATCCCGCCCCCCTTGGACGCAAGCCAGACATTCTCGTTCCAAAGCCCAACGATACCCTCAAGGCTGTCTTCTGCTTCGTTCAGAAAGCAAGAGATTGGCAGGCCGCGCGAGGTACCACCATTCGACAAAATGGGTGTCGCAGGCATGAACCAATGCTGAGAGATGTAGTCGTACAGACGCTGAGCATGCCCCGCGTCAGCACCGTAGTAAGACGCAACACGCGCGAAAATATCTTGGTAGCGCTCACCCGGCAGAAGGTAGCGATTATCCAGCGTCGCTTTACCGAAATCCGTCAAAAGTCGGTCGCGGCTGTGATCTACCCGCACTGCATGATGACCGGGCAACTGCACTACGTGCTCAAACAATTCACCCTCTTCCTGAGAAGCTGAAGATGCTTCACCGAAGGGATGGTCTACAGGTGGCCGTACACTATGAACACTGTCGCTTGAACGCTGGACATCCGTTGATGCTTCCAAGGTCTCGTCATGCAGGCTCATGCGTATCTCCACCACTTTAACGTCTCAACAGAGCAGACCAACGAACATCGCGTTGACTCCGAACTCCGTCATGTTTTTTTGAATTTCTACCCCCCCAATTCCACACCTTGCGGGCGGACCGCAAGCAAACTCTTCGCTTGCAAAGAAGCTCATTGTGTGTCTGAC
This sequence comes from Neokomagataea tanensis, assembly GCF_006542335.1. Classification (GTDB taxonomy): domain Bacteria; phylum Pseudomonadota; class Alphaproteobacteria; order Acetobacterales; family Acetobacteraceae; genus Gluconobacter; species Gluconobacter tanensis. Next base: position 2,091,711 of record NZ_CP032485.1, on the reverse strand, counting down.
CCACCCCCTATATCTAGGGGTCAAAATCATCCACAGGACTAGATGTGGTAGTTTCCTCAGAAAACCGCCACGAAACAACGACCATCCACATCCCCACCCACCTCTGCTCTTTTCACATCACACAGAGATGTTTTTTTATGAGGCAACACTGACCACTTCAATGCGTTGGAAGGACCGTCACAACGCACTCTTAGCCTCATTGGAGTCTATGCATATGACCATTTTGAAGACGGCTTCCGCTCACTGGAGCGGCCCAATCAAAGAAGGCAAAGGTACCATCTCAACCCAGAGCGGTGCCCTCTCGTCTCAGCCTTACGGCTTCAACACACGTTTTGAAGATAAGCCCGGAACAAACCCTGAAGAGCTGCTGGGAGCCGCACACGCGGGCTGCTTCACCATGGCCCTCTCCCTCATTCTGGGCAATGCTGGCTTAACGGCAACCGCCCTAGATACGGAAGCCACAGTCTCGCTTGATCAGGTAAAAGACGGCTTTGCTATCAGCAAGGTGCACCTCAAGCTCCGCGGCACAGTACCCGGCGCAACAGAAGAGAAGTTTCTTGAGTTGGCAAACACCGCAAAAGCCGGCTGCCCACTTTCCAAGGTGATCAACGCTGAAATCACTCTGGATGCAGCGCTGAACAGCTAAAACAAAAGATGTGGTTGGTTCATGTAGCCAACCACACTCTATCCTACCCGCACTGCCCTCTGTGCCGCAGCGCATGATCTGCTAACACGCACGCCATCATCGCTTCAGCAACAGGCACCGCCCGAATGCCGATGCAAGGGTCATGGCGCCCTTTCGTCATAACATCCACAGCATCGCCCGCGCTGGTAATGCTTGGCACTGGGGTTAAAATTGAGCTTGTTGGCTTAATCGCAAAGCGTGCAACAACGGGCTGGCCCGTCGAGATACCACCCAAAATACCGCCAGCATGATTTGCTTCAAAAACAGGCCCCGGGCGAATAGGGTCCGCATTTTCTTCACCACGTAGGCGTGAAACGGCAAAACCGTCCCCTATCTCTACACCCTTAACACCATTGATGCCCATTAATGCCGAGGCCAGATCACCATCTAGCTTGCCATAGAGCGGCGCTCCCAAGCCGGCTGGTACGTTCTCTGCCACAACCTCGACGACCGCACCGATAGACGAGCCGGCTTTACGCACTCCGTCCAACAAAGACTGCCACTCTTCGACGATTGCCGGATCTGGGCACCAAAGTGGATTGCGCTCCGTCTCGGACCAATCCCAATGAGTACGATTGATAGATTTGTCACCAATGCTGACCAAGGCCGCACGGATAGACAACTCCTCGCCAAAAAGTTGACGAAGAACAACCCGCGCAACGGCACCTGCCGCAACCCGCATTGCCGTTTCACGCGCTGACGAACGCCCGCCCCCGCGATAGTCCCGGTGCCCATATTTCATATCATACGCAATATCGGCGTGACCGGGCCGGTAACGCCGCGCAATATCACCGTAATCTTTTGAGCGCTGATCTGTGTTTTCAATCATTAATGAGATCGGCGTACCGGTGGTCATCCCCTCAAAAACACCAGAGAGGATTCGCACCGTATCCGGCTCACGCCTTTGCGTCGTGAACCGTGACTGGCCCGGCCTACGGCGGTCCAGCCAAGGTTGAATGTCTTCTTCAGACAGTTTCAGGCGTGGCGGGCAACCATCGACAACGCAGCCTATGGCTGGGCCGTGGCTCTCACCCCAAGTTGTTACTCTAAAAAGACGCCCAAAACTGTTGTCTGACATTCTTAGCCCCCAGTTGCTTCGCTAGTGACGATAGCGATGTCCGGTGCATCTGGATTTTTCATACCCACAACGTGGTAACCACAATCGACGTGATGCACTTCACCTGTGACACCGCTGGAGAGATCGGACAGGAAATACATGCCCGAGCCGCCAACGTCCTTCAGGGAGACGTTACGCTCCATGGGGGCATTCAACTGGTTCCAGCGCAGGATATAGCGGAAGTCGCTGATACCATTGGCCGCGAGTGTCATAATCGGCCCAGCTGAAATACCATTTACGCGGATATCATCACGACCAAGGTCTGCTGCCATGTAGCGCACTGACGCTTCAAGAGCTGCCTTTGCAACGCCCATCACATTGTAATGCGGCATCACACGTTCTGCACCGAGATATGTCAGGGTCAGCAAGGAACCGCCCTTGTTCATCATCGCAGCAGCGCGCTTGGCAACGGCTGTGAAAGAGTAACAAGAAATATCCATCGCCTGCAGGAAGGCTTCACGTGGCGTGTCTACATAACGCCCCCGCAGATATTGCTTATCTGCCCACCCAATTGCGTGCACGAGGAAGTCAATCTTTCCCCATACCTTTTCAATTTCAGCGAAAGTCGCATCAATCGCAGCGTCATCGCCCACGTCACACGGCAAAACCAAATCGGAGCCAACGCTCTCCGCAAGTGGGCGTACGCGCTTGCCAAGTGCCTCACCTTGATAAGTGAACGCCAGTTCAGCACCTTGAGCAGCACAAGCACTCGCGATCGCCCAAGCGATGGAGTTCTTGTTCGCTACACCCATTACGATGCCGCGCTTACCTTTCATCAATGTTCCGACAGCCGGAGCTTGCAGATCATCATCTTTTTCAGACATCACACATTCCTTGGTTGCGTAAGCAATTTGGGCCGTGGTCGCACAAGAGGGGCTTAAGAACAAGAGTAAGCTCTCTTAAGCAACTGCGAAATAATCTTTACAACCCAATTTTTATGTTCACTGTACCAAAAACAATACGCCTCACGCAGAGGCATTGTATGGACGCTCTGTTCAGGCGCCCGCCCGTCCACGGTCATTAGAAAGAGCCTCATATGCCTGACTTGCCATTGATTGATCTATCATCAGACCCCCTGACACTATTCCATACATGGATGTCCGAGGCCGAAGCTTCTGAACCAAACGACCCCAACGCTGTAGCTGTTGCAACTGCGACACCTGATGGTCGCCCATCAGTACGCATGCTTCTCCTCAAAGGAGCAGACGAACGAGGCTTTGTCATTTACACCAACACGGAAAGTCGCAAAGGGGAAGAAATTTTAGCCAACCCCCATGTCGCTCTCCTGTTTCACTGGAAAAGTCTGCGTCGCCAAATACGGATAGAAGGACCAGTCGAACCTGTCTCTGCTGAAGAAGCAGATGCTTATTTTGCTAGTCGTTCCGTCACATCCCGCCTGGGCGCTATCGCATCAGACCAATCCCGCCCGTTAGCAGATCGCGCCATTTTTGAGCAGCGCCTCAAAGAAGCGGAAGCTCAGTACGCGAACAGCCCTATCCCGCGTCCACATCACTGGACCGGCTTTCGTGTCGTACCGCGCCACATTGAGTTCTGGCAGGACAGGCCCTACCGCCTTCATGACCGTGCCGTATGGTCCCGCGAGGCGCCGAGCCAAGACTGGTCCATCACGCGGCTTTATCCGTAACACAGACGCGTCTACACTGCGTAACTTCATCCCATCTTAAACGAGGGAACCTGACCAATGCTCGTTGATATTAAAAACATCCTGCTCCCTCTCAACGGAACAGGAGATCTCGACGCAGTCATGAGTGTTGCCCAGAATCTGGCTCAACGCTTTACGGCTCATTTGTCGGCTGTTGTCGTAGGCTCGGACCCATCAGAAATTGCCGCACTCGCTGGCGGCGGCATCTCAGCGGGCATGGTCACCGAAATGATCGAGAACGCAACCAGCGAAGCGGAGCGTAATGCGATCATAATTGGGCATAACTTCCAACGCTTCGTCGCAGACAATGACATCACACTCATTGACCCCACGAGCATGGGGCTGACATCCGCCAATGGTCGTACAGCCAGTTTTGAAGTGCTTGATGGCATTGACTACGATGCAATGGCTTGGCGCTCACGTCTCGCTGACATGACCTTGGTTCCCACTCTTACGTCGACATCAGATCCACGCGCCTCAGCAACACTTCACTCCATTTTGTTCGATAGTGGTCGCCCTCTTGTCATCGCTCCCCCAACAGCCCCCGAACATGTTGGACGTCGCATTTCCATAGCGTGGAATGGCACTGCTGAAGCATCGCTCGCATTGCGGTGTATTCTTCCATGGGCACACGATGCAGAAGCAATTGAGGTCGTTACATCGCCCGATTACCAACGCCGTGGGCCTGAAGCAGAAGACGTTGTGCGCTATTTACGCCTGCATGGTATTACCGCCACGTCGCGCTCTTGCGAGCCTGTTAAAAAAGATATTGGTGCAGGCCTACTTAAAGCTGCCGAGGATTTTGGTGCAGACATGCTGGCACTTGGGGCCTATTCCCACTCCCCACGCTTCCGCCAAATCTTACTTGGCGGTGTAACGCGGCACGTGCTGGAAAATATGAAGCTTACCGTGCTGATGAGCCGTTAAAGCAGCATGTTTTCACAAAAAAAGGGAGGCGCTGGCCTCCCTTTTTTATACGCTATAGAACTTGAGATCAGGCTGGTATCGCAGCACGGACACCCTTCTCGCGGATAACTTTCCGCAATTCGATGACCTTTGCATTCAACTCTGTCGTGTCCAGATCACGCCATGCATCGAATGATGGCAGCTTCAATGCGCTCTCATAATCTTCAGCAGAGGCAAGCTCTTTCTGCTTGGCTTTGAAGGTCGGTTCGGAATGGTCCGGCACCGTCCGCAGCATTTCTAGGTAAGCTGCAATGCCAAAAGCAATTCTGGAAACATCCGTCTTGCGCTCCAGCGCTTGGCGGACCGTTTCAGTCCAGAACACCTGAACCTTGGAAGACCCATCGCTCGCAATACGCAGGATTTGATCTGCCATGGCCGGGTTGGAGAAACGGCTAATGACGCTGTCACGATAGCCCTCAAGCGTGACGCCTGGTGGTGCATGCAAGGTCGGAATAACGTCTTTATTCAAGAAGGCTTCGACGTTGCGGCGCAGATCTTCATCCGCAAGCGCTTGGTCAATATTCTCATAACCCATCAGCGTTGCAGGGAAGCTCAGCATAATGTGTGACGCGTTGAGCATGCGAATTTTCACATGCTCGTAGTCCGTCACGTCATCAACAAACTGCACACCGGCCTTTTCCAAAGGGGGACGGCCATCGGCAAAGCTGTCTTCCAAAACCCATTGATGAAAATCTTCAGCAACAAGCGGCAGGTCATCCTCAAGGCCCGAAGCCTTGTTAAGCTTTTCGATAACTGCAGAGGAAACCGTCGGCGTGATGCGGTCAACCATACCGTTCGGGAATGTTGCGTTCGCTTCTACCCAAGAAGCCAACTCAGCATCACGGGCCTTTGCGTAGCCCAAGAAAGCCTTGCGGGCGACTGTTCCGTTATGACGGAGGTTGTCAGCAGACATGATGGTGAAAGCTTTATGCCCAGCATCACGGCGGCGGCGCAGCGCTTCTACCACATAACCAAAAATCGTAGATGGACGCTCTGGTGTTTTTAAGTCCTGCTGGACCGCATCATTCGTAAGGTCGAACTCACCAGTCGATTCATCAATATTGTAGCCGCCCTCCGTTATCGTCATAGAAACGATACGGGTTGCCGGGTCTGACAAGCGCTCCAAGACGGCTTCTGGGCTGTCTGGAGCCAGAAGGTAATCACGCAGACAACCAATAACCCGCACTTTGCTGTCACCGGAAGGTGCCGTTTCGGTCAGCGAATAGAAGCAGTTTTGAGCTTTGTACTGCGCAGCTTTGCGCTCAGAGCGTTCGCCTGCGGTCAGCCCTACGCCAATAATAGCCCAGTTCGGATCATCCTTCAGAACTTGCTCAACGTAAAAAGCTTCATGGGCACGAAAGAAGTTACCGACACCAAAATGCACAATGCCCGGACGAACCGATGCTACATCATAGTCAGGTGCGACAACCCCAGAAGGCAAGCTATCTACAGATTTCAACGTCATGTTTTCTTTCCTTATGCTGTTGTCGTTAACGGCGTGGGAATATTACTTCCCACCATCACCCAGAACATTGCGCTGCACCCGACGGGACACTTCTTCGACCACCTGATCCAACGCACGATCACTCTCTATAATGATCGTACGCTCTCCGGGTTCCGGTTCTTCCAGCGCTTCGAACTGGCTTTCAACCATGCATGTAGGCATGAAATGCCCAACCCGCTGGTTCACCCGCTTCAAAGATTCTTCTTTGGATATTTTGAGATACACAAAATATGCATCGCAATCCTTAGCCAACACGTCGCGGTAATCGCTCTTGAGTGAAGAACAGGTCAAAACCGCGTCCTTCCCTTGCTCATTGAACGTACGCATTGCGCGGTTGCATATTTCCAACCAAGGGTAACGGTCTTCGTCTTTGAGAGGGATACCACTTTCCATTTTCTCAAGATTATCTTGAGAGTGGAGATCGTCCCCTTCAATAAACTCGGCCCCAATCCGATCAGCGAGAGCACGCGCTACCGTGCTCTTGCCTGTACCTGAGACGCCCATGACAATGATGGATACGCCCATGGACCCCATCTCCTTACTTTTGTTCGACGTGTCCGCCGAAGCCGAGGCGCTGTGCGGAGATGATTTTCTCAGCGAAGTTGTTTCCACTGCGTGAGCGGAAACGCGTGAACAGCGATGCCGTCATGACCGGCACGGGAACATCTTCCTCAATCGCGGCTTCGATCGACCAGCGACCTTCACCGGAATCCGAGACTTCCCCTGAGAACTCGGCCAGATCGCCCGACTTCGCGAGCGCCTCTGCCGTCAGATCCAGCAACCACGACGATACAACACTGCCGCGGCGCCAGACTTCAGCAATATCCGCAACATTCAGATCAAAGCGCTCACCTTCGGCAAGAACAGGGCTGTTCTTGCTCTTAAGCACGTCAAAGCCTTCAGCAAAGGCCTGCATCATGCCGTATTCGATGCCGTTATGGATCATCTTCACAAAGTGGCCTGATCCAGCTGGACCGCAATGCAGGTAGCCCTGCTCAGCGCGTGGATCCAAGCCCTCTGCATCGCGGTTCGGCGTGCGTGGCACGTCGCCCTTACCCGGTGCCAGTGCAGCCAGGATCGGATCAACGTAATCAGCAGCAGATTTCTCACCGCCATACATCATACAATAGCCGCGCTCGAGGCCCCACACACCGCCGGATGTACCAACGTCAATGTAGGAGATCCCCTTCTCCGCCAGTGCTTTCGCACGGCGCAGATCGTCCTTGTAGTACGAGTTACCACCATCAATGATGATATCGCCTTCGGTCAAAAGACCGCCGAGCTGCTCAATGCAGCTCTCCGTAATCGGGCCTGCTGGAAGCATAACCCACACCACACGGCGTTCGTCGCCCTTCAGCTTCGCTGTCAGGTCCCCAACACTCGAAGCCCCAACCGCGCGGCCACTCTCCGCACGGTCGACAATCTTCGACGTCGCTTCCGCTGAACGGTCAAAGGCTACTACATCATGGGCATGGCGCGTCAGGCGAACCGCTATGTTCCCACCCATACGGCCAAGGCCAATAATCCCAATACGCATCTGATTAGCCCTACCCGATTACGACAGGTTCGTTGCAATTTGACGAACAACGCCCGGGAATTCGGACAGATGAGCGATGCGGATTACGCCATCGAATTTTGTGCCGGGCTTAGCTGGGTCACGCAACAATACACAGGTCATACCCGCACGGACCGCCGCTTCAACACCCGCATCGGAATCTTCTAAGACGATGCAGTTCTCAGGCGAAACACCTTCCTCCTGAGCGGCATGCAGGTAGATGTCCGGATTTGGCTTTGGAATGTTCAGGTCACGAGCGGAATGGATGCGCTCGTCTTCCAAATGCTCATCCAAGCCAGTGCGCTCGAACTTAGCTTTCATTTCCTGAGACGAAGAATTTGACCCTACGCGGATTGGCAAATTCATGTCGATAATTTCGATGATCATGTCTTCCGCACCATCAACGGTGACGGCTTTAATTTTCATCATTTCAGCGATACGACGTTCCATCATATCGGACCAATTCGAAGGCAAAACAGCGCCGCTTTTCTCAGCGATTAGTTCGCCAATTTTCTTTAATTCTCCACCAGAGAAAATAGCGTCACCTTCTTTATCAGTAATGTTCCACCCGTATTTACGTGCTTCAGCTGACATTAAAGCAGTCGACAAGTGTTCGCCTGCAACAAGAACGCCATCGCAGTCGAATATTACGAGTGAGATTTCCTTTTTTGGAAGGCTGTCGGCCATTTTTGTCTCCCGGTTTTTTCGTGACTACCTATCCTTATGAGAATAAACACGAAAAGTTGCCTTTCAACCTTGAAAAAAAAATTTTTCCCTGTCAGAAAGAAGTATCGTCAAAATTACAAAAATATCTTTTCATTCCGTCCAAGAGATAAATTTATCTATTGAAATACAACTCCTTATTCTTTCTTGCCCGATAAAGGTAAAAATAGCCTTTTACCTCCTGCCAAACGAAAAGCATGCTCACGACATGTTAAAATAATAATTTGTAACCGCCCCGAAGCTTCTTCCAACATGTCCAGCATTAGCTCCAGACGGGCATCATCTGCGTACACCAGAGGGTCATCTAATATAAGCGAAACCGCTTGACCTTGCTGCTGCAAAATATCCGCAAAAGCCAAGCGGACAATAACAGCCAACTGCTCCTGCGTACCTTTGGATAAGTCATCGCTTTCTTCTGCCGTCAGCCCCCGTGTTAAATGAGCTAATTTCAAATTCTCATCGAACCCCGGAGCAGTATTTGGTAGAATTTTCTCAATATAGGCCTTGGCCCGACGCGCGACTGGGGCGACAAAACGGCCTGACATCTCAACCCGCGCCTCGTCCAACACACCCTGCAATAGTTGCAAAGCCTCTACATCATCTTTGATGCGACGTTTTGCCTCATCCGCAGCAGCCTGTTCTTCCTCCGCGGCGACCAAACGCTCAGCCAAACCTTTGCCGCCTTCTGCGGCAACAGTGGCTTCTAAACTCGACAATTCGTCACGCAATGACGAACGCTGATGGGCCAGAGATTGCTGATATTGGTCCAAACGCGCAATTTTTATTTTGATAGCTTCTGGATTACTGATGTCTACCAACCGCTCAGCATCTCTAAGCCCTAAAACTGAACCCGCAAGACGCTCACGCGCTTGCAACAATTTCGTAGAGTGCTGCTCCCAATCCGGGTGCTGCATGAGGCGTTCTTTGTCACGCGCGTTACGCTCTTGCTCTGCCCGAAGGGTGGCTATTTTTAGCGCAACAGGGTGAACATTTTTCTCTAATTCATTCAGTTGAACGCGCTGCAAGTCTAGGGTCTTTTCCCGTCGTGACAGGCTATCTTCTGCCTCCTCGACGGCCTTATAAATCGCTTCCATGTCTGGCAGTTCTGCGTCCCCTCCCCCAGCAATCGCTGCAAAATCAGTGGAGAGCACAAGCGCTTTAAGAGCCTCAGCGCCAGAGCCCAAATCCATACGCTTATCCGCAGGGCACAAAGTGGAGATGCGCTCATGCAAATGCTTCGTATCAATCTGGGCTTGCCTTGCCCGCTCATTGCGCTGCCGAGCCTCAGCTATACTTTCTACGCCCGCCTCGTTCAACAATCGTGCCAACGTATCGACGGCCGCTTGATAGTCAAAGCGTGCTCGTTGTGCACTGCGCGAGGGCTCAAGCCTTAAATGTGCGCCACCAACACTGAGCGAAATAATTTTATCAATTTTGATTTCACCAGATACAGCCGGTCTTCCATCAATACTCAGGGTCGATAAATCACCCGAAACTATAATTCTTGCTGCATCAGCCTCAATCAAAGCACGCTTATTTGCCACATCGCGCTCGGCCTTGTCCAAGGCAATCAAAGCGCTGTCAGGCAACATCAATGATATGACTTTTTGCGCCTTGGTAAGAGCCTCCTCGCACGCACAAAGCTGCTCATAACGCTTTTGGGCGTCTAAAAGGGCGTCCCTGCGGTTGGCCGCGGCATGTTGATGATCCGCATTTTTTGCCGCCTCGCGCAGGGACCGCAGCTCGGACCTTTTACAGTCCAAATCACCTTCTAAGGCGGTAATCTCCACGCGTTTTTCAACAACTTGCTCATCAAAAACAGCACATTGCGCCTGTGCTTGAGTAAGTTCAGCCTCAATGCGTAAAGCTTCTTGCTTTAGAGTTTCAGCGTGTTTTTCCAACTCCCCCAAATCGTAAGCAACACGTTGCGCAGCTTCATGTTCAGCCCGGCGCAATTGTACATTCTGGACCGCACTTTCCGCATTTTGCAGATCTTTTTGCAATTGCGCGCGCTTTTGCTGGTCCTCTTCTGAATTTACCTCTCTCTCTACTTGTCTTAGTCTAATTCTTACCTGCTCTAGCTCCGAAAATTTTTCTTCCAACGCGTAATGTAACGATTGAGCGTGTTTATACGCCTCCTCCGCCCGATCTGAACGCAACTGGGCTTCTGGGTACAAACCCTGCGTACGGCTACGGGCCGTGCCGTAGCGCATACTCAACTGGTCAATGCCTTCTTTAACGCGGTTAAACGCTCGCCCCCCAACGATTGCCCCAACTTCATGCTCCAAAGTGGCGCTTAGTTTGTCACGAACGAACTCATCAGGGGCATCTAGCGTCAAAGCGGCCGCCTGACGAACCCAGAGCATACCCAGCGCCCCTTCCGGCTCAGCCTTCTTGCCAGCCCCCCCCGCCGCTACGGCCCCTAATTGCTCTCTCAGATGGTATTCGGCATCTTCGCCCTCATAACGGCCTTCTGGCCCACTCAGGACGGTCTTTGCCCCCTGCATGAAGGTTTTTTCTATTTGCCAAGTTTGATTCTTGAATTGAAACCTTACCGCAACACTTGGCGAGACCTTATCGCCATAAGGTAAATACGATTTATGCTGCTTACTCGCGCCTTTAGCCTTAACGAAGAAAGCCGCTTTTAGCGCTTCTAATAAAGTCGATTTACCCGCCTCGTTCGGGGCGATAAGAATATTCAAGCCCTCTGTCAGGCCATCTAACTGAACGGGCTGCCGGAAACGACGAAAATTCTCTAGCTCGATTTTTTGAAGATAAAGGCTCATTAGGAATTAACTCTCTGAAATTCAATAAATAACCGCTCCAATGCTTTTCGAGCCAATCGTCCTTCTTCGCCCCCTATTTCGATCCGCTCTCTCAATTTTTGCGCTGCTAGACCGAGCATCCCCTCACCCTCAAGGGCAACGAAGTCATCATCTGCAGGACGACCGAGCAATTCGTGTGAATTTACATCCAAAAACATCAAACGATGCGCAATATCGTTCTCAAGCCGCGAAGTAATCGCCACACGCTGCGTCAAATCGGTCATTCCTGCCAATTTCAAACGCAAGAGTGTTTCAGGCGCTTCGGTACTTTCCAGAAAACGCTTTAATTCGGCCTCAAACGCCTCAGTTCCGTCGACAATCCACGACCGCTCTACCCATCTGTAACGCCCTGACTGGAGTGGCTCAACCTGAGGGCTTTGCCCCTGCCCTAACGTGACTAGAAGTACGCTCCCGGGTTCATCCCTCCCAGTGCCAGAGTGGAAACGATCAACCTCGGGCGTACCTGCATACCATGTGCGCGCATCAATTTTTAAACGTCCGTGCCAATCCCCCAGTGCCAAATAATCCAAATGACTTATCTGTGCCCGGTTTGGAGCGATGAGATTGGCAACATCTGCATCGTACTCACTGCCAAAATTTGTCACGCCGCCATGTGCCAAGCCAATCCGTAACCGGGCATTTGGCGTTGCCATGGTATCAAACACCGTCGTTGGATCGTTCTGCGTATGGCGTCCTTGCAGGGGAGCAGGCAAAAGCCAAACGCCATCCTCTATCTCATGCGGCGCGGCTTCAGTTAAGAGTTTGATAGTCCCTGCACTACCTGCCTTAATTTTTTTTCTAACACGGTCCCACAGACCGTGATTGCGGGCAAAATCATGGTTTCCAGGTAACAACCACCAGCAACAAGCATGCCGCTCCATCCGGGCTACTGCCTGTGCAATCGTGCGCTCCTCCGGCCCTTCAGTATCGAAAACGTCACCCGCAACTAAAACATGGCGAGCATCATTACTGCACGCCAATGTCCCAATACGATCAATTACATCGAACCGCGCTTGCGTCAGCGATGAGCGCCGTTCCGCATCAAATCGTCCAAATGGCTTGCCTAGCTGCCAGTCTGCCGTATGGATGAATTTCATATTATGCCGCTTTATTTGTAAAAATTTCTGCAACGATAACGGCGGTCAGTGCAGAGCACCAGTGGTGTTAGCGACTAATACCCCTGAGCCAGGCTTGACCACCTCGACACAAAGACGCCAAGTGCCGTTTGCATAGCACTACATCGGGCATACCGCTTTGCTTGCACGCCAATTCAAGCGCCTGTGTTCGTTCCGCAGCAAGCGCCAGAGCATCAATAGGCCAACGCTCCACTGCCCTCGTAAAAGCAGGCATGCGCTTGAAAAAAATCGGCGGGCGTAACCCTTTTATAGCTTCAGAGCGCGTCTGGCCTTCTTCTTCTGCCAAAGCAACTCGGAGAACTTTGTTAATCAACGCTAGTACAACGCGCGCCACAGCAACAGGAGCAGCCCCATCAGCAAAAGCACGCTCTAGTGCTTGGTCTACCCCTGCGACGTCACCCGCCATGGCGGCATGAGCGGCATCATCAAGCGATGTGCCACCTGCATCGCCTACACAGTCTTGCACTGTTTCAATATCCAAACGCCCACCGGACCCCGCTAGCAATGCGAGCTTTTCAATTTCTCCACGCACACCGGCCCGGTCTGCGGAGAGACGAGTATGCAGCCACGCCATAGCGTCCCGGTCGATAGTGATATTTTCGCGGCTGAGGGCATCTGTGACGGTCTGGGCAAGCGCTCTGCCCTCTTCCGGGTAACAAGCAATAGATGCCACATCTTTATGCTTCTCTGCGAAGGCACGTAGCTTGGACCGTGATGTTAAGCCGGGTGCCTCCAAAACTACAAGCGTGTCAGACGCAGCATTTAACAAACGCGTCACGGCGTTGAGTAGGGCGTCCCCACCCTCGCGCACCCAAACTACACGACGCCCACCGATAAGCGATAAAGCCGTTGCTTCTTCCTCTAATCGGTCATGCGTTTCACGATCCAACTGAGCAACACGAAACGGATCATCCAGTGTTTCGGCAACGCATCGCACGGCCTGCGCAGCGCGCTCACGGATTAAGCCGCTATCTTCTCCGTAGAGAAGAATAGCGCGCCAGTGCCCTGCATCTTTCAGGGCACGTCCGACCTGACGCGCGTCAATTTTCACTGGTCAGAGGATGTCGAAGTACTGTGCGTCAAACGTCCAGTTGCGGAGGCAGGAAAGCCGTCCGCACCGGTCGTTTCTGTAGGAGTACCATTGTCGTCAGGCATTGCATCCGTATTAATATAACGAGGCAATTCTGCTGACTGGCCGGCACCCGGCGCGTGATGCGTACGAAACCAAATTGCCAATTGCTGTTTCACTGATTGGGCAAGTGTCTCTGCAACCCGTGCCTGTAGCGTCTCTTCGTTCAACGTCTGAGCAAAATACTGCTCGTAAAGCGTGTTGTACCCGTCCATTGTCCGGGTATTACCCTCAGCTAAAAGTTCAGGCACCGTAGCAACCGTGTACAAACGCCAATGCGCATTCGCGTTGCCCCGGATACGCCCGGAAGTATTGTCTTGGTGAATATCCACCGCTTCTTCAGCCAGCCCAGAAGACACTTGCAGTGTATAAAGCTGCGGTGTTTCCGACCCAGAACCTGTTAGGTCCTTTTGCAGAGCTAGACGCAAAAGCTGCCCGTAACGTCCCCCGATATTCGCAACATAAACCTGCGCCAATTCGGGAGATACTGCTTGACCGTTTTTACCCCCTCCGTAGAGGGGAGTAAAACCACAACCTGCAAGCGTACAGACTAAGCTTATGCCGACACTGAGCCGACTGAAGATACCCATAGATCAGCCCGCCACAACGAAGTTTACAATTCGGTTCGGCACATGAATTTCCTTTACGATGCGCTTACCTTCCAAGGCACGCGCAACATTGTACTCTTCTTTCGCCGCAGCCAACACTTGTTCACGTGGCGCATCCGGCGGAACGTCAATCGTGCCACGCAGTTTGCCCAATACCTGCACTGCAATCGTTACCTGGCGCGCCGTTAGAAGAGCAGGATCGGCAACAGGCCAAGCCCGCTCAACAACTAACTCTCCGCCCGGCTCAAGAACTGCCATCATTTCTTCCGAAAGGTGCGGCATCATTGGCGCGGTTAGCAGGCACAGTATCCCTGCTGCTTCGCGGCGAGCCGCGGGTAAGCCCTCACCTTGCTTAGTCATTACATCCGCCAGAGCAGACGTTAACTCATGCAGACGTGCGACAGCCACGTTCGGTGTGAAAGCCTCTAGAGCTTCCGTAACAGCTTGAATTGCTCGATGTGACGCGCGCCGCAGATCATCCGCAAGAGGCGAAAGAGCATTCTCTGGATAGGCAGCGTCACGTGCGTCCTGCTCAGCAACGCTTGCAATCAAACGATAGAGTCTTTGCCCGAAACGGGCAGCAGCAGCTACGCCCGAAGCCGTCCACTCCATATCCCTTTCTGGCGGGCTATCAGAGAGAACAAACCAGCGTGCTGTATCTGCGCCAAAACGCTCGATAATTTCCAGCGGAGACACTGTGTTACGCTTGGATTTGGACATCTTTTCAGAACGCCCAACGTCCACCGCTGTACCCGTATCTTTCCGGACAACCTGCTCGCCACGGCGCTCTACTTCCTCTGGATACAACCACCCAGACGAATCACGGTAACTTTCATGCGTCACCATTCCCTGCGTGAACAGACCCGTGAATGGCTCACTCACACCTACATGACCCGTCTTTTCCATCGCGCGTGTGAAAAAGCGTGCATAGAGAAGATGTAAAATCGCGTGCTCGATCCCGCCGATATACTGATCCACCGGCAGCCAGGCATTTGCTGCCTCCTGCACCGTTGGGACGCCAGCATGGGGGCTCGTAAAGCGGGCAAAATACCACGAGCTATCAACAAACGTATCGAAAGTATCCGTTTCGCGCGTGGCGGCACTACCGCATTTTGGGCAGTCCACATGCTTCCAAGTCGGGTGATGGTCGAGCGGATTACCCGGCCGGTCAAACGCTACATCTTCCGGCAATACGACTGGCAACTGATCGTCCGGCACAGGCACTGTCCCGCAAGAGGAGCAGTGTATGACCGGGATAGGACAGCCCCAATAACGCTGCCTTGAGATACCCCAATCACGAAGGCGCCAGTTCACAACGCGGCGGCCAATTCCCAGAGCTTCAAGATGCTCCAGTGCTTTTTG
This sequence comes from Neokomagataea tanensis, assembly GCF_006542335.1. Classification (GTDB taxonomy): domain Bacteria; phylum Pseudomonadota; class Alphaproteobacteria; order Acetobacterales; family Acetobacteraceae; genus Gluconobacter; species Gluconobacter tanensis. The sequence continues at coordinate 2,076,438 of NZ_CP032485.1, read as the reverse complement.
CTTACCCTCTTCGACGCTGAGACCATTCAAAAAGCCGGAATTGAACAACCGCGCATCGCCTGCAACAGCTTTTGCACCGACCTCAAAAGTACTAGCGTCTTCGCCTTCAGGTAACAGAACTTGCGGTACCGGCAAGCCATACTTGCGCGCAAAGTCCAGATCACGCTGGTCTCCACAAGGGCACGCAAAAACCGCTCCCGTGCCATACCCCATAAGTACAAAATTAGCGATCCAAACGGGTGCTTTTTGCTCTGGATTGAATGGATTAACGACCTCTAGCCCGGTATCAAAGCCTACTTTTTCCGCCGCTTCAATAACCTCTTCGGACGTACCTGCGCGCTGGCATTCTTCAATAAATGCTTTGGCCTGAGGGTTAGTCTCAGCAATTTTCGCAGCTAAAGGGTGGTCCGGGGAAAGCCCAATAAAACTCAAACCAAACAACGTATCGGGACGCGTCGTAAACACGTCAACGCCAGCAAGGTCAGGACCAAAATCGGCGGGCGGATTGTTCAGCGCAAACGTTACCCGTGCACCCTCTGAACGCCCAATCCAACGCTCCTGCATGATCCGTACACGCTCAGGCCAGCGCTCTAAGTCACCTAAGGAATCAAGAAGTGGCTGCGCGAAATCCGTGATTTTCAGGAACCACTGGGACAGTGTTTTCTTTGTGATCAGTGCTCCTGAACGCCAACCACGCCCATCAACCACCTGTTCATTTGCCAGAACAGTTTCATCCACTGGGTCCCAGTTGACCTGAGAATCCCGCCGCTCGACAAGCCCACCTGCCAGCATGTCCAAAAAGAGCTTTTGCTGATGCCCGTAATATTCCGGCTGGCACGTCGCAATTTCACGATCCCAGTCGAGCGAGAATCCCAAACGCTGTAATGTCTCACGCATCGCAGCAATATTATCCATGGTCCATTGACCCGGATGCACGCCGCGCTCACGCGCAGCGTTTTCTGCTGGCAAACCAAAGGCATCCCAGCCCATGGGATGCATAACTGAATAACCTTGAGCACGCTTGTAGCGCGCTACAACATCACCCAAAGTATAGTTGCGCACATGCCCAACGTGCAGTTGCCCCGATGGATAGGGGAACATTTCAAGTACGTAGTATTTAGGCCGTCCCTCTTCGGGTACATCAGGCACAGAGAAAGCTTTGCGCTTGTCCCATTCTGCCTGCCAAAAAGGCTCGCGTGCGTGAAAATTAAAAGCGTTTGATACGTCGTTCATGTTCGTTTCAGTTGTCCCGTTCGCCATTTTCAGCACGGAGTTGGCGAGCTCGCGTCAAAATACGCGTTGTAATATCAGAAGTCGTCGTTGCGGATACCGGCGTGTCTTGCCAAGACCCGTTTTGTAAAGTCTGGCGGAAAACAGCCACACGCAATGCATCTGAGCGCAAGCGACGGTCCAACACGTAAGCCGCGATTTTGAAGCGCTCATTTTGGCTGGCTGGAGGCTGGTACCAGTCGGTCAAGATCACCCCGCCTACTGCGTCAGCAGAAGAAAGCGGCATGAAGGACAAAGTATCAATTGCACCACGCCAGAGGTAAGCATTGACGCCTCCCTTGAGGTCATCAGCGCCACCTTCAGCACCGCGATCAACCCCAAGCAAGTGATTATGCGGAGTTGCCAGGCTGCTGGGATCGCGGCTGCTACCACATGCAGACAAAATCCCTAGAGAAAGCAGCGCAGTGCCCTTTAGCGCTACCGAAAGCAGCACTTGGGTACGTCCAACCATTTTCGCACGGACGGCAGCGGGTGACATTGGGTACCGGGCAATCATATTGTCGCGAGGCATCTTAATAGTCCTGCAGGCCACGCCAAGGCCACTCATGGGCAAAAGGACAGGGCGGCGACCCCTGCCCGCAGCAATGCGAATGTGCTTTCTTATCGCGCCCACACGCTTAGGCCAAGCATCAGAACCTCTGAAAGCCACGATTCAGTGGAAATCAGCCTCCAACAAACTCTTTCGCACGATATCAAGACCCGATTTCGGTAAATAAACGCAACGGGCGATAACTTCTGTTACGGACAAGTCTGGAAGCAATCTGCGCACATGTTTGGCGGCGTGCTCAACCTCGACGCTTCCCAGTTCGGCACGTACCGCAGCCAAAAGAAAAGCCACAGCGCTCATTGGATGCCGCGGATACAAACTGATCATTTTGTTTGCATGTTCTAAAGCCTGGTCTTTCTCAGACCCCACCACGACGGTCATTGTAAAAAACATCTCATAGAAAGCTCGCATGGGAGAGCCTTGCATAGCTTCGAACAATTGACGCGCCATAGCCGCAGACTGAGAAATGTCCCCTTTCAAAAGGGCGCTTAAAAGCGCGTAAAGCGAGCGCTCACGCTGCGGCAAATGCGCATCGCCAGCCGGAAGAACGGCTTTCAGTCGGCCCTGATGAGATACTGGCAGTAGCCCCACATCAGAGTCAGCCATGTTTAACATAACCCATAAGAGCGCCATTTTGGGGTATTCAGACTGAAAACCCATTGCCTTGCGCGCACCTTCGATGCCCCAACGAGCAATCTCCGAGGCAGGAACAGAGAAATCACTGTGCAGGCGCATCAAAGCCGTCAGCGTCATCGCAATAGCCGTATAAGCATCGCCAGCTTCGTGCCCGATAAGAGAAAGCGAATGAGAGAAGGATCGTGATGACGAATTCAGAGCGCTGCGTAACCCTCGAAGAGACTTCCCTATAGTCGAAAGCTCTTCATCTTTCCGCGCAGAAACGCGATCTAATTCCGCAGAAATTATGGACCAGTGGACATCCGAAAATAGATCGCCCAAGACACACTCGATACTTTTGTCTGAAAGTTCAGGAATTTCGGCGAAACCACCCCAGCACACCCCGCCTCCTGCACGAACATCCAGTAGACGAATTACTACTTTAGGGGTCTGTCCTCGAAAACTAGTACGCAACACGCTCCGAACAACATAATCGATGTCTGCTTTTTTACAGGCTTCCAAGAACGCAGCGCCGTCATTTTCAGTACTTCCGTGAAGCGGCACGATCTGGAAAAGACCCGCTTTGAGAAAGAACATTTCCAAGCACTCATGGAAATCATCACCTGCCGGGTAGTGATCCCACGCGCCTTTATTTAAAAAAGCAGGCTCCAATATATGGACTGAAATACGTCGCGTTACCTCAGGCAAACCTTGCATTTGCGGAAGCGCTGTCAGCATGGGGTCCCTACGCAAATAGACGCTCGCGTTGTTCCCCCCCTCACTCACCGACCAGTCCGACGAATTAGACCCGGGAATATTGGAAGAAACCCCGCCCCCGCCCTGTACTGCCGCACCGGAACCACTCCCCCATGAGCAGACGACAAAGACGATCCGCCTTCATGCAGTAACACCCGTTCAAGCAGGTTTTGAGTTTTCTGCTCGATTTTTACGTCGGCTGAATTTTCCGAAAGAAATCTTTTGAACTGGATCGCCAGTGAACGCGCATGAGCTGCATTACCTTGCCGTAGAGCAGCCTCGATCCGAGCACTCCATGCAAGTTCGTTAAGCGCATCAACACCAATAAGATCAATAGATGCCCGCTCAATACTCTCGAAATCTCGCGCCTCAAGTAAAGCCGCTTCATATTGCGCTATAATAAATTTGTTTAGTTGATGACGCTGCGCTACCAACCACTCATCCAAAGCAGGATCTATACCATCCAGTTCCGGTAAAAGCTTTTCTGCGGTTTCCGTATACTGCCCCGCAGCGGCCAATCCACCAGCTTTTAAGCGTTCAACGTCAACTGAACTCAAAACAGGCTTCAGCGTCAAAGAGCTTCGCTGAACGTCAACAACACTTGCCCCTACAGGACGCAGTGCTTCTTGGAGACGGTGTATTTCTTGGCGCAAAGAGGCGCGGGCCATCTCCTCTGGTCTTTTACTCCACAGCAACTCGGCGAGATGCGAACGGAGAACTGGCTTACGGTCCGCCAACGCCAAAACTGCTAAAAGCGCCCTTGTTTTGCTACCAATCGGTAGCACACTTTGCCCCGTAACCGTGTTCGCCTCTATTCGCCCAACGAGCTTTATACGCAGAACAGATGCGTCCGCCTCGCGGGGTGCAATTGCACGTCCAGCCGAAATCATAATGTTAGCTTTCTAATTTTTCTTAAATGAAAAGCACCACTCTGAATCATTTCCTTTTTCAACAAGAGCACTCCTCAAAACAACAAAACGTTAAATAAACATTATTCCCTTTAAAATAGCGTTAAAATGCTATTCCAATCTAACCAGCCCTAACGACAAAAAGGGCTGGTTTATTGTTAACCACAAAATTTACATTAATCAAACACTTCACTTAGAAAGCTCAGAATCCCTTGCCACGATCTCTGGTCAGCCGCCTTGTCATAGTACAATCCAGCTTCTTTTTTATCCGCTGATGGGTTCGTAAAAGCGTGACCGACATGCCCAAATGCGTGAAATTGCCAATCCGCCTGCCTATGCGTCATTTCGCCCGCAAAAGACACAACCTGCTCAGGCGGAACCATAGGGTCGCTCCAACCGTGATACACCATGACCTTGGTCTCTATATCACCGTCAGCCAGCGTGGGTTCTGCGTGAAGCAAGCCATGCAAACTCACCACGCCACGCAGCCCTCCAAGCCTTGAGCGCGCGACATCCAATACACTCATCCCCCCAAAGCAATACCCCAGGGCCACAACCTCTTCTGCATTGACGCCCAGCAAGCTTCGCGCGAATTTCAAACCAGATAGAAAGCGCTGCACCAACGCTGAACGATCCTCAACCCACGGTTTGATAAGATGCGTATTGTCCCCATGAAGATCGCCAACCTTGTCTTTTCCAAACAAATCCAACGCAACACCGACATAACCAGCTTCAGCTAAACGGTTAATAATTGCGTGCTCGACTTCGCTGCGCCCTGCCCATTGATGAGCAACAAGAACAATTGGAGCATTTGAGGTTTTAGGCCGCGCTACAGCGGCTTGCAAAACGACCGAACCATCGTGGTAGTCGTGAAACTCGAGGCCCATAAGATGTCCCTAACTTTGCGGTGTTCCTCACATTGAAGAAAACACCGCGCCAGTTCAATGGGAAACAGGCCACAGGAAATGTATTAATACCGCCGCAAAAACCAACACAATATCTATTATGATAAGCACCCACAGTCGGCGAGAGATGAAACTGACGGGCTCAGGTTTTTGTTCCTCCTCCTGCGGAGCAGAGAGGAGAAATTCAAGATCGTTCAAGGCTTAAGCCCCTTGCAGAGCCGCCTGCATTTCGGACCACTCCCGCTTAGTAAGGCCTGAATTCTCTTGGGCTACGACCTCCCCAGACAGTTGCCGCTGCAAAACGCGCAACATGCCCGCAGAGAACGTGAATGCGCCCAAGCGATATTCTTCAAAGGCAACCGCAGTCTGCGGAACCCACGCCCGCAAAATCTCCAGCATCTTCTCAGCATAAACGCGAATTTCGTACTGCGCATGAGGGTCTGCACGCAAAGCAAGAAAATGCATAAAGTTATGCAGGTCTATTTTCCAGTACCACTGCGTGTAAGTGTTTAACGTAAGGTTCATGCGCGCCAGTTCACGCGCAAGACCGTAACGCTCTTCATCCAGCAGCTCTTCGTAGTGCTCGTAACAACGGTTTGCGTCATCGCGGAGAAGGTTAAGAACCCGATGCGCCTTATCGGCATCAAGTGCCTCACTGCGCCCCTGACGATTGCTCGAACTTTGAGCAGACACTTGCGCCAAGTCGGGTAGATAAAATTCACGATCCAAAATTGAGTAACGAGCAGAATACTCGTTCACGCTAGCCATACGGTGGCGGATCCATTGCCGCGCGACAAACACGGGCAATTTTACATGGAACTTAATCTCGCACATTTCAAACGGCGTAGAGTGGCGATGCCGCATCAGATAGCGGATAAGCCCTGCATCTTCGGATGTTTTTCGTGTGCCGCGGCCATACGACACTCGCGCTGCCTGCACTACAGCACTGTCGTCCCCCATATAATCCACGACCCGCAAAAAGCCATGGTCCAGAACCTCAATCGGTCGAGCGAGGATCTCTTCCATCGCCGGGACAGTCGGCCGGGAAGTGAGCGTTGGTTCGAGACGCAAGGAAGCGATCTCGGCTTGTTGTTCAGATGTCAGTGCCATACCCCAATCTAACACCAAAGCTGGTGAGAAAAAACACCCATTCTTGTCATGGCGCTTGCAAAATTTTTATGGAGGTACTATCTAAATCTTGCTCAGGTTTACCTGGCTATGGTGATAAACGGTAAGTGAAATAAGTGTTGTGGACCCGGGGGCAGTGCCCGGCGTCTCCACCAAATAATACACCGGTCAAGCATTGGTGTTTTGTGGGGACGAAACAGGCTCGACGCGCATGGTAAAGACTTACTTTTTGCCCGGCATTGTACCGCCGTCATCGGGCTAAACTTACAAGTGCCAACGATAACTCAGAGGTGCTCGCTGTCGCTGCATAAGCGATAAGCGCGGTTCGGGAGGGCACCGGGCAACAGAAGTCCTCCCACTTTCACTTACAAATTAATATAAACATCTTGCCAACTGCGCGTACCTAGCGCAGACCTTTGGAAGACCTTTATCTGAAAACTTTCATGGTTTTGCGCTCATGAGTGACGATCACAACGACGGCTTCGACACAGATCTACCCGAGAGCTTGCTCCCTTACGATTTATGGCTTGAAGAAGCTTACAAGCACGTCATGTGCAGCGCGCTCTCTCACGTATCAGAGCACGGCCTGCCCGGCGAGCACCACTTTTACCTAACATTCAGAACAAATGCCCCGGGCGTTAACATCCCCAGCCGGCTGCTTGCACAGTACCCGCACGAAATGACGATTGTACTGCAGCATCAGTTTGCCAATCTGAGCGTGAACCAAGATCGGACCCAAATTAACGTCACCCTATCTTTCGGGGGCGTTCCAAGCCCGTTACTCATTCCGACATCAGCGGTCGTAGCCTTCGCTGACCCGCATATGCATGTAGCTTTCCGCTTCTCCGAACCTGCACCGCAGGACGCGGAAGTAGAAGACGAGAACAAAGCGACAGAAGAAAGCGTTCAAGAAACACCCCCCGGCGACGCAGAAGTTGTCAGCTTGGCCGCTTTTCGCAAGCGCCCACCCAACTAACGTCGCTTTTTGAACGAAGAGTTTCCCGACCTGTAATTTGTGGGCTTATTCCTCATGCGCTTTACCGTAGACCGCTTAGATCATATCGTCTTAACCGTCCGCGATCGTGACGTTTCAGCCTCTTGGTATCAGCGTGTACTTGGAATGGATATCGAGGAATACGGCCGCAACAACAGAGTGAGCCTCAATTTTGGTGGGCAAAAAATTAATTTACGCCCAGAAAGCTCTGAAGGTTGGCAAACAGCGGAAGGAGCACAGCCGGGTACATCGGATCTGTGCTTCACTACCGCGATTGAAAGCGCTCACATCATTCAACATCTTGAAAAATGTGGCGTCCGGGTCGTTGAGGGGCCAACCTCACGTATTGGTGCGCTCGGCCCACTCACATCTGTTTATTGCCACGACCCAGACGGCAATCTGGTTGAAATAGCATCCTATAAAGGATGATTTCACCAGTTTTTGGAAATCATCCAAAATTCTTCTGACGTCAGCGTAACAGCATTGCTGCCCTCTGTTTCAGACGCAGCAACAGCTAGGGCACCAATGCGCTCAATCATGAGCGTTTTGCGTTGATGCGCTTCTGATTTCTCTTCTGTCTGGGACAGCGCCTTCAAAGCAGACTGAGCGGCCTTGGCAACACGCGCTGCATCAACTGAAGCATAAGCCATAATTTATTTCTCCTTCAAACACTAAACGCTGTGCATAGCGCAGAGGCACCGTGGCTGCAAAAGGCTCATTGAGCTTTCTTTAAAAATTCCTCGTAGGCTTCCAAAATATCCTCAGCAGGCCCATCCATTTTGATGCAGCCGCCCTCCATCCAAACAATGCGGTTGCACCATGTCCGCAAGACACTCAATGAGTGCGAAGCAACCACAACAATCTCCGCTGACGAAACCATAGAAGACAAGCGTTGCTCAGCTTTGTTTTGAAAGCGCTGATCTCCCGCCATGAACCACTCATCCATCAGCAGAATATTGGGACGCGGCAAAGTTGCCAACGCAAACCCCAAACGCACCCCCATACCTGAGGAGTAAAGACGAAGTGGAAGATCAAAAAACAGGCCTAAATCTGAAAACTCTTCTACGTCTTTTTCCATTGCTTGGACTTCAGATTTCTTAAGGCCCAACCTCAAAGCAAAAAGTCTGAAATTCTCGCGCCCTGTCAGTTCGGGGTTCATTCCGGCTTGAGGGTCAATTAAAGCATGGCGCTTTCCCTCAACATCAACCCGCCCAGCACTCGCTTCGTAAATACCAGCCAACACACGAAGCAAGGTTGTCTTGCCTGCACCGTTATGCCCGATAAGCCCGACACGATCCCCCGAGTTGATAGAGATATTGAACCCTGAAAGCGCCTGCACGAGCAGGCAGCCGCTGCCAGCCTCATCCAAGGACATTGTTCCGCCCACTTTGCCTTGGCGTATTTTTTGAACAGAGCTCTTGGCACGTGAGAAAACTGTTTTTTTAAGAGATCTAGACGCGCCATGCAAAACCGGGAACGTCAAAGACACGTCACGTAAGTGTATGTGTGTCACCAAGGACCCCTATTTACATCCAAAAAACAACGCGATTTCGCGCCTTACCGTAAATTAACGCCGCTACTGCCCATAATGCTACACTGGTCCCAAGCGCAATGAACCATAGCGCCTTGTCGGGCATATTTCCGAGCAAAGGCTGCCTGAAGATTTCAATCATAGCGTAAAATGGATTCAGCAACAGAAAACGTGCATAGCCATGAAGCTGGCTGGGCGCCCATATGATGGGCGTAACGTAAAAAACAACCTGCATAAGCGCGCCAACAATCGGCGGAATATCCCTGAACCTTGCGCATAAACAACCCAAGGCTAAACATAAGGCCAACCCATTAAATATCCACAACATAGCTGCCGGCAATGTCCATAAAAGCACAACTCCGGGCCATATTTTGAAAATCGCACACACACCTATCGGGACCACAATATTGTGTGCAAAAATTATCATATTGCGAACGACAACCCGCACGGCGAAAAGTGGCAAGGGCAAGCGGTTCGCCCTTATCATCGCATCCGCCTCAATCAAGCAGCCGCAAGCATCTTGCACCACTGTCGCAACCCCGGTTTGCCAGAGCATCAAAGATACGGCCAAGAATGGCAAATACGTAGCGAGGTTCATATGAAAGAGCCTGCTATACAGCCCTCCCATTGAGGCCACCATAATTGCCGAAACTACGGTTAGCCAAAAAGGCCCGAGAACAGACCCCCTGTAGCGCAACTTGACGTCCAACCAACCAAGCGCCAAGCCCAATTTTAACAAACGCCCCGTCTCCACTACATCGTCACGCAAAACGTGGAGGAGTTGGGAGGACCTGCTCTCAGCAGTGATGTCCGATAATCGGTCGATTGAGGTCTCATCAGGAGCAAGCGTCATATTGCTCCACTAAACAATTAGCTTTTAGACAGCAAGCTTGAGAATATTTTTAAGAAATTGCCACAAGCAGCTCGAAACTCTGGCCCCTTCGGTGCGCACTACATACAATCCGAACGAAGATTTACACCTTGTTTCTCAGTTTTGCCGCATTCATATTCTAACGGATAGAACGACTTTGACCAACCAACCGCTAGGTGTCCCGCTGCCCATGCCCAGCCCCACCCACACCGACCGTCTTAAAAGCCAAAAATTCAGCGTCATTCGCTATGGCGTGGCTTTTGGGGCCATAGGCCTACTTGCAGCCTGCGCGGACCAAGCGGACGTTTCTCCTTCCGGCACACCATTACCTGTCATACAGGAAGCCGAGCACTATCAAGCACACGCAAAGTCTTATTATGCACCTCCAGGGCCACCGAGTGACCCTTGGGGGCCCTATATCCACGAGGCGTCAGACCGCTTCGACGTGCCCGAACGCTGGATACGCGCAGTAATTGAGCGCGAGTCCGGAGGGCGTCTTTTCGATTCTAGCGGCCACTTCACCACCTCCGTTCCCGGCGCCATGGGACTGATGCAGCTCATGCCGCCCACCTACGACGACTTGCGTTACCAATACAGCCTGAACGATGACCCCTATGACCCTCACGACAACATTTTAGCGGGCACAGCTTACATCCGCCAAATGTACGACATTTATGGCTCACCGGGGTTTCTTGCCGCATATAATGATGGCCCCGGCAGCCTCGACAGCTACTTGAGGCGCGGGCGGGCATTGCCACGCGAAACACGACGCTACGTCGCGTCGATCGGGCCAAAAATCGCTGGCTATTGGCCTCACAACCGGTCAGCGGCTGATCTCTTGGTCTCCCAGCACGACCCGAATACTCGCTCCTCCGCCGCCGATGACGACAACTCAGACGACGCACCCGCAACAACACCATCCGGCGGTGGAAACCAAAGCGTAAGCGCAGCATGGGCCCAACGCGAACAGACAGCACAAAATGACGCCCAACCTGCTCAAACGGCCGTCGTCCCTACGGCAGCACCAGCAAATACTCCGTCTGACGTCAGAGCAGCTTGGGCAGCGCGCGGTATTCACGCGGCACCGCAGCCGACGCCAACAGCGCCCCACGTCAACGCCCCTCCCCCACAGCAAACAGACGATAACAGCATTAGCGATAACCGCGTAACTGCCCAAATGTTACCCGTCGGCCACCGCCTTAAAGCTCAATCGATTGTTGCAGAGGTTCCGGCTTCAGGCATTCATTACAAACTTGCTCCAATACCGCACGCAGCTAACCCTGCTCCAGCGAGCCCAGCCCCGGCGCGGGGACTATGGGCAATCCAAGTTGGCGCTTACGGCTCTCCAGCCCAAGCACATACAGCAGCCAATAACGCTAAAAAATCTTCCTCTCTCAGCGCCGCCTCTTACGCGAATGTTCAGGTTTCACCAACGCATACTGCCCGCGGAGCACTCTATAGAGCCCGCATAACAGGACTTTCGCACGAAGCAGCAGAAGCCGCGTGCCAACGCCTACAAAGCCACTCAGCCTGCGTTGTCGTACCGCCTGAAACCTTCTAATATGCCGCAGTAAGGCATTTGTTTGACGTTATTCGCACTTTTCCTAGGATTGACTGTCATGAAAAAAATTTCCAACACCTCTTTAAAATGCGCTCTTACCCTCGGCGCTGTTATGCTTGGCGCAAGTCTCTTTGCTCCACAAACTGCTCACGCAGCACTTGATGCCAACTCCCCTGCACCAGACTTTTCAGCTCCCGCAAGCATGGGCGGGCACGAGTTTCCTTTCCACCTGAAAGAAGCCCTTCAAAAAGGACCGGTCGTTCTTTACTTTTACCCAGCAGCATTCACGAAAGGCTGCACGATCGAAGCCCATGATTTCGCTGATGCTGTCCCTGACTTCAAAGCCGCTGGAGCGACAGTCTACGGAATTTCGATGGATCCAATCGCAAAACTGAACAAGTTTTCGGTCAGCGAATGCCGTTCAGCCTTCGGCGTTATCGCAGACCCTGACGGCAAGATTACTGACAGCTACAAAGCAAAAATGCCATTGCTGCACATGGCAAGCCGCACCTCTTACGTCATCGCACAGGACGGACATGTCGTTCTCACCTACGCATCAATGTCCCCCGATGAACATGTTGAGCGCACACTGGCGGCCGTCAAAGCTTTACAAAAACAGCATTAATTTATGAAAGACCTCTTCGGCGCGTACCATAATGTCGGAACAGCGAAGCCTTTAAAACTCGCTGACGACATTAAAAGTACCGCCGTTTATGGCGGAAAAAACGATTGCTACCGCTACAGCCTCAAGCGCGTGTGGCAAGAAAATGCCCCAAAATTAATGTGGCTGATGATGAATCCGTCCGTTGCAACTGAGTTTGGCGATGATCGTACCGTCGCCAAATGTCAGCGATACGCTCGTCAATGGGGCTATGGGTCCATTCTTGTGGCCAATAGCTTCGCTTACCGTTGCACTGACCAAAAACGTCTTATCGAAGTCGAAGACCCTATCGGCCCTGAGAACGATTCCAGCATAGTGGAACTTGCGCGAGAGGCAGATCTCGTAATTTTAGCTTACGGGTCCCCCCAGATACGGCAATTGAAGGCCAGAGGAACGGAAGTCGCTCTTTTGCTAGAACAAAACGGCATCACGCTAAATGTTTTACGTTTGAGCAAATCTGGTCGCCCAGAGCATCCACTCTATCTACCCGCCGATTTGCGACCATTTCCGATCGAAGCTAGCACACTACAAAAATAAAAAAACCGCCCCGTAGGGCGGCTTTTTATTAGAACGTAATGCCGGTTTCGAGCCCTAAAATGATAGGGTTTTTGTAGCGATTAGTCCCGCCGGGGCTCCAATAATACTGAATACCAGGCCGCATCAGCAGCCAAGGCATTGGGCGCCAACCATAGTTGAATTCTACAGATTGCTCACCTGAAGGACGCAGAAGGTCTGCACCGTTCTTTTGCATCTGTCGCGCCCAGTTAGTGAGCTTCGCGTTTACCCAACCAGACTTCATACCCAAACTCAGAGTATCATTAGGACGGCTTGCGAACGTGCCCTTCCGAACAACACCAAACGTCACATAATATGGAACAACAGACGTGCGCGGATCACCCCAGGTGAAAGAACCAAAAAGAGCCGTGCTGCGCTGCGCATCATTGGCATCACGCTCAATCATCCGGTCAGCCTGTACCCAGCCACCAAAACGGCCACGAACCTTCGAAACTGGTGCTGATTGCAGATATTTCGGATCAATCTCGAAGCTAGAGAGTTGAGAATAAACATCTTTAACTTGAGATGAGTCCCAATAACCACCAATTTTAATATTCGTTTGGAGCGGCCCCGTAAAGTCGTTGTCTCCGCCTCGGTGCCAACCCAACTGGAACGGTACAAAAGTACCCGTTGCACCATGAAGGTTCATCTTCCAAGCGTTATGGGTGTTAGATATTGTCGGATCGACGGAATACGCACCGAAAGAAATCAAATATTCCTTGTTCCCAGCGGGATAAAATTTAATCCACGCGCCCGGATGAGACGTAGGATAGTAGCCATAACCTGAGTTCATCGCGATTGATTGCGGCATACCGCAAATCGCATTCGATTCAAATTGGCAATACAGGTTTCCGCCCCAGTAAATAGATGATTGTTCAAAATCATTTTCACTGTTGATATTACCAACTTCAGTCGAAACGTAATTATTCCAAGGCATTTCCCAAGAAAGACGTGTCAAACGTACCGTTTCACCCGCACCGAAAATTTCCTGTGGGCTGTTCATAACAGGCAGTTTGGACGTAATACCCAAGCCTTGGCGGGACGTAACAGCAAAATGGATGAAGCCTACGCTGTAGCCTGTGAGTTTTTTGATATCGGCATCGATCGCAACGCCAAACTCATCCGCATAACGAACATTCTTTGAACGACCACCACGAGGGTTACCAACGGAATCTTGAAGATAGTGCCCGTTGATTATGATGCCGTGTCGTGCGAGACGTGTTCTTAGGCCAGCCCAGTTGCCTGTCATCGTGCTTTGAGTAAGCCAGTCATGCATACTAGCTGGAAGAAAATGATCTTCTGTAGTGTCTGAAACTTTAGGAGTACCTCTACTGTATGAAACCGGAGACACACGACGAAGAACCGGCGTAAATACAATATTGCTTTTTACTTCTTCTTTAACAGGCGCTTTCGCTTCTTGGGAAAAGGCCTTTTCACCAGATGGTATAACGCTCAAGACGCACAAAAAGCTGAAAATACTCGTTTTTTTGCTTATATATTGCTGCATTTCCAGCAATTTCCCCCATAGCGACGCATTTAAATGATTTAAACGCCTTTTTAACGCCTGATTTAGTCCTGAACTAGTACTATATAGAGCACAAAATTGTGAACTCAGAGAACGTATAAAAAAATTTATATTTGCGCAAAAAGCACAAAAAAGAGATATATTCATTACTTCCCTGCGGAAGAACGAATACTTACTCTTTTCTAATTTTTAAAGAAAGCGTCCTGGTGGAGAGAGTTGGATTCGAACCAACGTAGGCGTACGCCAGCGGATTTACAGTCCGCCCCCTTTAGCCACTCGGGCACCTCTCCGGGACAGGCGGATAGATAGGTCACATCTCTGGGTATGTCAAACGCTTTTTTTCGATTATATAAATTTTATGGCTAGACGCACTTCCTCCCCCTCCCCAAAGCGTATTTCCCTCCCCAAGGAAATTGACGCTTCCCCCTCCTCCCGCACGGCGCGCCCAAACCGTAACCAACCCGGCTACTGGATTTATGGACACCATGCCGTTGAAGCAGCACTGAACAACCCTGAGCGCGTAATTCATGAGTTCCTCGCTACTCAAGAGGCGTCCGCTCAGTTTCAGCATGCGCGCGTAACTCCTCAGGTTGTAGACCGTGAACGCCTCGACCGTTTGTCTGACCGGGACGCCGTTCACCAAGGCGTATGCTTACGGGTGGAACCTTTGACACCGCCACATTTTCTGGATGCACTGGAAAAGCCCGGCCCTGTCTTAGTATTAGATCAGGTCACCGACCCACGTAATATAGGTGCAATCCTAAGATCAGCAGCAGCTTTCGGTGCTTGCGCAGTTTTGGTTCAGGATCGGAACACCCCACAAGAAAGCGGCTCAATGGCAAAGGCTGCCTCGGGCGCTTTAGACACTGTCCCCTTACTGCGGGAGGTAAACCTCGCCCGCGCCCTCGCTTCTTTGCAACGCGAAGGTTTGTGGATTGTCGGCCTTGATGCCGGAGGCATTCGCTTGGATGGCAATGCCTTTTCAGGCCGACGCGTCGCATTAGTCCTCGGCGCAGAGGGCGCCGGCTTGCGCCGCCTGACGCGTGAAACCTGCGATGAGATTGCTAGCGTCTACATGCCGGGGAATATGGAGAGCTTAAACGTCTCCAACGCTGCCGCTGTCGCTTTGTACGAGTTGGCGCGCTAAATCTCTAATATTATACGTTTGGGGCGCAGAGTGCATTCTCTGCGCCCCAAACAGTTTTATACTGCGCTACACTTTATTATAGGCAGGCTAAATTACCCTGCGGCAGGATAGTCCGTATAACCTTCAGCGCCAGGCCGATACCATGTCGCCATGTTATCTTTAGCCAAGGGCAGGTCGCGCTCGAGACGCTCGACTAAATCAGGGTTGCCAATAAACTTTCTGCCAAACGAAATAGCATCAGCCACCCCAGTCTCTACTTCGGCAAGAGCTTCTTCGCGCGTGTAGTCTTGATTCAGCACCAGTGGCCCTCTGAAAGCCTTGCGAATAACAGGGGAAAGCTTTGGCTGGTCCGTCTTACCAAACGTGCCATTTACACCCGGTTCACGCAATTCCAACCAAGAAACTCCCAGTTGATCCAAAGCCTCCGCAGCCGGCACGAACACCGCTTCCGGATTAGAATCTATGCATCCTTGAGAGTCACCATTTGGGGACATGCGAACGGAAACACGGTCAGCACCAGCAATAGAAATAACACGCTCAACAACCTGTTTTAAAAGGCGAATACGGTTCTCTGGTGTGCCACCATACTCGTCATCTCGCTGATTGGTGCTATCCCGCAAAAATTGATCAATCAGGTAACCATTAGCTGCGTGCACCTGCACACCATCAAACCCGGCAGCCAATGCGTTGCGCGTTGTTTGCTCGTAGTCGTTTAAGATGCGTTCAATGTCTTCAATCGTCAAAGCGCGCGCAGTTTCGTAGGTTTTTTTACCTTCGTAGGTGTGAGCCTCACCCGGCGCGGCCGTAGAAGACGCCGAAACAGGCTGCACTCCAGTTACCGAAGAGTGTACTGCCCGGCCCATATGCCAAAGCTGGCAGACAATTTTTCCGCCATGCTGATGCACACCAGCTGTAACAAGTTTCCAAGCTTCCACTTGTTCATCAGACCAAATGCCTGGAGCATTGGGCCAGCCAAGCCCCTCACGGGAAATCCCGGTTGCCTCACTGATAATAAGCCCTGCCGAAGCGCGCTGGCTGTAATATTCTACCATAATCGCCGTTGGAACAGCGTCCACCTGCGAGCGCGCACGGGTGAGCGGAGCCATGATGACGCGGTTTTTAGCGTCAATGCTACCCAGTTTTATGGCGTCGAAAAGAGATGACATGACTGAACTCCTGCCTTTGGCGTAGGTTTAGTTCGATAAGAATCGAACCTTAAAAACATTGCCAAAAGAAGGCAAGCAAGGATATTTGCCTCATGCCCTGTCCAGATCACCCCTCCCTTGCGACCATAGATATTCTTACCGTGCTGCGTGCGTTGGCCGACCCAATGCGTTTGGCAGTTGTGCGCCAGCTCCACGAGCAGGGTGAGGCGACCTGCGCCGAACTGCTGCGCAACCGCCCAAAATCCAGCATGTCTCACCACTTTCATGTCTTGAGAGATAGCGGAATCTTGCACACGCGCGTGGAAGGCCTTCATCACTATAACTCCCTCCGTCGACAGGAGCTGGACCAGTATTTCCCGGGCCTGATGACGTCGATTCTCCTAACGACGAAAGAAAGTTAGTGCGCTCCTTGCCTAACGCGCATTTGCGAAAATAAGTTCAGAAACAACCCGTGCGTTTGTCGGGTCCCAAACAATCAAACGCCCTCCTGCGTCCCCCTGAACAGTGATAGCCAAGCTGCCATCGCTCAATGGCGTAACCTGCCCGACATGTTCATTACTCATAAGGGGAATGGTGGCCTTGCTCGGCAATTTTGTCGCGGACTCAGAAGAAAGCTGCGCGCTGCTATGCCCATGAGCAATACGGGTAATTATGACCCCCACCAGAACCACAACCCCTATAACGATGAGCACCCCCATGCCGATAACAAACGCCATTAACGTTTTTGAGACCCCGGACTCGCCGTTTTGCTCTTG
This sequence comes from Neokomagataea tanensis, assembly GCF_006542335.1. GTDB lineage: Bacteria > Pseudomonadota > Alphaproteobacteria > Acetobacterales > Acetobacteraceae > Gluconobacter > Gluconobacter tanensis. The sequence continues at coordinate 2,059,523 of NZ_CP032485.1, read as the reverse complement.
TTTCGGTACATATTGATTCATGTCTGACCCTCTTACACCCTATACACTCATCGTCGACGCTCATTGCTCAGGGCAGAGAGTCGATCGTGCACTTGCTGAAGCCATCGGCACGATTTCCCGTTCCCGGGTCAAGAGCCTGATTGAAGAAGGACACCTTCAAAAGAACGGTGCCAAGGCCGATAATCCGTCTGAAATCCTGCGCGATGGTCAGGTATTTGTTCTTTCCTTTCCTACCCCTACCCCAGCAAGACCCGAGCCCGAAAATATCCCGCTTACAATTTTGTACGAAGACCGGGACCTTATTGTGATCGACAAACAGGCGGGGCTAGTGACGCACCCTGCGCCCGGTAACGAACGCGGCACCCTCGTCAATGCTTTACTCGGACATTGCGGGGAAGGATTTGAAGGAATAGGCGGAGAAAAACGGCCAGGAATTGTTCACCGCCTCGATAAAGATACTTCTGGCGTGATGGTCATCGCCAAAACCTCACTTGCCCACAACGCTTTGTCAGAAGCCTTCGCCGCCCGAGACATTGACAGAGCGTATCAAGCACTTGCTTGGGGTATTTTGCCAGCAACAGGCGAGTTCGACGGCTCGATAGGACGGGATAAGCGCGACCGTAAGCGCATGGCTGTCGTTACGAGCAACGGTAAGGTCGCCCTCACGCGCTTTAAACTTTTGAGCAGCTACCACAATTCCGTTTCTCTAGTTGAGTGCCGCCTCGCCACCGGCCGCACCCACCAAATTCGCGTGCACTTAGCACATGACGGCCACCCTCTCGTTGGAGATCCCGTCTATTTACGGCGTATACCCGCTGCTGCCCGTGGCCTCCCCACAGAAGCACGTGAAGCCGCATTAGACTTTCCGCGTCAGGCGCTACACGCCGCTCGGCTTGGATTCATACACCCAAGATCCGGCAAAAACCTCGAATTTGAGACCCCTCTACCCGAGGATTTTCATAACTTGCAGCGCTCATTGATCGGGTGAGCCTTTTTTAACATTTGACTTATTCGGTTTCACCTGTCATAAGACAATCAGTCTAGATGGAGTGACGCACCTCTGGAGTGGACCGTACCGCTTGCAAACGCTCGTTCAGAGGATGCAGGCGGGGACACCAAAAAATCCCGACCGCGTCACCTGGCCAAGAAACCTTAGGCCGTCTCGTTCGTAGCTTACTATACCTGCAACGGACATTCGGCCTCGGGTTCTCCCAGGCGAAAGGAGTGATCGTACATGGCATCTCCCGCCGTCATCTCAGTTGGCCCAGAGAGCAATCTGAGCCAATATCTGCAGAAAATTCGTAAGTTCCCCTTGCTAACACCGCAAGAGGAATTGGACCTTTCTCGCCGCTGGAAATCTAAGCAAGACGTAAAAGCAGCGCATCGCCTTGTCACTTCCCACCTGCGCCTGGTTGCCAAGATCGCAATGGGCTACCGTGGTTATGGTCTGCCCGTAAGCGAGCTGATCAGTGAGGGCAACATCGGTATGATGCAGGCTGTGCGTCGTTTCGACCCCGACCGTGGCTTCCGCCTTGCTACCTATGCGATGTGGTGGATCCGCGCGGCAATGCAAGAGTACATTTTGCACAGCTGGTCCCTTGTCAAAATGGGCACCACGGCCTCGCAAAAGAAGCTCTTCTTCAACCTGCGCCGCCTCAAAGGGCAGATGCAGGCTATTGATGACGGTGATCTTCGCCCTGAGCAGGTAACCGATATTGCAACAACTCTTGGGGTTCCCGAGCAAGACGTTCAATCTATGAACCAACGTCTCGCTGCGCCAGATCATAGCCTTAATGCCCCCCTACGACTGGACGGCGATGGCGAATGGCAAGACTGGCTGGTTGACGAGCACGAGAACCAGGAAGAAAGCTTTGCTGACACGGAAGAGTTTAACGGCCGCAAAGCACTGCTCGACCAGGCGTTGATGACGCTTAACGAGCGCGAACGGCACATCCTGTCAGAACGTCGCTTGAAAGAAGAGCCAGAAACTCTGGAAACACTCTCACATCACTACGGCGTATCTAGAGAGCGTATTCGCCAGATCGAGGCACGCGCCATGGAAAAACTTCAGAAGGCTATGGCTTCCGAAGTGGCACGCAGAAGAAAAGAAAGCGGGCTTCAAAACTAAAAAGGTGAGCTCACAACGAGCTCACTTTTCTACCTAAAGCTTACTGGGTTAAAGGAACCGTCAAGGCCAAACCGCCCGAGATATCTCCTTTGCCACGACGATTTTCGCCATCATGGGCATTAGCCTGCATGCCGTTAGCGTTGGCGATTCGCCTGTGGTAGAATTCTGGCTTGAGGTAAGGGTCCGTATTATTCTTCTGCACTACAGGTGCGGCCATATCATCATCCGGCAAGGGCGCCGGAGCAAAACCACTCGGCATCGGGGCTGCTTTCACCGCAATTTGAACACCCGAGGGAAGACTGCGCATTAGAGATGCCCCTACACGGGTATCTGCCTGTACTTGAACAAGTTTTGTGTCTGTATAAAGCTTTTGAAAAGATGGGTCCTGCGCTTTGGTCTGGGCATGCGCGTGTGTCGCGAACATTACTCCTGCGATAGCTGTAAGCAATCGCTTGAAAGGCACCTGGACCATCTGGGCGGACATTCCGTTATTTCGTATCGATAAACAAACTATGCGCTGATTTCTGCCCAATAAGCAATCGTTCTAACGGCTTTGTGTCAGACAGAAATGAAAAGTTAACCAAAACGGAAAGTGCCGCGCACCCTTGGGCGCACGGCACAGTTCGCTTAGCTCAAGCCAAGTTCCTGCCCTGTAACGCGCAGAACCTCGATACCTGGAAGGACTTTACCCTCCAGCCACTCGAGAAACGCGCCACCAGCCGTTGAAACATAGCTCATTTTGTCAGCAGCACCCGCATGGCGCAAAGCCGAGACAGTGTCACCGCCGCCAGCAACAGTGCGCAGTTGCCCCAACTCAGTCAGACGTGCTGCTTCTTGGGCCACTGCAACAGTCGCCTTATCGAAAGGCGCAATCTCGAAAGCCCCAAGCGGGCCGTTCCAGACAAGCGTCTTCAAACCTGCGAGACGTTGCTTAATCAGTTCAACCGTTTGTGGACCAGCATCAAGAATCATCGTATCTGCAGGAACTGCATCTACGGGACATACCTCTGATGCTGCCCCCGCCTTGAACTCACGCGCAACTACAGCGTCCACAGGCAAAACGATTTCACAACCAGCGTCTTTGGCTCTGGCCGAAATTTCGCGCGCAGTTGCGTGCATGTCCTGCTCTTGCAGAGACTTGCCAACGGATACACCCTCTGCGGCCAAAAATGTATTCGCCATGGCGCCGGTGATGAACAGAACATCAACCTTAGCCAAAACGTTCCCGATCAAATCCAGCTTCGTGGAGATCTTTGATCCCCCGATCACAGCACCGACCGGACGCTCAGGGTTTTCCAAAGCAGCCGAAAGAGCCGATAATTCAGCTTCCATCAAACGCCCAGAGAATGAAGAGAGAGCGTGAGCAACCCCTTCAGTCGAAGCATGTGCACGATGGGCCGCAGAAAACGCGTCGTTTACAAAGACATCGCCGTTAGCGGCGAGTGCTTTTGCAAATTCAGCATCGTTGGCTTCTTCACCTGCGTGGAAACGTGTGTTTTCCAGCACCAAGATGCCGCCATCTTTCAACTCGGCAACGGCACTTGCCACTTCTGGCCCAACGCAGTCAGCGACAAATGCCACTGGTGCATCTAAGACTTCCCCGAGCTTCGCAGCGATAGGACGCAGCGACATTGCCGGAACAACCTTACCTTTCGGCCGGTCAAAATGGCTCAATACGATAACTCGCGCGCCCTTTTCAGACAATTCGCGGATCGTGGGAGCCACGCGCTCTAAGCGCGTCGTGTCGGTGATGACCCCGTCATGCATCGGCACATTCAGATCCGCCCGGAGAAGCACGCGTTTGCCGCGTGCCTCCAGACTATCCAGCGTGCGGAAAGCCATGATCAGAGGCTCCCGAACAGAACTGCCGTGTCGGCCATACGGTTAGAGAAGCCCCACTCGTTATCGTACCATGCGCAGATACGAACCAGTGCGCCACCGTCAATCAAGGCTGTTTGCGTTGCATCATACGTTGATGACGCCTTGCAATGATTGAAGTCCGTGCTGACCAGCGGTGCTGTATTGTAGTTCAGAATGCCCTTCAGCTTACCCTCTGAAGCCGCAAGCACAACTTCGTTCACTTCCTCAACAGAGGCTGGCTTTTTGGCCGGAACGAAATCCAACGATACCAGCGATACGTTCGGTGTAGGAACGCGGATAGCTGTACCGTCCAGCTTGCCCTTCAAATGGGGCAGTACAAGACCCACCGCACGAGCTGCGCCCGTTGACGTTGGAATCATGTTCAATGCTGCTGCACGTGCGCGGCGTGGGTCCTTATGTAAGGTGTCCACCGTACGTTGATCGCCCGTGTAAGAATGGATTGTGACCATGTAGCCGCGCTCAATGCCAAATGCTTCGTCGAGAACACTGGCAACAGGGGCTAGACAGTTCGTTGTGCAAGATGCGTTTGAAATAATTTTCATGTCAGGTGTGAGGGCATCGTTATTCACACCGAAAACGATTGTCGCATCAACATCCGTAGCCGGAGCAGAAACAACAACGCGCTTTGCGCCCGCTTCAAGAAGAGCAGCTGCCTTATCACGTGATGTGAAAAGACCCGTGCACTCCATCGCGACGTCCACGCCCTGAAAAGGCACTTTTGAAGGGTCGCGTTCAGCTGATACCGTAATCGGCCCGTAAGTACGGCCGTTTGCTTCGATAACCAGGCTGCTACCCTCAGCGCGAACCTTCCCTGGCAGTGGGCCATGCACACTATCATATGCCAAAAGGTGAGCGTTCGCTTCTACTGAGCCAAGATCGTTGATCGCAACGACTTCCACATCTGTGCGTCCGCTTTCGATGATGCCACGAAGGACAAGACGACCGATACGTCCAAAACCGTTGATTGCAACTTTTACTGCCATGGCTGCGTACTCCGCATGTCGTAAGAACCGGCAATACCCATAGCACCACTGTCAGGAAGCAACAGGGGGTCATGACAGTTTTTCGACATAACTCAACTTCAAACTTGTCCTAGCTGCTGGTTGCTGTAACCTGATATGGTAACAAATAGCCGTATCTATAATTCTGCACAGTCTTAGGGGCCGCATGCGATCGCGTTCTTTTTACCTGACCATTTTTGCGCTTTTAGCCACCACACAGCTCGGTGGATGCAAATTAATTGATCAGCGTACTTTCGACTCGCATGCTGGGCGCCCGCCAAGCCCTCCCCCTCCACCAGCACAAGCCGTACAGGCTCCTAAAGCTCCTTTCCTGTCCATCGCGGATGGCACGGCCGAGAGCGAATACGGACCGGTTGTTGATCATGCTGCGAGGGTTGCTTTGCAGCACAAAAGCAATGTCCTCTTCATTGTGCGTGCTTTGACGCCCCCACAACCTACTGTGGCCGAACAGCAGGCTCTGCTGGCGAAACTGTCCAAGGGACTGCTCAACTCTGTGTCCCAGAAAATTATCGCTGCTGGTGCAAAACCCTTACAGCTCGAACTTCACGCCGAAACAGACGTTTCTGTTCACACCCCAGTCGTCCGCGTCGAGCTACGATAAGCGCCATGCAAAAAGCGACCTGTGCAGTCCTTACATATAATGCAGAGCATGTTCTGACTGAGTGGGTCGCATGGCACATTTTACAAGGTTTTCACCGCATTCTCATCATTGATGCGGGCTCCTCTGATCAGACACTTCCAGTTGCTTATTCTTTGACAAATCAGGTCGCCGTCGAAATATTCGAATATCGCCCCAAGAAAAAAGCACGGACATACCAAACTCGGAGCAAGCTCATAAAGCTTGCACTGGACAATACCCCCCCTGATGAATGGCTTATTATTTTAGACCAAGACGAGTTTTTTAGCGGAATTGATTTCATTCCGGCGCTTACAGAGCAAGACAATAGCTTTGGAATAAAGTGGAAAGTCTTTGGAAAAAACCACAACAAAAACCAAGCCACGCCATATACGTCACAAATAACACATTGCGCAGCAGAGGCTTTTCCTGATCACCTCGGTGGGCGTTTCTTCATATCCCCATCAGATCGTCATTTAGCAGAAATACCCTTCTGGGACAGCACGTCACAAAATCACATTACCCAAGTAACAAAAGCGCATCAGGCGAGAGTTCTGCACTACCCGTGGCTATGTGACCCCACTATGCCGCAACCCTTAGCGGACTACTATGACGTCAAAGACAACGAAGACTTTCAAGACGAAGAGTATTCACAAAAATTGAGCGCAATGATCGCCCAAATTACATCTCCTGCCCCTCTGCCCGCAGATTCAGAAGTAGAAGACGACTTTGTAGAATTTGAAACCTTCACCATTAGAAGGTTACGCCCATCGGAAGAGGAATTGAATTTACTTAAAGACTGATACGACCAGAGTGAAAACGATACCCAGCAAAAAAATTATACAGCCAAAACCCAGCCTTGCCTGCAGCGACAATGCAGGCCTTACGGTAGAAAGCTCTTCAACACTTTCCCTTAAGGCGGCAATTTCTTCCATTTGCGCGCGCTCCTCTTCGTGCACGCGCCATAACCGTACGTTTCTAGAACGTATATAATTCCCAGCTTCTTCTGCGCTGGTTGTATTGTAATCGGCAACTCTTGAGGCAAATCTTCGCTCAACCTCGCTTTCCATCGCAAAAATACGGTGCGCGCTTACCCTCGTCAGAGCCTCTAAAAAAGCTGCATCGTCGAACCATATTTCCGGGAAGCTCCGCGTCCCGCCGAGAATAACCAATACAGTCTCACGACACGTTTCAATGGCAGCCAGCAAGCGGTGCATATTGTCGTGTTCTAAACCAACAAAACGGGATTGATCTGCTGTCACACCACTCCCAAGCGCTGAGCAAAATTGAGCTAACGTCGTCTCACGCTCGGCTGCGGGGTATACAACTAACATGCTGAATGCCTGTATAGCCGGGTATTCTTGCCGCTCATGCGGTAGCTGCCGCATGAGAGTCAGAAGCTTTTTATCCGCTTCATAAACACTATCCCGAATTGGGTCACACCGCTCAAGCGCTATTGCTTCAAAACGAAGTACGGCCTGCCCACGCTGCCCACGAGCTCTTAGAAAACCACTGACGCGGACTTCGTCTCCAGCGACTGCACCGCTAGCTTCGAAGGCATTTGTCCGAATATCGACCGCAATAGAAGTGCCGAATGAGGAGTCCGTCAGGGACAACTGGAGCGCATCGCGCTCAAAGCCAGGAACCGCAGCCCCGAGCTTACCCCCAACTAAAAGCGGGTAGTGCCACGTATCAAAACTCGTGCATATTTCTTCAAGCCGGGCAGCAAAAAGGTCTTGTACCTGTAACGGCGACAAAACAGGCAGAGCCGCACTCTGAGCGTGCGCCCTACTTTCAACACGAGAAGAACGGCGCGGGAAGGCTTCCATACCTTCCCTATGGCAAATTTACCCCGAATCCGACAAGAGTCTGGAGGGCAAACTCGCCATATAAATAACCAATATTGTTATTTTTTCTTCTAAGAACGTGACGAGAACCTAGAACGGACCCGGTCAGCCAATAAAATAAGCAGTAAAGCACCAAACCCAATACCAATCTGGGAGCGAGTTTCCATTTGCAGCGCCATAGCAACGAGCACGCACCCAATAACCGCCAAGCCAAAATAACAGACCCAACGACCTTGCTCGACCACCTTCAACCGCGCCAAAATAATAACGGCATTGTAAACAAGCATAAAGCCACCCGTCAGGCTGACCAAAAGCGCAAAAATCTTATCGGGAGAGATAATAGCGGTTACAGCAATCAACACAGCCACTCCAACGCATGTCAGCAAGGCGCGCCGTGGTAGCTTAGTCTTTTCATCTATTTTCAAAAATATGGCGGGCGCGCTTCCACCCTCTGCCATCTCAAATAAGATGCGCGACGTAGCGTAAATGCCAGAGTTCAGCGTTGAAACCGCTGCTGTTAAAATCACGACAAACAATGCCGAGAAAGCAAAAGGCACATGAAAGCGGTTCAGCACCAACAAGAAAGGTGACTGCCCCGGCACAACATCGCTCCAAGGCACCAAACAAAGGATCAAACCGATAGTAAGGAGATAAAAAACGCCAATCCGCATTGGGATCGTTCGGGCTGCCCGCGCAATATTTTCCTGCGCATCCTCTGTTTCTACGGCAGCAATAGTGGCGATTTCACTCCCACCCATAGAAAAGAGAATGGTCGGCAGCACGGCAAGAAGAGCCAGTGGACCATGCGGTAATAATCCACCATGATCCATTAAATTGTGCTGAATATTATTAGCCGGGTGCGTACCAACTAGCCATGCACCAATCGCGATAAAGGAAACTAACGCAACAATTTTAACAGTCGAAAACCAGTATTCGAATTCACCATAGCCTTTGACAGACAATAGGTTGATTCCTGTCATAAGACCAATAATAGCCAACTCCAACACCACATAAGGTACTGGTACATATGGTGCCAGCATGTTGGTAATCGCTATAGCCTCAACAGCAAGCACAATAATCCAGGTGATAAGATACGTCCAACCTGCCACGAACGCCATGCGCGGCCCTAAGGCCTGCCGGATTTGCCCCAGAAACGAATGCCGCCCCGGTACCGCGAAAGCTAAATCCCGCATCATCAAATTTGTTACGTAGACAAACAAACCACACAACACATAAGAAAGCAGCACCATTGGACCAGCCAAGGAGAGTGCAGCTGATGAACCAATGAAAAAACCTGCCCCAATCACACCACCCAATGCGATCATAATCACATGGCGCGTGCGAAGGCTTTGGGCGAGCTGGCCGTCTTGTTGCATGAAAAATCCTTATCTCAGACGGGAAGATCGCGATTATCCGCAAAAGTCTCCATCGTCATGTATGACGTTATCGCATCAAGTTCGACACGCCCAATTATCTGCTGATACACGCGGTCAAAATCTTTCATATCCCGCGCAACAACTTTCATAAGATAATCATACTCACCTGCGATCCTAAAAAAATCAACAATGTTTGGGATGGCCATTACGACATTTCGAAAAGTCTCAAACCACTCACGCGCGTGATGCCGAGTACGTACAAGCACGAAAACCGTGAGCTCAAGTCCCAATGCTTTAGGATCAAGCCGGACCGTATCACGGCAAATTACACCTTGGTTGCGCAAGGCATGCAAGCGCCGCCAACAAGCGTTCTGAGACAAGCCTACACGCTCAGCCAGTTCACGCTGAGAAGGAGTTCCTTGCTTTTGCAAGATTCGAACGATTTCACGGTCAATATGATCTAATTTTTCACTCATAATGCTTCATATGACCACAAAATCACTCTTAAAATCTATAAAAAAGGCATTTTTCTTTGCTCAAAGGACGATAATCTTCTCTCAACACGCCAACTTTCTCAGCAAATGATCGATGACAATGTCCCTGCATGAAGCGCCCTCCATTCTTCCAAATGATAGTGTCAGCGCCTTTAAGGCTTTCGGACATTCCCTCCGCACCAGAGGTGTTGAAGGATTGAAGAATGATGTTATTGGCGACGGGACACTCATTCAAACTCATTTCGGTACCGTCCCGCTACTTTACGCCGACTATGTTGCTTCGGGCCGCGCATTGGCACCCATTGAGCGGTTTGTCATGGAGCATGTTCTGCCATTTTATGCGAACAGCCATACCGAAGCATCTTATTGCGGAAGCAGCATGACCCGGCTACGCAATGAAGCACGCCGCACAATTGCTGAACTCTGCGGTGCACCTCAAGGCAAATTTAGTACGATCTTCTCAGGCGCTGGCGCCACGTCTGGTTTAAATCGACTTGTGCACCTGGCTGAAATCCCACTGTATTGCACATACGGCTCACGGCCAATCATTTTTATCGGCCCGTACGAACATCATTCAAATATTTTGCCTTGGCGCGAATGTGGCGCAGAAATTGTTGAGATCCCCGAAGCTCCTTTTGGTGGCCCCGATCTAACGGTGCTCGAAGCCGAGTTGGAAAAAGTCAAACACTCTGACCCCGAAAACAAGCGCCTGAAAATTGGCTCATTTTCCGCCGCATCGAACGTGACCGGTATCGTAACTGACGTTGATGCCGTCACACGGCTTCTCAAACGCTTTAACGCCTTGGCTTTTTGGGATTATGCTGGCGGTGGCCCTTACCTCCCCATCGATATGAAATCTGGCACGCCTGAAGAAAAAGATGCAGTTGTTGTTTCCTGCCACAAATTTCTCGGTGGTCCGGGCGCTTCCGGCATTTTAATAGTGCGCGATGATGCCTTTAAGCGCCGTACGCCCTCAGCACCGGGCGGTGGCACTGTAAAATTTGTATCTCCTTGGGGCCACGACTACAGCGACTCTCTGACTGCCCGCGAGGAAGGTGGCACGCCGAACGTCTTAGGTGACATAAGAGCCGCCCTTGCTTTTATTGCCAAAGATGCAATTGGCGCGGCCTACTTGGAAGCACGACAGGATCACCTGCGGCAAAAAGCCCTTGCCGCGTGGAAAAACCATCCCGCCATCGAAATTTTGGGAAATACCCACGCTTCCGCCCTACCAATTTTCTCTTTTCGTATCCACGACCTCGAAAACGGCGGCTTTGTTCACCAACAGCTCTTCACCCGCATGCTATCTGACAAATACGGGATCCAAGCTCGCGGCGGCTGTGCGTGTGCAGGCCCATATGCACACCGCCTGCTTGATATCGACGAATCCGAATCTGAAACAATTCGCTCCGCTATCATGAGCGGAGAAGAAATTGAGAAGCCAGGATGGGTCCGTCTTAACTTCAGCGTGTTAATGAGTGATGAAAAGGTAGACTTTATCCTGAAATCCGTCTCGGACCTTGCCCTAAACCCGCATGCTACGGCTTCTTTCTATCAGGTTGACCGTACTACAGCCCGTTTCAAACCAGCTGCTTAATCGTGCCCCACTTCGAATGGATCCTCACTTTAACCGAGGATTCATTCGAAAAATCTCCATGTCAAATTGTGTCCATACAGCAACAAAACGACAGACAAAAACATATCGGATAAGAAACATAATTGATCACCTCGCTCTTTAGTGATCGACTTGTCTCACCTCTTCAACGAGACAGGGATCGTTATGAAACGGCGTCAACACCTTTTATTTGCGACTATTTTAGCCTCAACAGCTTATATCAGCGCTCCTTTCTCCGCGGCGGAAGCTGCAACTAATCATCTTAAAAAAACAAATCATCCTTCAAAAATATCATCTAAAAATGCAGCAACACCACCACATCACGTTGCACCCACCTCTCCTCGCCACCGCTACATTGAACCACGTTCCGAAGATGAATCCGTCGTTGTAACAGGCACACATGCTACAAACCGCCATGCGCGCCAGAGCATTGCTCCAATCAGCGTTATTTCTAATGCTACGTTGCGACGTTCAGGCATGGTGAATCTGGCCGATGCCATCACACGCACTTACGCCCAAATTAACGTTTCCAATATGGGTGCTGATACTGGCGCCCTGACGTCATCCATTCGTATGCGCGGCCTCAATCCAAATCAGGTTCTCGTGCTGGTCGACGGAAAACGCCGTCATACCACCGCTAATATTTATCAAGACAGTGGGCCGGAATTCGGCGCAACGCCTGTGGACCTCAGTATGATACCTGCCAATATGGTAGATCATATTGAGGTACTGGAAGATGGCGCGGCTGCTATGTACGGTTCCGATGCGATTGCCGGCGTGGTCAATATCATCACCAAAAAACAAAACCACGGCTTCAACATGTCAGCTCAAACTGGAGCAAATGCCTATAATGGCGATGGCTGGCAATACCAAATCAACGGAGATGGCGGCTTTAAATGGGGGAAAGACGGCTACGTTCATATTGCCGGACAGCTTACACATGCCGACCACTTCGTAACGAAAAACGTTTTTGACCATCGTCTGGTAAATTACGGGCCGGCAGACGCAGCAGGCCAAGTCTACACTGCACCTGCTGGTGGATACCAGCCTCCCGCAACCAGCAACAAAATTATGAGTACGCCCGAGGAAACACGGGAAAATCTGTTCGTTAATTTTGGCCACTCAGTAACCGAAACGACCGACTTCTATGGCCAGATTACTTACGCTCATCGCCATTCAGAAGGCTTTGAAAACTACCGTACGCCTGCCGTAATACCTGAAATACATCCATACGGCTTCTCCCCAATCGAGACCAACGAAGAAAACGACTTTGCAGCCTTGTTAGGCCTAAAGGGAGAAGTCTTCGGCTTCGATTGGGACCTCAACACAGTTTATGGCCAAGACAGAAACATTATTGGCAATAAAAATACGGCCAACCCGAACCTTTACGCTGCAACGGGCTACACCCCCACTGATGCGCGTGCAGAAACCTATGCCATGTCTCAATGGACGAACAGCCTAGATTTCCGCCGTCATTTCAACCTTTTTAACGCTGTACCAGTCACATGGGCTTTCGGCGCTCAACACCGCTTGGACGGGTATAAAATTATTGAAGGCAACCCTGCCTCATACGAACTGGGCGGCACGTCCGGTTATGCGGGCCTGACCCCACAAGACGCCGGAACATGGTGGCGCAATATTTGGGCTGGCTATATGGACGGTGATTTCCACTTTACCCCAAAGTGGGAAGTGGATTTTGCGGGGCGTTTTGAGCATTACACAGACGTTGGTAATAACGAAATCGGCAAAGTCTCCACCCGTTACGACTTTACCAAGCGCATCGGTATCCGCGCGACGATCAGCAACGGTTTCCGTGCTCCCACACTCGCTGAGCAAAACTTCAGCGCTTTGAACGTATCGCCAAACGGCGCGGGTGGTCTCCTCCCCGTCAACTCGGCAGCAGGCCGTTCGCTTGGTGCATCCCCGTTGAAACCAGAACGCTCCGTCAGCGCGAGCGGTGGTATCGTCGTAGAGCCAATTACCGGTTGGCATGTTGAAACCGACGTATACCAAATCAACATTCGTGACCGGATCGTCCAAGGTGGAACAACCAACGGACTTGCGGCCATTTCAGCCATTGAACAAATGGGTCTGGTCCTACCTAGCACCATTACGCCAAGTGATTATAACAACGTCTCAGCCTATTATTTTGCCAATGGTGCAAGTACACGCACTCAAGGCTTGGACATCAAAACGGACTATCTGTTTCACCTACACAAATTTGGCAATCTCGACGTAAGCGCTGCCTTGGACCTAAACCGCACGCGCCTTCATCACAATGGGATTGGCGCAAACGGCCAGCCCTTGCTGACAGAACAAAACATCGCAGCAATCACAACAGAATATCCACGCAGCAAGCTTATCTTAAACGCTTACTGGACCTACCAGAATTGGGACGTCAACCTACGCCAAACGCGTTACGGCGAAACGACTGGTATGCTGACGTATGAAGATTGGACACCGTCTACGGCAATCTGCCCGAAAGACGGAAACAGCCTCCAATATTCAAACTCCTGCTTTTATCAGTTTAAAAACACTCCTCGTTGGCTAACTGATTTGGAAATTGGCTACCGCTTCAACGAGCATTGGCACGTAGCCGTCGGTGGCAATAACCTCTTCAACATTCGCCCACGTAAGGTGCCAGAATTTGTAAACAGCCTTGGCGCAACAGTCTACGACCAGGACTCAGCACAAGTTCCGATGTATGGCGGTTACTATTACGGGCGTATCAACGCTTCATTCTAAACAACACGCGAAGAGCCGGCCTTTAAAAAGGCCGGCTTTATTTTTTACTTTTGAAAAAGCGCCGCATATTGATCGGGTTTAAAGCCCAAATGTATTATTTTTGTGCTTTTTACTAAAATAGGCCGCCGCATTAGCGTTGGCTGTTCCAATAAAAATTCGAGGGCTGTTTCAGCGTTTAAGCGCTGTTTGTCATCATCTGACAATTTCCGGTACGTCATACCGCTTCGGTTTATGAGCTTGTCCCACTCAACCTGCTGCAACCATTCTTTTAGTGTCTCAGCAGCAAGGCCATCTTTTCTGAAATCATGAAAAACATAGGCCTCACCGGCTTCATCCAACCAGCGGCAGGCCTTGCGTACTGTGTCGCACGTTTTTATGCCGTACAGGGTCATCATATCGTCTTATCCTCACCAGAAATGCGTATTTCTATAAGCCAAGGACAGATAATACAAAAACTCGGTCTAGTGCTGCGGTAAAAAACAATGATCCTTTACCGCAGCGTTACCCCATCAAAGGAAACTTAACTTAATGGGGCAGAAATTTTTAAGAAGGACGACGCCCCGGGGAACGTGGCTTGCCACCTCCTGCACGGGGTGCGCCGCCACCGCTCCGGCCACCTTGGCCATGTCCACCTTGCGGCGGACGACGACGGCCACCGCCGCCACCCGCACCACCACCGCCGTTGCCACCACCACGTGGGCCACCACGGCCACCGCCTCTACCGCCACCTAAAACAGGGGGACGCTGGGTGGAGTTTTGCGCAGCATCAGAGTGATAAGGGTGATCAGTTACGACAGGAATATCTTTATCGATCTTTTTTTCGATATCCCGCAACCATGCACGCTGTTCTGCATCGCACAGAGAAACAGCCCAACCATCACGCCCAGCACGGGCAGTACGACCAATGCGGTGAACATAAGATTCTGGTACGTTTGGCAAATCGTAGTTAAAGACGTGCGTCACGTCGTCAACATCGATACCGCGTGCCGCAATATCAGTTGCCACGAGCACCTTAACAGTACCATTACGGAAGCCTGACATAGCGCGCTCACGTGCGCCCTGAGACTTGTTCCCGTGTATTGCTTCGGCCGTAATACCTTTTTTATTCAGGAATTCCGCTACTTTATTGGCTTCGTGCTTCATAAGAGTGAACACGACAGCCCGCACAACATTCGGGCTATCAACCAACATGTGTACGACGTCTTTTTTGTTCGCCGTATCGACAAACATGACCGCCTGACGGATACGGTCCACTGTGCTGGACTCAGGCGTTACTTGTACTTTCGCTGGTTTTTTCAACAACGAGTGGGCAAGCTCATTGATGGACGAAGGCATCGTTGCTGAAAACAGCACCGTTTGCCGCTCGTCTGGTACGAGTGCCATGATGCGACGAATGTCGCGGACAAAGCCCATATCGAGCATGCGGTCCGCCTCGTCTAGAACCAGCACTTCCAGCGAAGATAAATCAATGTGGCCTTGCCCTATAAGGTCCAAAAGGCGGCCGGGTGCAGCGACAAGTACGTCAACACCACGGCGCATAGCCTCAATTTGGCGCCCTTGGCCTACTCCGCCAAAAACAACCGCATGCTTAAAAGGCATATGCTTGGCGTAGGTGGTGAAGTTTTCATCAATTTGCGAGGCGAGCTCACGCGTAGGGGCCAGCACCAACGCGCGCATACCCTTGGGGGGGCTTTTCGGCGATCGCGGAAGAGGCGGTCCAAAATGGGAAGCGCGAAAGCAGCAGTCTTACCCGTACCAGTCTGCGCCAGACCCAGCAGGTCCCGCCCTTCCAGCAGATAAGGGATTGCACCGGCCTGAATAGGGGTCGGTGTCTCGTAACCAGCTTCGGTCAACGCTTTTTGAATGGGATCGGCCAAATTCAGCGCGGCAAAATTCGTCATGGCCCCCTCCTAAGGGACGGCTAAACACGGTTCGCAATCAAGCGACGTTCAACGCTCCATAACGCGCATAGCGGCACGAACTCTGAACGTAAGCGGAGATTGTTTCCGCCTCTCTGATGGCAACTCAATTTGCCTTCAGTGACGAGCACACATGCTTTTTCGAAAAGAGCCGCGTGCAAAGAAAACTATCACCCCCGGCTCTACAAACCACGAGCCGAGGGCGGCACCACTATAGCAACTCTACTGCCCCCGCAAGGGAGCCGTGACAAAGAGGCCCTGTTGTCACGATCATCCTGCATTTAATTTCAGACGTTCAAAACGTATCGTGCGCCACGATTTCTTCGAGCGGTAAGAAACCACCGCGCCCCTTGGGGGCTTCCAGGCCTTTACCCAAGGCTACAAACATCACCAACTCATAGTCCTTTGGCAACCGGATAATTTCCGCAACAGATCCGAAATCAAACCCATCCATTGGACAGGTCTGCAAGCCGTGCGCTGCGGCCGCCATCATCAAGGCATAGGCCGCAATACCACTTGAACGAAAAGCTTCGTCTCTCTGGACCTGCGGTTTGCCTTCATAATACTGGCGGATCATCCCAGTGTATAATTCCTGTACCTGCTCTGGAGTATCCTTCCAGTAGCGTGCCGGGTCTTTTTGCCAAGCCTGCGTATCCGCACAAATAATAATGAGGGCCGCGCACTCTTCAATTTGCGGCTGATTCCAAGCAACTTCTTTAATCTTACGACGCTGCTCGGCATCCCTCACGACAAGAAAACGATAATTTTGAAGATTAAACGCTGTAGGTGCGTAGCGGGTGGTGTCCAGTATGGAGGTTAATTCTTCATCAGAAATTGTATAGGAAGGGTCAAAGCTTTTCTGGGCGCGGCGTGTTCGAATGGCTTCTATGATAGCGTTCATGTCGTAACTCCTTTGCGCAACATGTTCCTTCCCCTAACGCCCTATGGCCAAGAGGTTTCACTCAAGAACGGCTCAGCAAAAACAATGCTTGTTCACCAAAAAGATTGGCCCATCTGACTGACCGGCGCCAAGGTGCCTTGGCGCCATCCTCATCTACAGCCAGCCATTGCCTAATTGTGTAATTCTCTTCTTCACAAAGCACGACAAAATCACGGATGGTGCACGGATGGATGTTCGGCGTCTGGTGCCAAGGCGTACTCCAGACTTGCGTCATAGGCATTCTACCCGTTGTCAGAAGCTGTAACCGCAAGCGCCAATGACCAAAATTTGGGAACGATACAATTGCATGTCGGCCAATACGCAGCATTTGCCGCAAAACCTCCTGCGGCCGCTCAACGGCCTGCAGTGTCCGCTGCAAAACAACAAAATCGAACGTATCATCGGGGTAATGAGCCAAGTCATGATCAGCATCGCCATGCACAACAGGCAGACCATGCGCGACAGACTGCGTCACGCTCTGCATATTCAGCTCTATTCCCCGAGCATCGCATTTACGCGTGCGGTACAAATAATCGATCAGCGTGCCATCGCCGCTACCAACGTCTAAAACACGCGAGCCCGGAGTGATCATTTCCGCAATAATTTGCTGGTCCACACGCATTAGTTTTGTACCTTCTTCAGGCCTGCATGCTCGGCAGCACCGTCCAAGAAACCGTGGATCGTTCTATCCAAGTCTGGCTCTTCAAGCAGAAAAGCATCGTGACCTCTGTCACTTTCAATTTCGACAAATGAAACATTGGCACCTGCCCTGCTCAACGCGCGAACCAATACCCGGGACTGAGACGTCGGGAAGAGCCAATCTGAGCTAAAAGACACTACACAAATACGAGTTCTGCAATCTTTGAACGGAAGCGATAAATCCCCGCCAAAATCTGCAGAAAGGTCAAAATAGTCCATAGCGCGCGTAATTGTGAGGTACGAATTTGCATCGAAGCGCCGTACAAAAGTGGACCCTTGATGCCTTAAATAACTCTCTACTTCGAACATCTCGCCAAATAAAAACGTATCTAACGTGACCCCTGCCTGACGCACACGCCTTCCAAACTTACGATTTAAGGCTTCTTCTGAAAGATAGGTTATGTGCGCCATCATGCGCGCCACACCAAGCCCCCTAGCCGGAATTGCCCCAAAATCACGGTACCGCCCTTTATGCCAATCAGGGTCAGCGAAAATAGCCTGCCTGCTCACCTCGTTAAACGCTATGTTTTGCGCTGAGTGATAAGGGGATGTCGCGATTGGTAACGCTGCAAATACACGATCGGAGTAGCGTGCAATCCATGTCAAAGCCTGCATGCCCCCCATGGAGCCACCAACGACCGCAAATAACCGGCCAATACCTAAATGATCGATCAGCTTTACCTGAGCGGCAACGATATCATTCATAGTAATTTGCGGAAAATCGCTATCCCACGCCGCCCCCGCCTCAGCACGTAGAGACGTCGGGCCTGTCGTACCCAAACACCCACCAAGGACATTCGAGCAAATGACAAAAAAACGGTCCGTATCAATTGGCTTTCCCGGACCAACCATTCTGGACCACCAACCCGGCTTACCGGTGAGTGGGTTTTTCTCCGCGACGTACTGATCGCCGGTTAAAGCATGACAAATGAGTATGGCGTTATCCCGCGCAGGCGCTAACTGACCATATGTACAATAGGCAATTTCGAGCAAAGGAATGTGCTCACCGCATTCAAGGGAAAGACCGTCTTCCAAACGCACCATTTTATGCGTGAATGCAGAAGTCCGCTCCTCACCATTTAAATGGGAGTTATCCGTTTTTGTCTCACTGGACATGCCAACCCTTCCCGATGCGCCTTAACACCAAACTGAACGATACGAGGCGCGCCTAACCCTGAGCATATGATATGACATTCCGCAGATGAGCCGTAAAGCCAACATCCTATTGACGATTTATTAACGAATGATATTATGCAAAGAAATACCATATTTTATGGAAAATATAATCTATATTTAGGATAATTAGCTTTATGGCTGATAATTTTGTACCAAAGCCAAGCTTTTTACAAATAATTGGTCATTCGGGAATATTCGATCCAGAATATTATATAAAAAATAATCCAGATTTAAAAACCATAGGTACTGATTGCCTAAAACACTACCATTTCTATGGATGGAAAGAGGGAAGAAAACCTAATCAATTCTTTGACTCCCATTGGTATTTAGAAAAAAATAGAGATGTGCACGAAAACCCTCTTTTGCATTATATAACGCACGGAGAACGAGAGGGGCGCAAACCTATTTCGTGGTTTGATCCGGTTTGGTACAAACAAACCTACACTGTTCCAGAAGGCATGCTGGCCTTGGCGCATTACCTTCTCAACCGTCAGCGGCCAGAAATACGCCCAATTCCTGAATTTGATCCCGTATTTTACCTCAAAACCTATACTGACGTCGCACAAGCGAATATGGACCCTTTAGAGCATTACATGCTGCAAGGCTTCCGAGAAGATCGACGCCCTTTTGAAGGCTTTGACCCTTTTTATTATCGTCGTCGGTATCTAAAATTTTTACCAGACTCGAACCCTCTACTTCATTATCTGGAAAACAAAAACAGGCCGGATGTATACCCTGCCCACAGAAACGACGATATTACCGTTTTCAGGGATGTAAAACGTTTTTGCGCGCCCGGAAACTTATTCGAAGAACGTAAAAAATTACCTGAAAATTCCATGAAGAGAGCGCGTATATTTGCGTTCTATCTACCCCAATTTCATTCTATTCCAGAAAATAATCATTGGTGGGGTGAAGGTTTCACAGAATGGACGAACACTGCTCGCGCCATGCCCCGCTTTGCAGGCCATTACCAACCACGAACACCCCGGGATTTGGGCCATTACACCCTTGACTCACCTGACCTCTTAAAACGCCAAGCACAAATGGCACATGAAGCCGGGGTCGAAGGGTTTATATTTTACTTTTACTGGTTTAACCGCCAGCGCCTTCTAGAAACACCACTGGAGATCTTACTCCGACATCCTGAAATTGATCTCCCATTTTGCCTAATGTGGGCAAATGAAAATTGGAGCCGTCGCTGGGACGGGTCGGATAGTGACCTACTCATAGCACAAAATTACCATCCTAATGACGATGAAGCGCTCGTTGACTGCTTTGCCCGCCACATGAAAGATGCACGCTACATTCACGTCAACAACAGGCCCTTGCTAAAGATATATCGTCCGGACACTATTCCTTGTGCACGTAAAACGCTGGCGCGCTGGCGCCATCTATTCAAAGAACGCCATAACCTCTTTCCTCTCTTCGTTGTAGGGCAAGCCTTCAATAGCGGGGACCCAACCCCCTTAGGAGCGGACGGTGCTTTCGAATTTCCACCCCACAAAGTGGTTGCGAATTGCCCCCTCTTAAACGACGACGTTACGCTTTTTGACGAAGACTTTGGCGGCCAGATTTATAATTACGAGGATATTGTAACACGGGCTCTCCAACACGAAACACCGCCCTACCCCCTCATACGCACAGCTTGCCCGTCATGGGACAATGACGCGCGGAAACAAGGAAAAGGCCTTGTTCTCCACGGCTCTACACCAGAACTTTATAAAAAATGGCTCAACGGCCTCATAGACTTTGCTCAGAAAAACCCATTTCACGGCGAGAGCATTGTTTGTGTAAATGCATGGAACGAATGGGCGGAAGGTGCCTATCTGGAACCAGATCAGCACTTTGGCAGTGCTTACCTTAACGCAACAGCAGCAGCTTGCGCCGGCTTCAGCACGACGAATAATACAAACAAACTGCTTCTGATTGGCCATGACGCCTTCCCGGCAGGCGCTCAAACTTTACTTCTTGAAATTGGACGCTCACTCAAAGCAACACGCGGCATTGAATTACAATTCGTACTTCTGGACGGCGGCGCGCTTTTAGACGACTACCGCGCCATCGCACCTGTTGAGCTTTTGCCCGCCGATACACCTAATCTGACTGAAAAGCTCTCGTTTTTCCATCGGGCGGGATTTCAGCATGCTATCTTGAACAGCGCTGCTTCCTCTATGTTAGCGTCTGCACTTCACCAAGCGAACATAAGCTTCACATTTTTAATACACGAGCTTCCTAATTTATTGGCCGACCGTCAGCTACAAAATTCATTAAACGATGCCTGCGCAGTCGCCAAGACAATCATTACACCTGCACCATTCGTCGCTGAGCAATTATCTCTGTCTCATTTCCCAAATCTAAACCTTCTGCCTCAAGGTCTTTACCAAAAAATTACTTATTCAAAATTAGCCCGCCAAGATTTACGAAACCAAATCAATCTTACCAGCGATAAAAAACTCATCATTGGCATCGGTTATGCTGACATCAGGAAGGGCTTTGATCTTTTCATTCAATTATGGCGTGAATTGCCTGACGATACACACGCTGTTTGGCTCGGCGATATTGATCCCTCACTCCATCGAGGCCTTGCTTATGACCTTGAGGCAGCAAAAAAAACGAGCCGGTTCCATCTGCCCGGCCGGGTTCACAACGTTAGCGACTGGCTCTCCGCCGCTGATTATTTCGTCCTTACCTCACGGGAAGATCCATACCCCTCCGTTGCGCTAGAGGCGTTATCGTCTGGCCTCACATGCTTCGCTTTTGACAAAACGGGCGGCATACCCGACCTGCTCCGTAGCCTCAATTCAGAGCCTTCTCCTGCAGTCCTGCATCACATTTTGCCGTTTGGTCACATCCGCGATATGGCCCGCTCTATTCAGTCAATCGAGACTCCACCGCCCAGCCAACGAAAACTTCAAATACGCCGTATGGCGCAGCGCTTCAGCTTTGCACATTACGTGGATCGCCTCTTGTCGCTCACCATACCGACCCTACCTCGTGTCTCTGTGATCGTTCCCTCTCACAATTATGCGCAATATCTAGGCCAAAGACTGGCTTCCATTTTCGGGCAAACGCACCCAGTGCTGGAGGTCATTGTCCTTGATGACGCCTCACGTGATGGCAGTGTTACAGTCGCAGCAGAAACCGCCCAAAATTGGGGACGAACAGTGCGTTTGGTAAGCAGCCAAACACCTTCAGGTTCAGTTTTCCAACAATGGCGTAAAGGACTTGAACTTGCACGCGGCGAATGGGTGTGGATTGCAGAGGCAGATGATCTGAGTGATTCAGATTTCCTTGAAAAGCTGTTAAACGCCGTCAGGCAGAAGCCGAATGCCGTCATGGCTTTTTCGGATAGCCGCGCAATAGATGCTGAAGGGAAAACCCTTTACCCTTCCTACAAACCTTATTGCGCAGAAAGCTGCGAGGCACTGCTCGAGCACGACGCAAGCTTTGACGGGGCGTACTTTGTTGAACACTGCCTTTCCGAGCGCAATACAATCCTAAATGTCAGCAGCGCAATTTTCAAAAGGCAGGCTTTGCGCCAAGCCCTAAAGACCTGTTCTGAAGACCTCACCAACCTCAAGATTGCAGGGGACTGGCGCACATATATTGAATTATTGGGGCAAAGCGACGCTGAAATTGTTTATATCAGCAAGCCCCTCAACGCACACCGCAGACACACAACTTCCGCAACCCATGTGAGAGACAGCGCGGCACACTTAAACGAAATTCACTACATCCATACATTGTTAAAAGAGCGCCTGAGCCCATCTGAATCAATAAATCATGCTCAAAAACAATACATAGATAAAGTAAGCCTTCATCTCGGCAAAAGACGTGTCATTGAAAATATGCGTGCCGAATTTTGAATAACTTGGGTGCAGTTTATGATCTGCACCCAAATTTTAATTTAGCCATTTATAATCATGCCGCCATTAACGTGCAGCGTCTGCCCTGTCACGAAGGATGCGTCTTGGCTGGCCAGATAAACATAGGCTGGGCCAAGTTCTGCCGGGTCGCCGCAACGTTCCATCGGTGTGCTTTTCCCCAAGTCAGCTACTGCCTGCGGGTCAACCGGCCCCCAGCTTGCAGGCTGCAACGGCGTCCAAACAGGCCCCGGTGCTACCGCATTGACGCGCACGCCATGCGTAACGAGCTCAAGAGATAACGCACGTGTAAAACCAAGCTCCGCAGCTTTGGTAGTCGAATATGCTAGAAGTGACTTATTGCCTGTAAAAGCATTGATTGACGACGTATTTATGATCGCAGAACCAGCACTTAGATGCGGTACGGCTGCACGTGCCAGATAAAAATATCCGTTTACGTTGATATTTAAATGCCTTTGCCATTCTTCGTCGGAGATCGAGCAAATATCCTCGCTAATGACTTGGATGCCTGCATTATTAACAAGTATATCAAGGCCTCCAAGCGTTTTAACCGTTTGGGCTACAGCATCGTTACAAACCACGCTGGAGGATACGTCTCCAGAAATCAGCAGGCACTGGCGTCCTTCTTTTTCAACCAAGCGTTTGGTTTCTTCAGCATCCTCATCCTCCTCTAGGTAGAGGATAGCTATATCAGCCCCTTCCCTCGCAAAGTGTAATGCGACCGAACGTCCAATGCCACTGTCACCACCGCTGATGAGGGCCTTTTTGCCAGCAAGCTTCCCGCTTCCAACATAATCTGCACGGATATGGAGTGCTGCTGGTTCGAGCGCACTTTCAACGCCAGGCTGATGCTCTTGTGATTGTGGAGGTATCTCTTTGGGCATGAGAGTATCTTTCGCTCACGATTGGCCCTCAACCATGAGGGCATCTTACCAAAAAAACGCCACTCCAGCAGTGATGTTCCTGCGATAACCGATCTGTGATGTGGGCCGCAGCTACCCGCTAAGGCAACTGCCAGCCCATTACTCAAACGCCCCCCTATGCAGCAGAGATAATCGCCATCCCGCCCATATAAGGTACCAAAACATCTGGGACTGTGATGCTACCATCTTCGTTTTGGTAGGTTTCCATTAACGCAATCATGGTACGTCCTAGCGCCAACCCTGAACCGTTAAGCGTATGCACAAAAGCTGGGCCCGTCGCCGTACGATAACGCGCGTTCATGCGACGCGCCTGAAATTCGCGCGTGTTTGAACATGACGAAATCTCACGCCAAGCACCTTGACCGGGCAACCATGCTTCAAGGTCGTAGGTCTTGGCAGCGCCGAAGCCCGTGTCACCAGCACACAGCAACATACGACGGAAAGGAATATCTAAACGCTCTAGGATGGTTTCCGCAGCCTTGGTCATGCGTTCATGTTCAGCATCACTCGCTTCGGGGGCAACGACAGAAACAAGCTCACACTTCATAAATTGGTGCTGGCGCAACATACCGCGTACGTCCCTACCGGCGGACCCTGCCTCAGAGCGGAAACATGCTGAAAGTGCCGTCATGCGGATGGGAAGAGCGCTTTCTGGCAGGATATCCCCCATGACCGAAGCGGTAAGCGGGACTTCTGCAGTAGGGATCAACCAACGCCCATCCTCTGTGCGGAAGGATTCTTCAGCAAATTTCGGAAGTTTGTCGGTGCCATACATTGCAGCATCGCCGACAAGGAGAGGCACACTTGTCTCTGTGTACCCGAACTCGGTGGTATGCGTATCCAGCATGAACTGCCCCAGAGCGCGTTCCAGCCGCGCCAGCGCGCCACGCAGCATCACAAAGCGCGCACCTGATAACTTACTCGCCGTGGGGAAATCCATTAACCCAAGCTGTTCGCCCAATTCGAAGTGCTGCTTGGGCGCAAAAGCAAACTCACGACGTGTTCCCCGCTCGTGAACGACTACGTTTTCTTTTTCATCTTTACCATCTGGAACCGTCGCATCCAGTTGGTTTGGCAACGCTTTCAATACATCGTTGATGCTCGCGTCGAGCAGGTTTGCCTTTTCTTCAAGCGTAACGATTTCTTCGCGGAGTTCTACTGCGCGTGTCTCCAACGCAGTTGTATCTGCGCCAGAGCGCTTACCTTGCCCAATTTCTTTAGCAATCGTTTTGCGCGCAGCTTGTGCATCCTGTAGCGCGGACAACGCTGCACGACGAGCCTCATCTTCCGCTACCAGACCTTCACCAACTGGCGACAAACCACGGCGCTTGAGCGCAGCATCGAAAGCAGCAGGATCAGCGCGCAGGGCTTTAAGGTCATGCATAATTAAGGCTCCGTTTTTTCATCTTACACTTCATCAACATCATCGGGCTCCGGCTTGGGTTCTATCAAGCGTGCCGTAATAATAGACACTTCATACAAAGCTACCAACGGAACTGCGAGGCTTAACATCGTAATAGCATCAGGCGGAGCAATAATGGCTGCTACTGCGAAAGATGCTACAACGGCATAGCGACGAAATTTTTTCAGCTGGGCAGTACTGACTAAGCCCACGCGCGCCAGTAGCGTCAGAACGACGGGTAACTCAAAACAAATACCAAACGCCAAAATCATTTTTGTTACGAGCGTTAAATACTCAGACACTTTGGCCTGAAGCTCGATTTGCATTCCTTCACTGCCAGGAGCATTGGTCTGAAACGACACAAAGAACTTCCAAGCAAATGGGAAGACCACGTAATAAGCTAATGCAGCCCCTATTACGAACATTACGGGCGTAGCCACCAAAAACGGAGCGAACGCCCTTTTCTCACTTTTGTACAAACCGGGAGCAATGAAAATCCATGCTTGGATCGCAATCATGGGAAATGACAAAAATGTCGCCCCAAACAATGCAACCCGGATATACGTGAAAAACGCCTCGTACAAGGCTGTATAAATAAGATGTGGCTGCTCACCGTTTTGCCGCATGACATCGCCCAACGGGGCGGCCAGAAAACGGTAAATATCTCCGGCAAAATGATAACATAGGCCAAATGCCACCACAAAAGTAGCAATTGACCAAATTAACCGCCGCCTCAGTTCAACAATATGTTCCAACAAAGGCATTGGCTTGTCATCAATCATGTCCGTTTCGCTCATGCCTTTGGTTCTCCATGCGTAATCGGCACGCGGCGGCCATGATGTATCGTTCTTACGGGCGGCAAAATATGAGGGGCTTGCCAGCGCTTGCGCTCCCTCAGCAAGCGCCGCGCCGTGGTTGGCGGCACTATTACGGGCGCGCTCTTCACGTCAGCATTAATTTCGTGTTCGACAACTTCAGGCTCGGGTAATGCGCCCCCGCCAAAAGGCTCTGCCGGTCCCGAAACAGGCATGGGCGGTGGCGGTGGAAGCGGCGCTGGCGGTACGCGGGGTAAAGCCGAGAAATCGCGCTTATTGTCTAAAGCCAATCCGCGATTAAGGCTCCCGTCTTCATCGACAAACCTGTTTACCCGGTCTCGCAAATTGAAATTGCGCAAATTGCGAAAGTCATCGCGTGCCTCAGACAAATCAGAATCACGGACCATATCGTCAACATGAGATTGAAACTCCGAGGCCATGCGCCGCATAGCCTTCAGTCCATTCGAAACCGTACGGATCGCAACCGGCAAATCTTTCGGGCGAATAAAAATCATTGCCACGATCACGAACAACGCGATCTCAGAGAAACTAAAGTCGAACATGCGCCAACTCTACTCCTTCACAGCCTTCTCGCCTATCCTTCATCTGAAGGCTTTACCAAAGTTGACGCGCTTTCTTCCTCTTCCGTTGTCGCCCGGTCCAACAGAAAATCTTCTCGCCTTGGTAAAGCAGACAACCCAGCCAGCCCAAAAGCTTCTAAAAACCGTGATGTCGTGCCCCACAAGACCGGACGCCCAGGAACATCTTTGCGCCCCTTTGGCGCGACCAAACCGTCCTCCAGCAAAGCGTCTAAAACCGCTTGTCCCAGCGCAACACCTCTAACGGATTCAATCTCAGACCGTGTACAAGGCTGATGGTAAGCAATAACGGCTAGCGTCTCCATCGCACTGCGGCTCAACCGGCGAGGCTTTTCTATAATACGCGTCAGAAAGGCTGCGTATTCCGGCCGCGTCCTGAATTGCCAACCATGTGCCACTTCAACCAATTCAATGGCATGCCCTTCAAAACGTTGGCTTAGAATTTCCATTATTTCATGGACGCCATGTTCCAATTCCTGCGACTTAAGTACATCCGCCATAACCGCCACACGCACCGGTTCTGGCGAGGCAAAAATTAATGCTTCAAGTATATTCGTCGCTTTGATCTGATCGATATTCATACAGCCGCGCTACGGAACTGAATTTCAGAAAATGCTTCATCTTGCCGCAGCTGAACCAAACCTGTCTTGGCCATTTCCAAACCCGCGACCAGAGACCCTGCCAGAGCTGCATGACGCCCGATCGCTGTTTCTTCCTCAGCAAATAATTCAGGCACAATAACTGTCAAAGCGCACCACTCCCGACCATGCCCGTCAGACAATAACGCCCTGAGGCGCTGTAAAGCGTCCTGTACGCTCCAATAACGCCTGACTTTGGGGGTATAAACACGCTTTTTAAATGTTCTTCTACGTGCGGAAACGTAAGCCGTTATCAAGGACGGTAAATCTACTCGCAAACCTGACCGGTCGATTTCAGTGTGGTCTTCCCCGGCGCCACGCCGAAAAACTGTGGTCCCAAGCCTCGGCTGTCCCGCGAGCCATAGAGCTGCTTTCCGCATAATCTCTAATTCAACGAGCCGCCCTTGCAAGAGTCCGGCAGCCTCTTCCGCCTCAGGGTCGTTTTGCTCCGCAGGCAATAAGAGCCGTGATTTCAACCACGCAAGCCACGCAGCCATAACGAGCCAGTCCGCCGCAAGCTCTAGCCGGAAAGCACGCGCTTCTGCTCGAGCTTTATCAACTAATGCAAGATACTGCTCAACAACCTGCAAAATGGAAATATGGGCGAGGTCCACCTTTTGTGCTCTCGCAAGTTCGAGCAGCAAATCAAGTGGACCCTCATACCCATCAAGCGCGAGATGCAGTGTGTCTTCGCTCAACCGTGCCTCAGAATTGCGCTGGAGTGCACGCAATAGACTGCGCGTGCAACTTTACACAAAACGCTCTCGCCGCTTTACCATCCGTAAAGCCCCCAATCCGCAGCCGAACAAAACTTCGCTCACCTTGGGTTGTATGCTCAAAAAGCGGCGAATGGCCAGCCAAAAGGCCTCCCGCTTTCCCTTTCAGCGTCTCCCATTCCTGATGCGCAGCCGCGTCTGTGTTCAACGCTGCCAATTGCACTTCGTGATGACCCGTACCAACACTATGCGGCGCTTCCTCCGGGGTTGGGGATGGAGGTGGCAATGGCGCAGCAACTGCTGGCTTGGGTGCAGGTTGAAGTGCCGGCGCGGGTCCGACTTCCTGCCGAATGATACGCTCGCGTTCTGGCGATACATGACGCGACGTGATAGCTGACCGCACTGGTGGCGCCGCAGCCGTGCCTGCCCCCGTATCTTCATCGTCTCCATCATCATTTTTTTGCAGCGGCGCAGACTGCTTGGGCGGCACATTTTGTGCAACACCCAAAGGCGGCAAGGCAGCAGGCGGCGCTTTTGGTGCTTGTTGTCCTGTCGCGGTGGCTTCTGTGCCCTGCGTAGGAGTTGACCCGGTAGGAGCACTAGCCGTAGCCGCGTTATTCTGATTATTAGCTGCCACATCAACGGGCGGGTTGGCCGGAGCCGTACCGCCTACAGGCCCTGCTGCTGGCTTTGCTTCTGGCGGCGCTCCATATTGCCGAGCAAACGCTTTTGTATCAGGCTGCTCCGGCGCAGGGGCTAAATGTGCCTCACCATTTCCGGTCATGTCGGCGCCATCATCGCCAGCCATTATTTGCATGCCGCCCGGATCTGCCGGAACCTCACGTACCGGCCCCGGTGGTGGCCCAATGATTGGCACGCCGCTGTGGTGCTTGCCTACAAGTGACCAGCCTCCAACAGCGACGAGCAGAACAGTCCCTATCGCAACTGCCCCGCCAACCA
The DNA here is from genome assembly GCF_006542335.1 of Neokomagataea tanensis. Classification (GTDB taxonomy): domain Bacteria; phylum Pseudomonadota; class Alphaproteobacteria; order Acetobacterales; family Acetobacteraceae; genus Gluconobacter; species Gluconobacter tanensis. The sequence goes on along the minus strand of NZ_CP032485.1, from coordinate 2,031,128 downwards.
ACTTACGTGTGGCCGGATCACTACCTAAAAAGGACGTCACGCCGCCTGCTGCGGTACTGCCACCTCTGCCCGTACCTGTCGTCGCGGGGCGTGCTGCCCCCTTACGACGCGAGGGTACGTCGTCGTAATCTTGGCTCAAACGCTCACGCCCCGGCGACCGCGCCTCAGGAGGGCGCGCTGTTGCTCGGTCATCACCTCCCCCGAGCGGGCGGCGAGGAAGATCATCCCGCCGTGGTGGCTCATCACTGCGATAGCCGTCACCACCATCTGACATTACATTTCCTCCACCGGCTCAACGCCAAGAATGGCCAGAGCATTACGCAATACTTGAGCAATAGCAGAAACCAGCGCCAACTTGGACAGGCTCAACGCACGATCGTTCTCATGCAAGAAGCGCAGTGCTGCGTCCTCGCGCCCACGGTTCCACAATGCATGGAAATCCGATGCCAAATCCACGCAATATGTTGCGATACGATGCGGCTCACGTGCAATAGCAGCAGCCTCAACCGTGCGTGGGAATGCGGCTAGGCGTCGCAGCACCGTAATTTCTGCATCAGAAGACAGCCCCGACAAGTCCGCCGCCCCCAAATTTTCGGCCGTCAACGCGTCATGACCAAACATTGTCGCGGCTGAACGCAGCACGGAGCGGCAGCGTGCGTGAGCGTATTGAACGTAAAACACAGGATTATCCCGTGTTTGTGCCACTACGACGTCAAGGTCAAACTCCATTTGTGCATCAGCTTTACGGGTCAGCATCGTGAAGCGCACGGCATCCCGACCGACTTCGTCCAACAGATCCCGCAACGTCACAAATGTTCCCGCACGCTTGGACATGCGCACCGGTTCGCCGTTTTTCATGATGCGCACAATCTGGCACATCACGACTTCAAACCCGGTTTTACCTTCCGTCAATGCCGAAACTGCTGCCCGCATCCGCGAAACATAACCGCCGTGATCCGCGCCCAGCACATCAATCAAGACGTCAGCGTCACGTGCTTTCTGCGCATGGTAACCGATATCGTTCGCAAAATACGTGTTGGATCCATCCGATTTACGCAGCGCCCGGTCGGTATCATCGCCGAAATCCGTTGAACGGAACAAGGTCTGCGGGCGCGGCTCCCAATCTTCTGGTGTCTTGCCTTTGGGTGGCTCCAGAACACCCTCGTATAGCAAGCCTTTAGCATCCAATTGGCCGATGGCTTCATCCACTAGACCAGATGCCAAGGTTTCTGCTTCTGACGCAAAAACCTTATGCTCAATTCCAAGCGCGCCCAGATCCTCACGGATGGCAGCCATCATGCGCACCAGCGCCATTTGCCGTACAGTCTCAAACCAAACGGAAACGTCTGCGGGGCCGCCATCTTCAGCAGCTAGAGCGCGCCCGTGCTCTTGAGCAATCGCTTCAGCCACCGGGATCAAGTAATCTCCTTGATACTGTAAACCGTTTGGCGTCAGCTTCCCAAAAGTTTCAGCGTCAATTGCGGTACCTATCGCTTGCAGATAGCGCCAATAAACAGCCCATGTCAGCGCAATAACCTGAGCCCCAGCATCATTGATGTAGTACTCACGCGTAACGTCATGGCCTGCTGCCTCCAGCAAGTTCGCAAGAGCATCACCAACCACTGCCCCGCGGCAATGACCAACGTGCATCGGCCCTGTCGGGTTAGCAGAAACGTACTCAACATTTACGCGCTGGCCATGTCCCAAGCGAGAGCGCCCGAATGCCCCGCTAGAATGCAAGACTGTCCGGCTTACACCTTGCAAGACATCTGCCTTCAGGGTGAGGTTAACAAAACCCGGCCCGGCGGCTTCTGCCTTAGCTATGGTAGGCAAATCAGCCAGTGCTTTTACCAAATCAGCCGCAATATCGGCAGGCTTGCGACGCGCAGGCTTAGCCGCCAAAAGCGCCGCGTTGGTTGCCATATCACCATGGGCAGCATCACGAGGAGGCGTTACTTCAACCCGTGCCAACACTGCCTCTGGCAAATCAGGCACCACTGATCGCAGGGCCGTGCACACCAGTTCGCGCGTCTGTGCGAACAAGCAGTCGGTCGTGGGGGTGGAAGTAACTGCGTCCATGATTAGTTCGAGTCCTGTCGTGTCTATCTTCATCAAAAAAACGTGGCCTTATCAGCCCAGCACAGAGAGATCCGTCAACCGTTGATGTTCTTCCATCGCAAAGCGGTCCGTCATCCCTGCAATGTAGTCAGCAACCAAACGGCGTAGTTGCTTTTCATCTGCGGCCTCAGCCCGATCACGCCATGGATCGGGCAAAAGCCTTGGTTCATCTGTCAACGTCTCAAAAATTTCCGCTACAGCTATGCGTGCTTTACGCGCCATACGATTTACACGCCAGTGACGATAGAGCCGCGCGTACAAAAACGTGCGAATAGCCTTATTTTTTTCCCATATTTCGGGACTAAAAGCGACAACAGCCTTTTCTGCATGCCGGATATCATCCGCAGATTGCGGATTAAGAGCAGCCAAGTTCCGCTGAGTTTGTTCGGTCAAATCCGTTGCCAGCGCGTTTATAACCAACCGGACAGTTTCATGCCGTGCTCTTTGCGCCTGATCCTGCTTGCCGCGCCCTGTCGCACGCTCGAGCGCTCTTGAAGTTTCCAACGCCTCCCCGACGATGGGTAAATCTTCAATATCCTCAAACGTCAGCAGACCTGCACGCAAACCATCATCCAAGTCGTGACCGTGATACGCTATGTCATCAGCAAGCGCTGCGACCTGCGCCTCAGCCGAGGCAAAACTGTGCAGATCAAGGTTATGAATTGCATCATATTCTGCCATATAGGGCGTCGGATTAAGAACAGGCCCATTGTGTTTGGCCAGACCTTCCAAGGTTTCCCACGTTAAATTCAAACCATCAAAGGTGTGATAACGCGCTTCAAGTTTGGTTACCAAACGAAGAGACTGGGTGTTGTGATCAAACCCTCCCCAATCCTGCATTACCTTTGACAGGCCGTCCTCTCCAGCATGTCCAAACGGGGTGTGCCCCAAATCATGAGCAAGCGCTAAAGCCTCTGTCAGATCTTCATTCAATCCCAGACTACGGGCAATGGAGCGGGCAATTTGTGCCACTTCCAACGAATGTGTCAGCCTTGTACGGAAAAAATCACCTTCATGGTTGATAAAAACCTGCGTCTTGTACTGAAGCGTCCGAAAGCCCGTACAATGGATGACCCGGTCACGGTCGCGCTGCCAAGGAGAGCGCGTGGCACTCTCATCTTCCGCAAATAAACGTCCTCGCGCAGCTTGCTCCTGAACAGCGTAAATGGCCGGCATCTCGTACTCATCCTTACCCTGATCAGCCCAATTATTACGGCTGAGTGTTTATCAAGATAGCCTCGATCCTGTCTATTTTACGCTCCATGGCGCCTAGCGCAACACTGCCTCTTTGCGCAGGTGCATTCCATCGCCATATGGGAGTGTGCTACCTTTCCTTTAACTAAAGGAACGGACCAGTCGGAACGGACACTCCACTTATGCCTGATACACCTAATTTTTCCATCTCTGCCAGCGCTGCCGCACGAATTTGCGACATCATCTCCGCTCAGCCTGACCCTAATGGCTTAGCCCTGCGCGTTGCTGTATTAGCAGGCGGCTGCAACGGCTTTCAGTATCAATTTAAACTCGATACCAACCGTAACACCGATGACCAAATACTAACGCGCGATGGCGCAACCGTCGTTGTCGACGAAACGAGCTTAGACCTCCTTGACGGCGCAGAGCTCGATTTCATCGACAAATTGATGGGGGCGCATTTTACCGTAGCCAATCCGAATGCGGCCTCCTCCTGTGGCTGTGGCACCAGCTTCTCTCTGGCCTGAAATTACTATTGTGACAGACGCTGCTCTTTGTTTCGCCACGTGGAATATTAACTCTATTCGCGCCCGCGCTCATCTTGTCCATGACTGGCTTGACCGCAATCCAGAATGCACCCTGCTCGCACTGCAGGAAATTAAATGCGAAGAGCATCAATTTCCTAGCTCCTTTGCTGAGGCAGGCTTGCACGTCGCAATTCTTGGCCAAAAAGCCTATAACGGCGTAGCATTCATCTCCCGCCGCCCTATCAGTGTGACGATGCAAGGTTTGCCAGGCGTAACTGACCCCGCATCCCGCTACATAGAGGTGGAATGCGATGGTTTCCGGTTGGGCAATTTGTATCTTCCAAATGGCAATTCCGGCGGAGACGAAGGTTACGCACGGAAAATTGCTTTCTTCGATGGCTTAACCGAACGCTCACGCACTCTTCTTGCCCAGAAAATACCTTTTGCTTTTATCGGCGATTACAACGTTTGCCCCACGGATGCGGACCTCGCCCCGGGTGCCCTCTCTGCTCAAGACGCACTCGTGCGCCCCGAGACGCGGTCAGCGTTTCGCCGCTTGCTTTGGACAGGCCTTACCGACGCTCTAAGAGCGCTGCACCCTTCTGGTCCCTATTATACATTCTGGGATTATCAATCTGCCGCGTTCCAACGCAATTCGGGCATCAGAATTGATCACGCCCTCCTCTCCCCTCGCGCTGCAGAGCGCCTAAAAAGCGTTAGCATTGACCGAGACGAACGCGCCCGTGAAAAATGCTCGGACCACGTTCCTGTTATTATAAAATTAGCCTAGAACTGAATTAGCGGCCCGGACATCTGGCAAAACTATAGACCGGGCCAATAAACGTATTTAATTATTGTATAACTCTATTGAATAAATAGATAAAAAAATTATTCCGTTCTTAGCCGAGATCAGTATCAAAATTTTTAAAAAACATCAAAACAGCAAAATTTATATTCGTATACCATCTTTCAGTTACCTTTTGTAATTTGAAAATAATTTCAGAAAATGTTTTAGAGCATGAAATTCAGAATTAATCGCAAAAAGAAGTCGGGTTCTGACCCGCATAGGACACAAACTCATGCGCCTACGTTTCGCCCTGCTTATGGGCTCTATTTTATGCTCACAACATATTCACGCTGAAACAAAAACAACTAAAAAAAATAGCGAAAAATCCCAGCATTCCGCCGAAAATATCACGGTTCATGGAACGCGCTCCTCACTTCTCGCTACAAGCAGTTCATCAGCAACAAAGACCCACACACCGCTAGAACTCACGGCACAAAATATCACCGTGATTACACAAGCGCGCATGTCCATGCTGAACAGCCGGTCACTTTCAGAAGCTGTGCGATACTCCGCTGGCGTTTCTGACTACGGCTCGAAAGACGATCCGCGTGGATATTTCGGTACTATCCGTGGTTTTACCCCCGATATCTATCTTGATGGAACACGCACACCCAACGCGGCCACGGCACAATCTCTAGCGATTGAGCCTTGGGGCCTCGAAGAAATGGACGTCCTGCGCGGTGCGACTGCCGCACTATACGGCTCCGGTCAGCTCGGCGGTATTATCAATGCCGTAAGCAAGCGCCCCCACCTTCAACAAAAAGATACGATTGCCATCCAAACTGGCTCCTATGGGCGCATCCAAGGTGCTACCGATATTGGAGGCACCCTCAACAAAGACCACACATTGCTCTGGCGCTTTAACGGTCTCGTCAGAAAGTCGGACACATACGCAAAACACATCTTAAACAACGAAATATTTGTTGCGCCGTCCCTACGCTGGACACCTAATCGCTCAACGGACTTCACTTTCCTATCGAGTTTTGAGCAACTTGATGCTGGCTCCACAGCACAATTCCTACCTGCTCAAGGCACGCTCCTCCCCAGCCGTTGGGGACAAATCTCAAAAAGCATGCTCACCAGCGATGCTGCTTATGACGTTTATTCAAAGCGACAGGTAACAGTTGGCTACGCATTACGGCATGAATTTGCCCCCGGTTGGTCAATCAACCAAAACATGCGTTACGCACATCTCGACCTGCTTTACCGTTTTGTCACCACCAATGCTCTATCGTCAGACCAGCGCAGCATAACGCGTCAGGCGCTTTTGCAGTCGGGCAACTACAACACCGTAACGCTCGATACGCATGCCGAAGGCCATGTACTCACTGGGCCAGTCAAACACACCCTTCTCTTCGGTGTTGACTTCCGCAGCGATTTTACAGCCTTACGCCGTGGTCAGGCCACAGCACCAAGTCTTGACCTGTATAACCCAGTTTACCGCCAAATCACTTGGCCCACATATGCAAGCCGGATAAACACGAACGCCACAGCGACGCAAACCGGGCTTTACGCGCAAGACCAAATTGACTGGAAGAACTTCTACCTCACAGTCTCAGGCCGTGAAGACTTTACCCAGAGCTTGACGGTCGATAACAACGCCACCAAAAATGCGAGCACCAACCAAAAGAATAATGCCTTCACGGGGCGCGCCAGCTTACTCTACAAAACACCTTTTGGTCTGTCGCCTTATGCCGCGTATTCTACGTCCTTTCAGCCGCAAATCGGCGTGACGCGCCTTAACACAGCATTCGTCCCTACACGCGGCAGGCAAGTAGAAGCCGGCATAAAATATGCCACGCCAAGCAATGCGCGCTGGGGTAACCTACTCATAACAGCCGATGTCTTTAACCTCGTTGAAAAAAACGAGCTGATGTCTGACCCTGTGGATTCAACTTACAGCATTCAGGTCGGCCAGCAACGCTCGCGCGGCCTTGAGCTAGAGGCTGTTGGACGCATCCCCGGTGCAGTCGACATTATTGCGTCCTTCACTACTCAGTCTACGACAATTACACACTCCAGCGTGGCGGCTCAGATTGGCCAACGCCCGGTGGCGGTCCCTGCACACATGGCATCGCTTTTCGTAAAGCGCGATGTACAGCTCACACCAGCATGGAAGGCTGGTCTGGGAAGTGGCTTCCGTTATACGGGCAACACAGCAGGCTCCCTACCTGCAACGTTCAACGTGCCAAGCCAGCTTGTTTGGGACATGGAAGCACACGCGGATTACCGCAATTATCGCGTGCAGCTCAACGGCACCAACATGGCTAACCGCAAATATGTAGCCATGTGTACACGTTCTGTAGCTTGCTCGTGGGCACCGGGTAGAGCGATGTTTGTTACCCTATCTGCCGGCTTCTAAGCGTATTTTAAGTACGCTTACGCCCCGCTAAACATGCGGGGCGTTTTGTTTATTAGGCATTTTTTATAATAGAGGTGACAAATGTCACTTCTATTCAAAAGTTTTCAGTTCTAGCGTTGTATCATTACAAAAAAGGAATGATACGATGCAAAGCAAAATTGAGGGAACCACGCTTCCAGTCTTGAGTATTCGGATAGACCCAGGCGAACGCCTCTTCGCGGAGACGGGCGAACTATCATGGAAAACACCCAACGTTTGCCTTCGGACGACGACCTCTGGTGCAGGTAATAGCGGCTTCTTAGGAGCTATCTCCCGGGCACTGGCTGGGGGCGGCCTCTTTATGACCGAATTTTTTGCTGAAAACGGCCCGGGAATGGTATCTTTTGCAGCTAAAATCCCCGGACAGATTGTCGAACATACTGTTGATAATTCAACAAGTTACATGGTTCATCGCCATGGCTACATGGCCAGTACAGACGGTGTCCGGCTCGACCTCGGCTTCCAGCGCAAACTCGGCGCCGGAATTTTTGGTGGTGATGGTTTTCGCCTACAGCGTATTTCCGGCTATGGGCAGTTTTGGACCATGCTCGGTGGAGAGATTATTCCCGTTGACCTCGGCCCCGGCGAACAACTCGACGTACATCCCGGCCATGTCGGTATGTTCGAAGAGCGTGTAAATTTTGATATTACAATGTTACCCGGCATAAGAAACAAAATTTTCGGCGGTGACGGCTTCTTCATGGCACGTTTAACCGGCCCCGGACGCGTTTGGCTGCAAACCCTAACTATGCCTAATCTGGCACACGCGCTTGCTCCCTATATGGGGGTAGAAACCGCAACTGAAGCCGCGGAGGTGAGCGGTGTAGCCGGGGCAGCCTCACTCATCGGGCGAATGTTTGAATAAAAAAAGCGCGGCCTTATTAAAGGCCGCGCTTCTTAACTAGCGTCTTGTCCTAGCTTTATTTTGACAAAGCTGGCTTTGGCTTTGGAAGATCAAGCGCAAGGCTCAATTCCTTCAAACGTGCAGGCTCGACCGTTGCCGGTGCCTCCATCATAAGGTCCTCACCGCTTTGGTTCAGCGGGAACAAAATAACTTCACGGATGTTTGGCTCATCTGCCAGCAGCATTACGATACGGTCCACACCCGGAGCAGCGCCGCCATGTGGTGGCGCACCGTAACGGAACGCATTCAACATGCCACCGAACCGCTCTTCAACCACCTCCGGGCCGTAGCCAGCAATTTCGAACGCCCGTAGCATCACTTCAGGCAAATGGTTACGAATAGCGCCAGACGACAGCTCCACCCCGTTACAGACAATATCATACTGATAAGCATTGATCGTGAGTGGATCCTGCGTGTTCAACGCATCCAAACCACCTTGAGGCATTGAGAATGGGTTGTGGGAGAAATCCACCTTGCCCGTTTCTTCGTTCAATTCGAACATAGGGAAGTCAACAACCCAGCAGAACCGGAAAGCATTCTTCTCAATAAGGTCTAGCTCGGTGGCAACCTTTGTCCGTACGAGACCTGAGAACTTGGCAACTTCGTCACCTTTACCCGCTGCGAAGAAGACAGCATCGCCAGCTTTCAGGCCACAGACTTCGCGAATTTTCTCTACACGATCTGCCTCAAGATTCTTGGCAATCGGTCCTTTTCCACCATTTTCTTCGAAAATAATGTAGCCCAAGCCACCAGCACCGTTTTCACGCGCCCAGCTGTTCAGCTTATCGAAGAAGCCACGTGGACGGTCCCCTGCCCCGGGAGCCGGAATAGCACGAATTTGCCCGCCGGAGGCTGCAATTTTAGCAAACAGACCAAAACCTGAATCGGCATAAGCTTCTGTCACGTCGCGCAGAATGAGCGGATTACGTAGGTCAGGTTTGTCTGAACCATAATCGCGCATCGCGTCTTTGTACGGAATGCGCGGAAATGCGCCGTCAGTAATCTTCCAGCCTTCAGGTGTAAACTCTTCGAACAACCCTGCCAGAACTGGCTCCAGAACGCCGAAAACATCTTCCTGAGTAGCGAAAGCCATTTCGAAATCGAGCTGGTAGAATTCACCCGGGCTACGGTCAGCACGTGATGCTTCATCGCGGAAGCAAGGCGCAATCTGGAAGTAGCGATCAAATCCAGCAACCATCGCCAGCTGCTTAAACTGCTGTGGAGCCTGCGGCAAAGCATAGAATTTGCCGGGGTGCAGACGCGCAGGCACGAGGAAGTCACGCGCTCCTTCAGGGGAGGACGCGGTCAGGATTGGTGTTTGGAACTCTGTGAAACCTTGCTCGGTCATGCGGCGACGCATGCTCGCAATGACTTGGCTGCGCAACATGATGTTGCGATGCATCTTGTCACGGCGCAGATCGATATAACGATATTTCAGGCGCATTTCTTCTGGGTAATTTTCCTGCCCAGCAACCTGGAAGGGCAGTACCTCTGCGTTAGAGCGCACTTCGATTGATACTGCACGCACTTCGACATCACCTGTCGGTAATTGCTCGTTACGCTGCGCACCCTCACGAAGTATGACCTGCCCCGTAACGGTGATGACACTCTCAACGCGCAGGCGCTCAACTTTTTCCAGCAGTTCTGGACCAGAAGGGACCACAATTTGTGTGATGCCAAAATGGTCGCGTAGGTCGATAAACAACAAGCCGCCGTGATCGCGCTTGCTGTGAATCCAGCCAGAAAGGCGGACCGTCTGTCCCGCATCTGCGGCTCTCAGAGCGCTGCAATCATGAGTACGATAAGGATGCATGACAAACCTCACTAAACTATCTGGCGGCAAGCGCCCTACGTCAGAACAAAACAATTCCGCGCAGGAAGCCGGTGAGCGCCCCTAATGTCAAGTATTGGAGCACACTGAAACGCACGTCCGGACTTTTTCTTACCGTTGAAGCACCTAGTTTTGGGCATCAGCTTTCAAAAAACCCTCAAAATCCACCGCAGCCCGAGCCAATTCAGCTGCGTGCCCTGCACCGGCTAATGCGACCGGTCGGTCCCCCTGCATGTAAGTCGCCAAGAAATGAAAACCTTTTATGTCCCCAACAAGGCGGACAGAGTCAAAAGCCTCACCCCAGCCCAAGACCTCAATTTTCTTGCCAAATTGCTGCGTCCAAAACCATGGCACAGGCAAGCGCCCCCCTTGCCCCAACATTGACAGCGCCGCTTGCCGTCCCTGAGCCTGAGCATGGCGCCAATGCTCTATACGATATGTCTTTCCCTCATAGCGCAAAGCTGAGACATCTCCAGCGGCATACACTCCAGGCGCGGCTTCCATGGCTTGATCCACCACGATTGCTCCCTCAGAATCTCTGTCCAGCCCTTCTATCGTTTCGGCTGCAGGAACAACGCCTGCGCCCATCAAGATGAATGCCGCCGGGAGGCGCATTCCATCGCTGAGTTTTATGCCCTCAGCGCGCCCTTTCCCGTAAATTTCGACAACATGCGCGTCCGTCACAAATGCCACGCCATTATCTTCATGCAACTGACGCAAGCGCAGACCGATTTCACGCCCCAAATGGCGCTCAAGGGGAATTTCCGAAGGTGTGACAATAGTAACGCCAACACCGCGCTGCCTGAGCAAAGATGCGACTTCAAGCCCGACAAAACCAGCACCGACAATCGTTACAGCCTGGTCGTCTTTTACTTTCGCAGCAATTAACTCTGCATCACGCTCACGATGCAAAGCAAAGACACCTTCTAAATCTTCACCCGGAATACCCAAATGCCGCGGGAGTGAACCTGTCGCAATCAAGACATGGTCCCCAAAAAGCTCTACATCATTCGCTAGCACGGCCATTTTTGTAGCCGGATCGAAAGAGCGCAGCTTTGCGTGTACGACATTAATATCGTGCGTTTTATAATAATCTTCTTCCCTCAATACTGGTGCGCGAGCGGAAGCATCATCACTGAGCAGTACGGTCTTGCTCAAAGCAGTGCGGTCATAGGGTAGGTCTTTTTCTTCAGTCACCATCGTAATAGTGCCTGCAAAACCTTCCTGCCTTAACGTTACCGCAGCTGTCACGCCTGCAGCGCCTGCCCCCAAAATCAAGACATGCTCATCACCGTTAAGTTTTTGAGGAGTTTCTCTTTCTGCGGCTTTCAAACTAACCTTTACCCGCCCCTCACGCACAATAACCGGAAAATATTGTAGCGGATCAAGCGCAACAGGCTCCCGCAAACGCCCATCTGCAACGTCGAAAACAGCCTTATGCCAAGGGCACACGACTACCCCTTCCCCTGTCTCGGTGTGGCAGAAAGCACCTTGCTCCATAGGAGCATTCTTATGGGGGCATTTTCCTTCCAAGGCGTGGACTGTCTCACCGTCCCTTACCAAGATCAAACTTTGCCCTTCGATCGAAAATGATTGGATTTTGCCATTTTCCAGATCGGCGAACGCCGCGACATCATGGAATTTTTGCGCATTCTCGACAGAACCAGACATACCGCCCCCATTTACACTTCTTCAACGCTAACCCTCAAACGCATTGAATCCCGCATAAGTTGAACATAAAAAAAGCCGCCCGGTAATGCACCGGGCGGCTAGCAAGTCCGTCAGGACCTACTAGAAACTGTCATCGAAGTTATTGCCGCCGAAATCACCGCCGCCAAAATCAGAGTCTGAAAACCCGCCGCTTGCGTCCGTCCCGGAACCACCAAACGGATCCTGTCCAGAGTCGCCGTAGTTATTGTTGATGATTGTTTCGCCGCCGCCGAAGCCGCCACCATCTTGGCCCCAGCCGCCGCCATGGTGGTGATCACTGAACAAGCCTTCCAGCGCATCAGCCGCCATCATACCGCCAGCAACACCTGCCGCCGTGGTAAGAGCAGAGCCCAAAAAGCCCGATCCACCACGCTGGAACATTCCTTGCTGATAGCCCGGCGGATAACCGTATTGCTGTTGAGGCGGCATTTGCTGCGGTGCCTGCGCCCCCCAGCCCGGCGGGGGAGCTGCATTTTGCTGGCGCGCACCGCCACCAAAAAGCCCACCGAAGAAGCCGCCACTGCCAGAGTTGCCGCGCTGTTGTGCCTGCGAAAGTTGTGCCTGAGCCTGTTGCAACTGGAATTCCAGCTGGCGGATACGGTTTTGCGCTTGCGCTAGAGCGGCTTCCTGCACAACCGCCATCTGCGTAACGCGGTATCTCGCTTCGGGGTAGCGTTGGAAATTATCGGCAATAAACTGATCTGCCTCTGGGTCAACTGGAGGCAAAGCGGGTGTCTGCTGCTGACCGAAAGATCCAAAGGCACCGCCTTGCTGCCCCTGCGCTCCACCACCAACACGTGCAACAAAGCGAGAAATCAGCTCACGTTCTTCATTGTTCATCGTCTCAGCCCTTCCAGACGAGATATCATTCACTCTTGAAAATATGATGCACTCACCCATTTCCGGCAAGGCCCTGCACCAACCATACCGTCGGAAATGTTCTCCACCGCTGCGGCGAAGGTACATAAAAGACTAAAACAGCCCTGTATTTCGTCAATTTAAACTAATGTTAAAAATATATCTCGAAGTCTTTACAATTTAATAAAATAATTCTTTAAAAAACTTCAACGAAATTCACACCCCGTGGAAGAAAAACTGTTAAACGCCGCATCACGCTCTATAAGTAAACTAACAAAACCCCTGTTCAGGTCGTTCATTCTTTTGAGCATCTTGGTCGGGCTTAGCGGCCAATTAACGCTTCAGACGCAATCCTTACCTGACGAGTCACCAAAAGCCACCCTTGAGCGCTTGACTGGTGTACGTATTGGACCCCAAGCATCGCCCATGGCTGCGCACTGCATGGCTAACATGGCGCTCACATCCATGCGCCAAGGCCATCAACAACACACTAATTCCTGCCCTTTGTGCCCATTATTGCATTTACCAGCAATTATCCTCGGGTTGGCGATCATCGCCTTACTCATCTCCCTTTTACAATTTGCCACAACCTACGCACCACCAGCGCAACAAAATAGCCCCGCCCGCTCTCCGGCATTTCTTCCACCGTCAACGGGGCCGCCGACCTTCGCCTGAAACACGCTCCAGCAGATTAAGCGCGATCCGCAACCGCATTCGGTCTGTTCTGACTGACTGAATGCGAACACCTAGCTCGCGCTTTTTTCTGGTCATAGTCCGTTTCCAGAAGGTCAATTGAACCATGATTTCCATTATCGCACGCCGCCTTTCACGGTGCGCGCTGCTTGCTTGCGGCTGCACCATTCCAACTCTGCCAATCCCCGCTTATGCGGCGGATGTGCAAGCCCCCACTCAAGAAGAACTCATCACAGTCAACGCTGCGCGTCACCGCATCAATAGCGCCGACACCACAGACCTACTACGCAATGATCTCGGTTTCAGCGCATATTCTGCTGGTGGCATATCCGCTCTCCCCGTACTGAACGGCATGGCCGATGATCGGATCGCAACATTTATTGACGGAATGCGCCTCTCTGCAGGCTGCCCCAATCACATGAACCCCGCCATGTCCTATATTGATCCGGATGCAGTTTCATCTGCGTCAGCAATAGCAGGCATTACATCTGTAAAGGACGGGGGAGACAGTACTGGCGGCACAATCAGTATTACCCGCAAAGCACCTGTCTTTTCCAAAAGCTCCAAACTGCTTATTACAGGCGAAGCACGGGGCACTTACCGCAGCAATGGCGGAGGCTCAGGCGCTTCTGGATCAATCACCGTCGCAAATGACTGGATTAGTCTGCGCTATACGGGGTCCTATGCTCATGCAAGCAATTACCACACAGGCGGAACAGAGCGCCAAGTTCTTTCAACGAGCTACCTCACCTTTAACCACGCCGTGATATTGGGCATCAAACACGAAACTCAAACTTTTACCCTTACAGCTGGCCAACAAGACACGCCTTACGAGGGCTTTCCCAATCAATATATGGACCTCACCAATAATCGCTCCACATTTGTGAACGGAAAATACACCAACACATTCCACTGGGGCACAGTTGAAGCTAACGCGTTCTGGCAGCGCGTCTCACATGCGATGAATATGCTTTCAGATAAAGGCGGCCACAGCGAGACTGAAGGTATGCCGATGAATACAGACCAAAGAACGGCTGGTTATTCGCTAAAAAGTACAATTCAACTCAGCGCCTCACACACCATCGGCATAGGCAGCGCTTTTGAACATAATGGCCTCAATGATTGGTGGCCGCCTTTGCTGGCCAGTATGATGATGGGGCCTAATACATTCCACAACATCAACCACGGTCATCGCAACCATCTCGGTCATTACGCCGAATGGAACGCACACTGGACATCACGCCTCTCAACAGAACTCGGCCTACGCAGCGACATCATCATGATGAATACCGGGCCAGTATCTCCGTATTCATGGGTAGGGATGATGAATATGGCGGACGCCATGGCAGCAAAACGTTTTAACACTCTCGACCGCAGACGAACTGATTACAATTTCGATATCACTGCCCTTGCCCACTGGAACGCATCAGACATGTTTTCCATCGAAGGCGGGTACGCGCGCAAAACCCGCTCTCCTAATCTCTACGAGCGGTACGCATGGGGGCGCGGTGCTATGACAATGCAAATGATCGGCTGGTTTGGTGACGGGAACGGCTATGTCGGCAACCCAAACCTAACCCCGGAAATTGCCAATACCATCAGCACAACACTCCATTGGCACGACAAAAGCGGTCAACTCTGGGAGTTGCAGTTTCAACCCTACTTCACCTACACGCACCATTATATAAACGTTACGCCCTTAACCACGCTCTCAAATGGCCGCCGTACTCTCATTTTTGCAAACCACGATGCTCAAAGCTATGGCATAAACAACAACGCTTTTATCCAACTATGGAATACGGACCATTACGGCAAAGCTGTATTCCATGCCCATTTGAATTGGGTGCGCGGACAAGACCTCGTCACACATGCGGGCCTATATCAACAGATGCCGGCAAACGGCTCTCTGCGCTTTCAAGAAGCCTATGGCGCTTGGAGTGCCTATACCGAACTCACACTGGTCAAAAAGAAAAGCACTGTCGATTTACTCCGTGGCGAACCTCATACACCCGGATACGCTCTTCTTGATTTCGGTGGCACCTACCATTGGCGCGCCTTCACGCTTGAGGGCAGCATCGAAAACCTGATGAACCAGCATTATTTCCTGCCACTTGGCGGCCTGTCTTTCGGGGACTATGACCATACGGGCTTTCTATCGCCTCTTCCCGGCCTAGGCCGCTCTTTTAACCTCAGCCTCAGCGCCAAGTTCTAATAATCGGCTATTTTTTGGAAATAATGTCTTTGAGGTTAGAGGCAGCACTAGGTGTGCGCCTCTGACCATATCTAGCCAAAAGGCTGAAACCCACCGAAGCACTCTTTCGGTTTTGCCCCTTCCCCTGTAAGGTAAGGGCCATTTTTAGCTTACTTCGGAGCCTCTCGCCTTGTCCGACAATCGGCCGCTCTGTTTTCAGGATCTCATCCTGCGCCTTCACCGTTTCTGGGCAGAGAAAGGCTGTGCCATTCTCCAGCCCTACGACACCGAACTTGGGGCTGGCACACTGTCCCCGCACACCACGCTGCGCGCCTTGGGCAACACGCCGTGGTCTTGCGCCTATGTGCAGCCTTGCCGCCGCCCCTCTGACGGCCGATACGGTGAAAACCCAAACCGCCTTCAGCATTACTACCAATACCAAGTCCTGCTGAAGCCAACACCGGAAGATAGCCAGCAACTGCTTCTGGAAAGTTACCGCGCCATAGGCATTGATCCCGATAAGCACGATATCCGCTTCGTGGAAGATGACTGGGAAAATCCTACCATCGGCGCGTGGGGCCTCGGCTGGGAAGTATGGTGTGACGGCATGGAAGTCACTCAGTTCACCTATTTCCAGCAGGTCGGCGGCATTCCAACCGTCATGCCCTCAACAGAGTTGACCTACGGGCTGGAACGTCTGGCAATGTATGTTCAAGGTGTCGAGAATGTTTATGACCTCGACTATAATGGCAAAGGCCTGAAATACGGTGACGTCTTTCTGCGCGCGGAAAAAGACTACTCACGCCATAACTTTGAACTTGCCAACACAGACATGCTGTTCGCTCACTTTAAAGATTGTGAGGCAGAGTCCATGCGCCTAGCAGAAGCTGGCGTCGCGCAACCTGCTTTTGATCAGTGCCTGAAGGCATCCCACCTGTTCAACCTGCTTGATGCACGCGGCGTCATCTCCGTGTCTGAGCGCGCCTCTTATATCGGCCGTGTCCGTACGCTCGCTAAAGCATCCTGTGAAGCATGGCTAGCTGGTGAAGACGCAGCCGAAAAGGACAAAAACAATGGCTGAATTTTTCCTTGAGCTCTTCTCCGAAGAAATTCCCGCTGGCGCGCAGGAAAAAGCCGCAAATGACTTGTCCTCCCTGCTTACAACAGCGCTGAACGGCCTCAACCCATCCAACATCCGCACTTATTACGGCACACGCCGCATCGCTATTGCGTTGGACGTCGATGCCGAAATTCCTGCACGCACACTCTCTGAACGCGGACCACGTGACGGCGCACCTGAGAAAGCCCTTGCCGGTTTCACACGCAAGCATGGCGTGACGCCCAACGATTTAACGTTGGAAAATGGCTTTTGGGTGCTTAATAAAGACCTCCCACCGGTTCCCGCATCACGCCGTATCGCAGAAGCGTTGCCGGACCTGCTGTGGAAATTCCCTTGGCCTAAATCAATGCGCTGGGGTAACGGCTCCCTCTTTACGTGGATCCGCCCTCTCCGCCGCATTACATGCCTGCTTGACGGCTCCCTTGTTGAGTTTGACTTAAGCCGCGACGGGGACGACGCGCACGGTCTGCGCTCAGGCACACAATCCGAAGGCCACCGCTTCCTCTCCCCTGAAGCCTTCACCGTCACATCCGCATCCCAGTGGCTTAGCAGCCTGACCGAGCGCTCTGTTATCGTCGATGCAGAAGAGCGTCGCACCATGATCCGTGAAGGCGTTGCTGCACGGGCAGCAGAGCATGATGCGCTCATTGTTCAAGATGAGGGCCTGGTCAACGAAGTCGCTGGTCTCGTCGAATTCCCAGAAACGTTGATTGGCAAAATTGATGATGCCTTCATGGACCTCCCTCCGGAAGTCATGCAAGTCTCGATGCGGATCAACCAGCGTTACTTTGCACTTCGCACCAAAGAGGGCAAAGCAGCACCGCTCTTCGCATTTGTTGCCAACCTGCCTTTTGCCGATAACGGCGCCCTGACTATCGCAGGGAATGAACGCGTATTGCGCGCTCGTTTCGCTGATGCCCGCCACTTTTGGGACCTTGACCGCAAAACGCCATTAGCTGAACGCGTCCCAGCTCTTGATGCCGTAACGTTTCATGCCAAACTGGGCACACAAGGCGCACGCGCGCAACGCATATCAAGCCTCGCCGGGAAAATCGCCCAAGCCATGGGCCTTGACGCTATCAGCATCGCACATGCTGAGCGCGCGGGCCTTCTGTCAAAAGCAGACCTGACCGCTGGCATGGTAGGCGAGTTCCCGGAATTGCAGGGCGTGATGGGCGGATATTACGCCGCGCATGACAACGAAGCACCAGCCGTGGCTCAAGCGATATCCGAACATTACCTCCCACGCGGGCAAGCAGACGCAACAGCAACAGCCCCTGTTTCTATTGCGGTGGCTCTCGCTGATCGCTTGGACCTGCTGGCAGGCTTTTTCGCCATTGGTGAAACACCAAGCGGCTCCGGAGACCCATATGCCCTCCGCCGCGCCGCACTCGGTGTCATCCGAACTATCCGCGACAATGCACTGCGCCTCGATCTAATAGCGCTCATTTCTGAAGCTGCGGCGGGTCGCGAGGGTGAAACACTCAAAACTCTGCCGGCCTTCATCGCTGAGCGTCTACGCGTACAACTTCGCAGCGAAGGTGCACGTTACGATGTTTTGGCTGCAACACTGGCTGACGGCTTGGATGGGGACCTTGTACGTCTTCTTGCGCGTACAGACGCCCTCTCCGCCATGATCCAGTCTGAGGACGGAACAAACCTTCTGGCCGCCGCAAAGCGCGCAGCAAATATCCTTCGTATCGAAGATAAAAAAGACGGCCCTCACACTGGGGAGCCTGACGCGTCGCTTTACACCCAAGACGAAGAACGCGCTCTAGCAGCAGCGCTTAGCTCGTCACTATCCGAGACTAAAGCAGCCCTTGAGGCCGAGAACTTCACACAGGCAATGCAATCTATCGCGGGCTTACGTCCCGTGTTGGACCGTTTCTTTGACGCCGTGATTGTAAACGCTCCGGAAGCCGATGTTCGGAAAAATCGCCTACGCCTTTTGGCAACATTCCGCGCAACCACCGGGTTGATTGCTGACTTCAGCCAAATCGACGGCTAAACACCAAGGCACCCTCCCCATAATTGTGGCAGGGTGCCTATCGTTCAAAGCAGATAGACTATCGCCTTCCTTACATGACCGAAAATTCGGAAGGTTTTTCTACTGACCTGATATTTCAGAGAAAATCATGATTTCAGATGCATCGCATGAATTTAAAAACAATAGGCTTTGCGCGACCGTTGCGGCGCACGGCGCTGAACTACAACGTCTTCAATATACTAGTACGCTCGGCCAACAACGTGAAATGCTTTGGGAAGGCACCGATCCGTGGGCGCGTCATTCGCCTATATTGTTTCCTATCGTCGGCAAATTACCTGATGACTGCGCAACTCTAGATGGCCAAATCATACGGATGTCCCAACATGGCTTTGCAAGGGATTGCCGCTTTGACTGGGTTGAACGTACTGAAACTTCCTGCACTCTGGAACTCCGTGACAATGCAGAAACGCGTGCCTTTTTCCCTCGCAAATTCATCCTAAGAGTAAAGTACACACTAGAAAATGATACAATAAATATCATTTACTCGGTGATAAATACCGATGAATATTACCTTCCCATGAGTATTGGAGCACATCCAGCCTTCAAGTGGCCAATTATTCCAGATACCCCAAAAACACAACACCGTCTCATTTTTTCTCACAATGAAGAAAAACCGACCGGACGCTTAAAAAAAGATGGTCTTGTTTTAAAGTGTAGTCCCTCGCCGGTTATCAAGAGAGAAGTTGCACTCTCTGAAGACTTGTTCCAAGAGGGGGCCATAATATTCGAAGCTCTTTCCAGTAGAGAGCTGCAGTTTGTTACATCGTCCGGTGAAGGCCTCGAAATGAGCTGGACCAACCTGCCCAGTCTGGGCTTATGGATGATACCAGGCAGTAATTTTCTTTGCATTGAACCTTGGCAAGGCTACGCGACACCTGCTGGTTTTAAAGGAGACTTCACAGACAAACCTGGATTAATCTCCATCCCACCGAGAGAACAGTGGGAAGCCCAATGGAAAGTAAGAGGAATTGGATGAAAGTTGGCACTTCACCTAATTCTATTCAAAGCAAAATCTTTTTTCCGAACTCTGCCCCACTGTGGACAGCTCGCCCCCAGTTAATCAACAGCTATTCAGGGTCCATATCATTTCGGTGGACCCAAGCCGACAGCAAAAGACCGAAGCCAAACATCATCGTCAGCATGGCTGTCCCACCATAAGAAATAAGCGGCAGTGGAACGCCACCTACGGGGATAGCTCCCATAACCATTGAGAGATTAACAGCACAGTACAAAAAGAAATCCATAGCGATGCCCAACCCAAGCAAGCGCCCAAATTGATTTCGACTTCTGAGCGCAATGAGCATACCGCCCAGCACAAGCGTGCCAAGCAACCCGATAACCGCGATCCCTCCGACAAAGCCCCACTCCTCACCGATCATAGTGAAGATGAAATCCGTCTGCTTTTCAGGCAGGAAACTTAATTGTCCTTGGCTACCGTGAAGATAGCCTTCGCCCCACATTCCGCCAGAACCTAATGCGATTTTAGATTGAATGATATTATAGCCAGCCCCTAGAGGGTCACGTTCGGGGTGCAGGAATGTATCAATCCGTGCTTTTTGATAATCATGCAGGTGCGAATAAATAAACTTCCCAAGGAATGGAATAGGGGCAACAAGAATAATAATCTGCCAAAGCCTCATGCCTGCAGAGAAAAATAACGTTGCACCTATTACTCCAATAATTGTCGCCGTACCCAAATTTGGTTCCTTTAGAACTAACAAAACGGGAAGCAGAGTAATAATAGCAGGGAAAATTAACCTGAGAGGATTTCCCAAGCGTTCGGGGCCAATGCGATGAAACCACGTCGCAAGAGCCAATACTAATGCGATTTTAGCAAATTCTGACGGCTGAAACTGCAAGCCACCAATATTGACCCAACGCTCAGCCCCCTTCCCGACATGACCCATTTTAAGGACCAGCCCCAAAAGCAGCAACGACACGGCGTACATGGGCCAAGCCAAGAGGCGTAACAAGCGCGGCGGCACCATTGCCACCCCGACCATCATCAAAAGCCCGAAACCAAACCGTATTATTTGCGGCCCTGCAAAGGGTCGCGCAGACCCGCCACCCGCCGAGTACAGCGCAATATAACCAACACCAGCCAACATGCAGATTAGCAAGACATAAAGCCAATTCACTTGCATCAGACGCGCAAGAGGGCTGAAATCCGGCTCTGCTCGGAGAAGGCGCTTTTCACGCCTTAAAAAACCAAAGCGATTAAGCATTTCAGCCCTGCCCTGATTCTGCGCGCGCTACAGTCTGACCCTGAGGCCTCGTCTGATTGGAAGGATCACGCAATAATGTATCCGTCATGATCTGCTTTGCCAGCGGCGCAGCTTCCTCAGCACCTGCGTTACCGTGCTCTACAACGACTGACACAGCGTACTTCGGCTCATCGTAAGGAGCAAAACAGATAAACAAAGCGTGCGGACGGTACTCCCACGGCAGATCAGCCGAATTGAAGTGTCCTGATTCACGCATGGCCCGCGACACACGCCTCACCTGCGCTGAGCCGGTTTTGCCAGCCATCGTAATGCCAGGCAGATCTAATCGGGCTTTTGGTGCTGTGCCATGCTGCTCATTAACAACGGCAAACATTCCTGCGCGTACCACGCCTAAATGCTCTTGCGGAATGTCCAGCATCTGTACTGTATCAGCCGCTGATAAAGACGATAAATGATCATTCGTCGTACGCAGCAAGTGAGGCTGCACATTACGCCCGGACGCAATACGTGAAACATACGTTGCCAACGCAAGCGGTGTGACTTGAACAAAGCCTTGGCCGATACCCGCATTAACGGTGTCGCCGCCATTCCAGTGGAAGCCATGCTTATTACGCCATTCTGGCGTAGGAATAATCCCGGCACGAGCATGAGGCAGTTCAATACCCAATGGAACCCCAAGCCCCATATAGTTACCGACGTCTTTAATCGGGTCCATGCCACAGCGCCGTGCGACCTCATAGAAATACACGTCGCAGGAAAACTTTAATGCTTCACGCATGTCTAGCGCGCCGTGACCATACTTGTTCCAGCAATGGAAGCGCACGCCGCCCATATCAAAGTAGCCAGGGCAGACGAAACGATCGTGCGGAGAAACCGAACCTGCTTTTAATGCCGCCATAGCCACAGCTGGCTTAAACGTAGATCCGGGCGGATAAAGACCAGACACCGCCTTATCTACCAAAGGCGTTTTTGGGTCTTCTATCCACTCATTCCACTGGGCGTGGCTTACACCAGAGTCAAATAGTGACGGATTAAAGGACGGGGTGCTCACCATGGCGAGCACTTCACCATTTTGGCAGTCCATGACCACTGAGCTGGCTACGCGATCCCCCAATCGGTCTCGAACCTGCTCTTGAAGAGCAGCATCGAGCGTAAGCTTGACTGTCGCGCCTTGCTGCCCGTCTTCGCGGTTCAACTCCCCAATCACGCGCCCGTGCGCATTCACCTCCATCTCGACCGAGCCGGGAGAACCTCGCAAGAGAGATTCTTGAGTTTGCTCTAAACCCGCACGGCCCACTCGCATTCCTGGCAGAGACAAGGTTTCATCTTTGGCAACATCCGTCTCATTTGGAGGGGCAACATACCCCACAACATGTGACATCAGCTCCCCGTATGGATACAAACGGGTCGAGCCTACATCCACCAGAAC
This sequence comes from Neokomagataea tanensis, assembly GCF_006542335.1. Taxonomy (GTDB): domain Bacteria; phylum Pseudomonadota; class Alphaproteobacteria; order Acetobacterales; family Acetobacteraceae; genus Gluconobacter; species Gluconobacter tanensis. The sequence continues at coordinate 2,009,033 of NZ_CP032485.1, read as the reverse complement.
GCCAGGCAAGGACGGAGCGTTAAGCTCAATCTTGGCCATATCGTCCCAAGACAAAAACTCACGCAGAGTTACCGGCACGTATTTGTGCATATGCTTCAGATCACGCTCAATGCGCGCGTGGTCATGCTCATCCAAAGAGATGAAGGTACTAAAACGCTCAATGACGGCAGAGACCTCAGTCGTCTCTTCAGGAATAAGTAGAGCGCGCCAACTAACTTTATTTTCTGCAACCGAGCGACCAAAACGGTCTTGGATAGGCCCACGGGCTGGCGCTAAAAGGCGTTTGCTTGTTCTATTGCGTTCAGCCAATTGGCGTAGATGCTCACCCTCGTGCAGTTGGAGGGTGTGAAGCCGCCGCCCCAAAACACCCAAGACACCTGCCTGCACAGCCATAACAATAAGAGCACGCCGTGTGAACACGCCGCGTGATGACGGAACTGTCCCGTCACCTCTCTTAACAAGGCTTTGCAACAAGCGAGATTTGCGAGCGCGTGGCAACATAGAACGGGTGATTATATCCAAAAGCAGAAAAAAACTGAACGCAGCAGAAACTAGGCGCGATCGGGATTCGCAAACGTCCTGCTACCCCAAGCGAACAAAGCCATGAGACTGGGGTAAAGACCAATAGTCAGCACAGCCTGAAATACCCCCGGATAGGGCGAAAGAAACGCAAAGGCGTGAATGCAGACAAGAAGCCATTGAAGGCAACTTGTCAAAATTACAAACAGCGCAAAAATCAGCCAAACCAAAAGAAAGTTCACTTGGGCTAAGGTATACCGCCAATGGCGTGCGACGCCATAAAAAACTAACAATGCCAACAAAGCCATTCCCGGCGGACCAAAACTGTAGAGCTCCAGCACCACACCACACAGAAACACCGCAGAGGTTGGCATCAAACGTGGCCGAGTTTGCCCCCAAAACCAAACAACACAAAGCGCAGTGCCAAACTGCAACTCTTCTTGCCCAGGCAGACCGAAAGGTGCGGAAAGCAAAATAATTGACGCTATCAGCGACAATGTCGGCATCGCAGAACGGAACATCCGGTCCAAAACCAAACGCCAGGTCTGTTTTGGCTCAACGACTGAATGCAGGTTTGGCGTCGAGCGCTCAGCAACCATGAATCAGTGCTCGTTCGCGGGAGCGTTGGTCGATGTTGGCAGAGTAAAAGGCAGACCAAAAAGCGTCGTGCCGCCGGATTGCATAGGTTTGGGATCCATCACGCGCGCCTTTACACGACCAGGTGCATCAGGCGCTACTAAACTTTCCCCGCCATAATCAAAAATCCGGACAATATCAAGCCGCGAGAGGTCAGCATCGGGCACCACAACTGGATGATTAGGCGCGGTGTAATGCACCGTGCCAATTGGCAGGCCGGAAGGCATAGTGCTCTGCCCCCGTGTCTGGACATGCTCACCTTCTATAGGGTGTTGATTTTGCGGGTAATACATAAGTCGTGGTGTGGCTCCGTCGTCGCCAACCATAATCGCGTCAACACGAGACATGGACAACGTAACCGGAATGCGACTTGCATCGTCGTTAATTTGAAGGACACGCACTGTATGAGGTCCAACTTCCGTCACGCGCCCTACCAAGCCCGTAGCATCCAGCGCGACATCACCCGCACGCACGACATGCCCGTTTCCAACATCCAGCAATACAGCCCGGGCATAAAGTCCACCGTCGTCACGCGTTACACGCCCCGTAACATATTGCGGCGTCGGTTCAGGTATCCAATGAAGGCTTTCCTTCAGCTGGGCATTCTCATCCGCCAACATAACAGCAACATCATACCAGTGCCGCAGAGAGCGGTTTTCTTCGCGCAAGCGGCTACATTCTCGCGCCAAGTCTGTTGCTCCATGCAAATCCTCAACCCAGTGCTTGACCTGTATCTGAGGCCATACCAAGGCATGATAAGCGGGAGCCAGCAGATCCGCAGCAAGCAAACGCGCCTCGTCAACGGCTGAGCGCTTGGCCCAGCCGATAACGATCAAACCGACCGCTAGCATAACGAACACGGGCAGGGTCGCCCGTGAAAGCACCTGTTTGGCGTGAATTGAAAGCATTACAGCCGGGTCGGCGCTCAGTACATGCTGCTCAAAACACTGCGGAGGCGCCGTGTTTCTTCCAATGCGCGCCCAGTACCCAATGCTACGCAAGACAACGCATTTTCAGCCACTGTTACAGGTAAACCCGTATAGAGCCGTAAAATCTCGTCCAATCGATACAGAAGCGCACCGCCTCCAGAAAGTACGATTCCCTTATCTACGATATCCGCAGCAAGTTCCGGTGGTGTATTTTCCAAGGCAGTCGTGACTGCATCAACAATCTGCTGCACGGGTTCCGCCAAACTTTCTGCAATTTGCGCTTGGCTAACAGTCACTTCCCTCGGCACGCCATTAATCAAGTCACGCCCTTTGATTTCCGTCAGCGGGCCATCCGGATTCGAACGGTCATCTGGCGGCATAGCTGCACCAAGTTCTATTTTAATCCTCTCTGCGGAACTTTCCCCTACCAAAAGGTTATACGTTCTGCGGATATAGGAGATGATTGCTTCGTCCATTTGGTCACCACCAACGCGTGCTGAGCGCGCGTAGACGATGCCGCCAAGGGAAATAACCGCCACTTCCGTCGTACCGCCCCCGATATCGACAATCATGCTGCCGGAAGGTTCGGTCACTGGAAGGCCTGCCCCGATGGCTGCTGCCATAGGTTCTTCAATCAAAAGAACCTTACGAGCACCCGCACTTTCGGCGCTCTCTTGAATTGCACGCCGCTCCACTGCAGTTGCGCCCGAAGGAACACAAATAATGATCTGCGGAGTAGCAAATGCACGCCGATTATGAACTTTGCGAATGAAATGCTTAATCATTTCTTCCGCAACTTCAAAGTCAGCGATAACACCGTCTCTTAACGGCCTTATGGCTGTAATATTTCCGGGCGTACGACCGACCATTTGTTTGGCTTCATTACCGACTGCCAAAACTTGCTTCTTACCGCGTACATCCGCGATAGCAACAACAGACGGTTCATCCAAAACAATTCCACGGCCTTTAACGTAGACCAAGGTGTTGGCAGTGCCGAGGTCAATCGCCATGTCAGCAGACATGAGGCCCAGCAAACGAGAAAACATTCAAAACTCCTGGCGCAACGCTAAAGCGGCAGAAACGCGGTTCCAATTCATCTCCGGACTTAACGACCTGACCGCGATACGACAAGGGGAACTTCCGCCGACATGCATCAAATGCACACCGGACCCCCTCTTATCTGCGCCTTGCAACAAAAAAATTACTTGTTGCCCTAATCCAGCCACGTTCTGGCCCTCATCTCAGGGCTATCAGAACCTTCCTCTTTTTCAATCGTTGAATCTTTTTTCACCGATAATCAGAAAACAGGTAAGATATGAAAATGCGCACTCTAGCCCATCCCCGTAGCCTTCTTGCTCTCGCTTTCTGCAGCGTAGTGTTGGCTGGTTGTGGCAACCCTTATGATAGCGGCGCCCGCGCAGGCTCTGGCGCACTTATTGGCGCTGGCGGCGGCGCGGCCATTGGCGCCCTAGCGGGCGGCGGCTCAGGAGCAGCCATTGGCGCACTGGCTGGCGGCGGTACCGGCGCAGCTGTCGGCGCAGCGACAACACCTAACCGTCGGCGCACCCAAAACGTGCAGAACGGTTACTAATTTATTAGGTGATTAAAATGTTCTTTACCTCAAAAATCACACCGCGTTTCACCAAGTTTGCTTCTTCAAGCCTCGTCCTCGCATTAACAGCTGGCGCCCTTTCCGGCTGCACGGACGGTTACAACCCGAACTCCCGCGCTTTGGGTGGCGGCTTGCTTGGTGGCGGCACAGGCGCGGCTATTGGGGCACTTGCAGGCGGCGGTCGTGGCGCAGCAATCGGTGCCCTCGCTGGCGGCGCTCTTGGTGCTACAGCTGGTGCTGTCACAACGCCAAACCGTAACGGTTACTCCAACTACCCTCAAGGTGGTTACAACCAATCTGGTCAATACTACCAACAGCCCGCGGCACCTTCCACAGCTTGCCCTGCAAACATGGTCTGTACGCCCCGGGCAACCTATGCCCAACCTAATTATGGTTACGGCTACTAATTAAGTCGTTTTAAGTGCCTTTCGCGTGCTGTGCACATTAACAGCCATCACAGCATGCGAAGGCCTATAACGAAGAGCAAGATACCCAACACCCAGCGCTGAACAGCGTCCGGCAAACGTCCCGCAAACAATGTTCCCAAAATAATTCCCGGGATGGAACCAATCAACAACGCAACCAGCACCGCGCCATCGACCGCCCCTTCAAGCCAGTGCCCACCCCCAGCCAGCAGAGCCAAGGGGACTGCATGGGCAATATCTGTAGCGACAAGCGTGCGCGTATTTAAACGCGGGTAAAGAGCCGTTAAAGCCGCCATTCCTATTGCGCCTGCACCAACTGATGTCATGGTAACCAAGACACCCAGAACGGCCCCTAGCAAAACCGTCAGCGCAACCTCCACACTTTCTTTCAGAGGCGGACGGTTTTCGGAAATTTTTCTGAGCCACGGCTTTAAAAGCACGACTGGCGCAATCAAAACTAAAGCTATGCCCAGCACGAGCTTGATTAAATGAGACGTCGCTTCTGACGGGCCCGCATGATGTAGAAATAAAAGACAAATCAACCCGGCAGGCAAACTGCCCAATAGTTGCAACGCGACTATACGCCACGCCACGACGCCAAAACGTCGGTTCAAGCCAGTGCCAACAATTTTTGTAATTGCCGCATACAGCAAATCTGTACCGACGGCAGATTGTGGTTTTGTGCCAAAAAATAAAATTAAAAGCGGCGTCATTAACGAGCCGCCACCAACTCCCGTCACACCCACTAAAAAGCCCACAAACAGGCCGGATGCCGAATAAAGCCACTCATGCGGCATCGTGATCTCCTTAAATCTAAGGAGATCACATTAACACCCGCAAAAGAATTGTCTATATAATTATATTACGAATTGTAATTGTTAATTAAGAGCTTCCGGCTCAGCTCTATCCCTCTTCACCAGCAGCTTGTTTAGCGCGTGAATATAAGCCCGAACCGCCGAAACAACCGTGTCCGCGTCTGCTCCCTGGCCATCAACCAATTTGCCGTTTTCCTGAAGCCTTACAGTCGTACGCGCCTGCGCATCCGTACCTTCGGTTACGTTTGCAACCGAGAACAGTGCAAGCTCAGCCGTATGGGGGAAAGCTTGGCTTATTGCCCTGAACGCTGCGTCAACAGGACCGTTACCAGACACTGCAACGTACTGAACAGCACCATCAACGGTGATTTCAAGCTTTGCATGCGCCTGCTGCTTGGTCCCTGAGCTTAATTCCAACGCGATCAAACGAATACGCTCATGATCGCGGCTTTCGTCGTCGACCAACGCACGAATGTCATCGTCAAAGACATCCTTTTTACGGTCCGCCAAATCTTTGAAGCGGGCGAACGCTGCATTGAGCGCCGTATCATCCAATTCAGCATAACCCAACTGAGCCAGCTTATCGCGGAATGCTGCACGACCCGAATGCTTTCCCAAAACCAGCGATGTTTTGGTCCAGCCAACACTTTCCGGGGTCATAATTTCGTAAGTGGCTGCGTTCTTCAGTACGCCGTCTTGGTGGATACCACTCTCATGAGCAAAGGCATTGCGCCCAACGATCGCCTTGTTCGGCTGGACGTCAAAGCCCGTAATCGTTGCCAACATACGTGACATACCCAGAAGCTTTGGCGTCACGATCCCCGTGACCCGGCCGAATTGATCGTGGCGCGTCTTCAATGCCATAACGATTTCTTCAAGGGCAGCGTTACCAGCGCGCTCCCCAATGCCGTTAATCGTACACTCAATCTGGCGGGCCCCACCCTCAACCGAAGCCAATGTGTTGGCTACCGCCAAACCGAGATCATTGTGGTTATGAGCAGAGAAGATAACACTATCAGCCCCGGGAACACGCTCACGCAGCATTGTGAAAATAGCGCGCATTTCTTCAGGCGTCGCAAAACCAACAGTGTCAGGAATGTTGATAGTTGTCGCGCCGTTTCGGATAGCAACTTCCACACAGCGACATAAGAAATCAGCCTCTGTCCGTGAACCATCCTCGGCCGACCATTCAACGTCATCCGTATACTGACGAGCCTTGCGGTTACCTTCAGCGATAATCTCGAGAACAGTTTCTGGCTCCATCCGCAGCTTGTATTTCATATGCAGAGGAGAGGTAGAGATAAAATTATGGATGCGCTTGCGCTCAGCCTGCCGCAAAGCCTCACCGGCAGATTCAATATCGCGCTTACCACCACTGCGAGCCAAACCGCAGATAACTGGGCCGCGCACGTGCTCCGCTATGCGGCGCACGCTTTCAAAATCGCCCGCAGACGCTACGGGAAAACCTGCTTCGATAACATCGACACCCAGCTCACCTAAAGCATGAGCCATGCGGAGCTTTTCCTCAATGTTCATGGAAAAGCCGGGTGACTGCTCGCCGTCACGCAGAGTGGTATCAAATATAATGATACGGTCGTCGGAGACTGTGCCGAAGGAGGGATGTTGGAAAGCCATAATATCTACCGTCTATAAGTTCAGGTGTACTGAAAAACACTTCCCCTGAACGCAATGGGCTTCGCACCCGGCTGAAAACGCGTTCAGGGGCTAATAAGTCGAAGCAAAAGACGAATAGAAATAATCATGGGCGGGAACCTGAACGATTCTTGCGCAAGATGCAAGCTACGTTTTTACAAAACTATCCCGCTATCCCGTCATAACTGATGGCCGTGAAGCGAAATAACGATCGATTGCCACTTTCATTGCACTTGCTACCTGCGCCCTATGCCCCTGCTGCCTCAACGCTGCCTCATCCATACGATTAGACATGAAACCCATCTCAACCAACACTGACGGGATATCAGCAGCTTTCAAAACTACGAAAGCAGCATGCCGCGAGGGATGCGTCAAAAGACCAATACGGCTTTGAAACGACTCAACAACGCTCGCGGCCATATGCGCAGACCCTCTGCGCGTCTCCTCGGAAACAAGACTAGAGAGAATTTGTTGTATTTCTGGGGAAACACCATGAAATGCAGGTCCGGCAAACCGATCGGCACTGTTTTCTTTACGCGCCAAAGCCTCGGTTTGAGCATCAGAAGCGCCACTTGAAAGTGTATAAACCGAGGCTCCACGGACTTCAGGATCATGCAAAGCGTCCGCATGCATCGACACAAAAAGAGAAGCCTGATGCTTCTGGGCCAACTCTACCCGCCCATCTAGCGGGATAAAGCGGTCATCCGCTCGCGTCATTACAACGCGGTAACGGCCCGTCGCCATCAACTCATCGTGCAGAGTTTTGGCCGCAGCCTCAGAAATATGTTTTTCATACGTCCCCGACACGCCGATCGCGCCAGGATCCTTTCCCCCATGCCCCGGGTCGAGCATTATCAAGGGCAACGGCGGCATAATGCCGCGCTTTACGTATGGGGCAGACAAGGCATTTTTATGATCGACATGGGCCTTTGAATGCGCATTGGCGCGCCCGACGCAACCAACCGCTAGAGCTCCACTCATAAAAGAGCGGCGAGAGCCAAGCATTTCAACACCGGCGCGACTGGAAGCCATCACGGTAGATATATGCTTTGTGACCACCATCTTGCCTAACCTGCTTTCATCACAATGATTGCGACATTGATACGCCGTATTGGTTACGATGATCTAAATTCAAAACCATGTCGGCATCATGGCAAACTCACAGCAGAAACAACAGTTTCAGCAGAGACTTGCCAGATAGGAATCTTTCAGTCACACTGCTTGGTGGATATGTTGTATCTTGACTCGAGCGGCGGTGACCTCATCCATTCTCCCGCCCCCTGTTCGACGCAGCTTACCATAGTGGTCGTAACGTTCCGTCGTTTGATAGCACGCCATTCATTTCAATGGCCTCTGTCCTGATTGAACTGTTCCGGCCAGCCAAACTCATCAGCGTTCAGGAAATTTCCTCCTTACGCAGAGTATTTTGATAGAAAGGTCGCTGCTCAGGCAGGGCCAGCTCTTAATTTCTAGGGGTCGAATGTCCAAGGACATGATCACAAACTGCAACCCTGCCGCACCGATGACAAATCGGTCAGGCTTTCGGTTGTCCAGCGTGTCGCTACCCCGTCACCCCGCACAATCCGGCGTGCAGACCAGCCCCACTGAGGCGGCCGCGCCATGGAGTTCAGCTTTTCATGAACAAGCGCATGTTGATCGACACCACACACGCGGAAGAAACGCGTGTCGTGGTTATGAATGGTGATCGCGTTGAAGACTATGACGTAGAAACGTCATCTCGTAAGCTTCTTAAAGGCAACATCTACCTTGCGAAGGTTATTCGCGTTGAGCCAAGCCTTCAGGCAGCTTTCGTTGACTATGGCGGGAACCGTCATGGCTTCCTAGCCTTCAGCGAAATCCACCCAGACTACTTCCAGATTCCTATCGCGGACCGGGAAAAGCTCCTAAGTCTGCAAGAGGAAGATGCTGCCTCTGAAGCCCAAGAGAGCCACGAAGCAGAGCCGCAAGAAAACGACGAAGATGAGACGGTGGACCGCCGCCTCCCTGAAATTGTTGGCGGTGAGCACGATACAGGCGAAGAAAGCGCGGCATCACGCCGCACAGCACGCTTCCTGCGCAACTACAAAATCCAAGAAGTTATTCGCCGCCGCCAAATTCTTCTCGTGCAGGTTGTTAAAGAAGAACGCGGCAACAAGGGCGCGGCACTCACGACTTACGTCTCGCTTGCTGGTCGCTACTGCGTGTTGATGCCCAACGCCCTGCGCGGTGGTGGCGTCTCACGAAAGATCACGTCTGAATCTGACCGACGCCGCCTGCGCGATATCATCGCGGAACTCGAACTGCCTCGTGCGATGGCGATGATCGTGCGTACAGCAGGCGCTGGTCGCCCTGGCCCTGAAATTACCAGAGATTGCGAATATCTTCTGCAACTTTGGGACGATATCCGTTCCCACGCCCTTTCGTCGGTAGCACCAACTCTTATTTATGAGGAAGCAAACCTCATCAAAAGAGCGATACGCGACCTCTTCTCGAAAGAGATCGACGATATCATGGTGGACGGTGAAAATGCTTGGAAAAGCGCACGTGAATTCATGCGCCTGCTGATGCCGCACAACACTAACAAAGTTAAGCTGTGGCAAAACCGCGGTCAAAGCCTCTTCGCACATTACAATGTTGAAGGCCATCTGGACGCAATGTTCTCACCAACAGCGCGGCTGCGTTCCGGTGGGTATCTGGTTATTAACCAAACAGAAGCTCTGGTTTCTATCGACGTAAACTCCGGGAAGTCTACATCCCAACGCAACATCGAAGAAACAGCTCTGCGCACAAACCTTGAAGCCGCTGAAGAAGTTGGACGTCAGCTTCGTTTGCGTGACCTCGCTGGCCTGATCGTGATCGATTTCATCGACATGGAAAGCCGTCGTCACAACGCTCAGGTAGAAAAACGCCTCAAAGAGGCCCTCCGCTCCGACCGCGCACGTATCCAAGTAGGGCATATTTCCCATTTCGGCCTGCTCGAAATGTCCCGCCAACGCCTGCGTCCCTCAATCGCTGAAGCTGTCCTTTCGCCGTGCCCTCACTGCCAAGGAACAGGTTTTGTCCGCGGCACAGATAGCTCAGCCCTGCACATCCTCCGCGCGATTGACGAAGAAGGCGCACGCCAGCGCGCGTCTGAAATCGCCGCGTTTGTTCGCTCCAACATCGCGTTGTACATCCTTAACAACAAACGTGACTGGCTGACGGATATTGAAACCCGCCATCGCATGCGTGTGTTTTTTGAGGCCGATGATACACTCATCGCTTCAGATATCCGTATAGAACGCATAAAGCCGCAGACACCGGCACCGGCGCCCGTGGCTGCACCAGCTCCACGCACCGTAAAAACGGTCGAGATTGTTGAAGACGTAGCGCCAGAGTATCCGCAACGCCAAGCATACCAACCAACCCCGCACTCTCACGAAGAACATGCGGTCGAGGTAACCTCTGAAAACGATCAGAATGAGAATGAATATTCTGCATCATTCTCTAACGACGGCGATGACAACGGACGCAACGATAACGGCCGCAAGCGCCGTCGTCGTAACCGCAACCGTAATCGCAACCGCCGTGATTATGAGCAGGGTGATCAGCCTTATGCCGATCAAGAACCTGTGCGTAGCAACAGCTACAATGACGAGCAACCTCGCCACTCGGCCCCTGCCCGCGCGCCGGCTCGCCCTGTTGAAAACGAAACCACCGACACAGAAGCGGGCCTGATCCCCGGTCGCCGTCGCACGCGTTTCAAGCGCCTGCCGAAAGAGACTGATGTTCCTCAGCAGGTAGAACAACCCAAGCAGCACTTTGAACCGCAGGAAAAGCCACGCCAACAAGAAAGACCACAAGAGCGTCCCAAGCAAACGACGCGCGCTTATGTCGGCCCTACCCCCGCAAATCCTTTCGGCGGTAGCTTCGATATCTTTGACGTGATTGAACAGGCTGAGCTTTCTCAATCGTCTCGCTCTACGCAGGCACGTATCAGCAAGCCAATCGCCATACATGAGCGGCCTGCAGAACAACGTCCGGCCCCAATCACCATTGAGCCCGAATATGCTGTCCAGCCCGAACAGGCAGAGCAGCCATCATTCCAGCACAATGGAGAACGGGACGAGACTTTAGCTCCTAAGCGCGGTCGTGGGCGCCGTCGGCGGCCTTACGCTGCAGACAATACGTCAGAGCAAACGGGTGTAGCGCAACACGTTACAGCCGAAGCCCCTGAACAAGACACACCATCTCTCTCAACCTCAGACGATGTGTCTGCTTCCAAGCCTCGTCGTACTGTACGCCGCCGTAAATCGGCTGAGCCCTCAGCGCCGGAGCAGGCAATAGAAGCTGAGACTTTAAGCGCTACAGCTGAAGACAGTGCGGCTAGACCACGCAGATCACGTGCCCGCAAAGCTGACCAAACTGAGGCTCAACCAGCTTCAGCCGAAGACAGCCCGGCCCTCCAACCCATCAACATTGATGAAGTTGCACCTAAAAAGCCACGTGCCGGATGGTGGAAGCGTTAATAACGCCCACCGACTTCTTATAAAAAAAGCCGCCCTGTGAGGGGCGGCTTTTTTTATAGATCAAACATACCTTATCGACATACGCTTCGCTGTCCCGTTGCAGCAATAAACGTACCGGTCAGAGGATCAAAACAAGCATTCCTAGGGCAGGACGATGGCAACGCTTTAGGCTGCGGATAAACAATGGCTGCGGCCTGATTAGACTCTTTCGCAGCCGTCCCACATAAAGGCGTTGTAACCGGCGCCGACGGGTCATTTTGAACAGTATTTGCGTCGGGCAAGGGTTCTGAACCCGTGACCATCCCTGGTGCAAAATCCTGTGGTGGAATTTTCTGCTGAGTTGCAGGGGCCGCAGGCTGTTCGTCTGCGCATGCAGCCAGCAATGGCAAAAGCGCAAAGCTTACCCAAAATAAACGCATAATCTCTCCGCTCTCAAAGAATAACGACCTGTCACACTCTTACAAACCGAGCTCTGTTTGTCGTCCGGCATCCGGCACCATGACATCCAGCTTTGCCCCACGCTCACCGTCAGCAAAGGATAAAACCACACGGCCATTTACCGGCTGTGCCTCTGCACTCGTAACGGGGCGACCGCGCGTATCTTGCACTAAAACGTAACCCCTTTTGAGAATAGCATGCGGGGATACTGCTTCTAAATGCCGCCCGACCCCGTCCAAACGCGCCCTTTGCAGACGCAAAGGGCCAGACATGAGTTCGGGCGTTAAACGCAGCCGCTCAAGTTTCAGTTTCCTACCTTGCTCAGCCTTATCCCATGCAACCTCAGCCATTCGCCAAGCCGTCAATAATCTGGCTTGAGAACGTTCAATTTGCCTGTGGGGCGCAGTCAACTGACGATATGGAGCATTTAAAGCCCCTCGGACCTTTTGCACAAATGCAGGCAAGGCCAGATCCAGTCTTTGGCTACGCTCATCGAAACGTAACCGAGCAGCGGCAACCACTCCTGGCAAATCAGGCAAACGCGCTACGACCTGATCTTTACGAGCTTGAACTTTTTGCATGAAAGCCGGCAGTGCCAAATCAAGCCTTTGACTTCTGTCATCCAAACGCATCCGCGCTGTTTCGATCAGGTTTGGCAGATCAGGCAAACGAGCAGCAATTTGCTCACTCCGCGCTCGGGACGTTTGCACAATCCTACTTAAAGCCCCCGCCAATCGCGCATTACGATGAGCCAAGTCAGCCACCAAATCAGAACGAGGAGGCACAGCCATCTCGGCGGCGGCAGTAGGCGTTGGCGCACGGCGGTCGGAGACAAGATCAATCAGCGTCGTATCTGTTTCATGCCCGACAGCGGAGATCAGCGGAATAGGACAGGCCGCAACAGCACGAAGTACACGTTCGTCATTGAATGCCATTAAATCTTCGAGGGAGCCGCCACCACGCGCGACAATGAGCACATCTGGCTTTCGCTCAAGCTGTCCCATGCCTGCAATTGCGGCAGCGATCTGGGCAGCTGCCCCTTCTCCCTGCACGGCAACTGGCCATAATAAAACATCACGCGGAAAGCGCCGCGCAATAGTCGTTTGGATATCGTGGAGAACCGCACCGGAGCGTGACGTTACAACCCCGACGAGCTCGGGCAAAAAGGGAATCGGCTGCTTAAGCTCTTGCGCAAACAACCCCTCATCCAAAAGTTGCCGACGCAAACGCTCGATTTTAGCAAGGAGGGCCCCCTCTCCTGCAAACTCCATCCGGTCGATAACGAGTTGGTAGCTTGAGCGCTCGCCGTATGATGAGACACGTCCAGTTGCAATGACTTCATTGCCATTTTCCGGCACCATACCAAGGCGAGACACGCTACCGCGCCAGATAACTCCCGAGATTTTACCGCCCTCATCTTTCAGAGACAGATAAACATGCCCGGAGGGATACCGCTTCAACTCGGTTACTTCGCCACGAACGCGAACCCGTGCAAAGCCGGTTTCCAAAGTGCGTTTAATCGCACCAGAAATCTCCGAAACTGTAAATTGGGGTACATTTCCCCTTGCCGGGGCGCTCTCACTCTCCATCATTGGGCCAGTCTATGCTACGGACGCGAAAAGACGAAGCCCCATTACGGCGGCACCCGTAGAGAAAAGGATAAAGTGACATGCGCGTTTTGCTGGTCGGCTCCGGAGGGCGCGAACACGCTCTAGCAACTTGCTTGGCACGTTCCCCGCACCTCACCACACTCTATGCTGCACCGGGCAATCCCGGCATGGCTGCACATGCTACTCTCGTGCCGATCAAAGCAGATGACGTTCAGGCTCTCGTCGCCTTTGCTAAATCCGAGAATATAGACCTCATCGTGCCTGGTCCGGAAGCGCCGCTCGTCGTTGGCTTAGCCGATGCGTGTGTTGCTGCGGGTATTCCATGCGCTGGCCCCTCCCAGGCCGCAGCGCAACTTGAGGGCAGCAAAGCTTTCACCAAAGACGTAGCCGATGCCGCTGGCATTCCAACTGCCGCATGGGAACGTTTCGAGGATGAAGCGGCGGCTCTGGCCTACGTTCAACGCAAAGGCGCCCCAATAGTCGTAAAGGCTGATGGCCTCGCAGCAGGCAAAGGGGTTGTCGTCGCGCAGAGCGTGAACGAGGCTGAAGAAGCAATTAAAAAGCTCGGTATGCCCTTGGTGATTGAGGACTGCCTTGTAGGCCGGGAAGTCTCTTTATTCGCATTCTGCTCGGATGATGACGCCGTATTAATTGGTGCTGCACGAGACCATAAACGCCTTGGTGATGGCGATACTGGCCCCAATACAGGCGGCATGGGCGCTATTGCACCGCCACCAGCTTTTGACCGCGCAGCACAAGAACACGCTCTGGACCTAACGGTGCGCCCCATGCTGCGTGAAATGACGCGTCGCGGCACACCTTTTCGTGGCGTAATCTTTGCCGGCCTAATGCTGACCGAAACCGGTCCATCCCTCATCGAATACAATGTTCGCTTTGGGGACCCAGAGGCACAAGCCCTACTCATCCGCTTGGAATCCGACCTCCTCCCTGTGCTTGCTGCTCTAGCAGAAGGCAAGCTCGACAATGCGGAGGCACGCTTTACAGACGAAGCATCTATCTCGCTCGTCCTTGCCGCTGACGGCTACCCAGACGCCCCAAAAAAAGGTGGCGCTATTCGTGGAATTGAAAACGCTGAGAGCGTTGAGGGCGTCTCAGTCTTTCATGCCGGCACAGCGTTGGAAAATGGTGCACTCGTTGCCAATGGTGGGCGCGTCCTAACCATCAGCGCCCGCGCCGCGACAGCAGAAGAAGCCCGCAAGCACGCATACGAAGCCGCCGATAAAATCGAGTGGTCCGATAAAATTTTCCGCACGGATATTGGTTTGTAATTTAACATCTTTTAAGCCCTCGTTGCTTGCTACGAGGGCTAATCAGCAATGGGTGCAACCTCCAAAAACTATTTACTGCACCCATACGTGCGAAAATAACATGTGATCCAGCCACGTTGACGTGTAATTCCCTAGGCGATGGGACACGAAATCCACTGTTTTCATTTGGATCATTGGCGCACCGGGCATTTTTGCCATGATGGAGCGGCCAGCTTCCTCCCATAGAGGGTTCGCTTGGGCCACATTCACCTGTTCCCTTGCCTGATCCATTAAACCTTGGATGTGTTGGTCACAAAAGCCCGTAAAATTCGGAGAGACGGACGCATTCGGATGATAGTTATCGCAGCCGAACAGATCGTCTAAGAAGGTCGAAGGTGACGGATAATCGGCAAACCAATAAGAAAGCGCAATTTGCACGTGGTTTGCTGTGTTCTGCTCGTAACTATCTGCCAAACCAGCGGTAATCGGCCGCAACTGCGCGTTCAATCCAATTTGAGACAAAGCGTTCCGTAAATAAGTGCCCATGCCCAGTTCAATCGCACGATTGGGTACAATCAAAGTCACGGATGCGCCGTCAGCCCCGGCGTCATGCACCAAACGCCGCGCCCGAGCCACGTCCTGTAAGCAAGTCATACCCAGATCGGCGCCCGGAAGCCCATGCGGCACCATCTGACACAAAGGTTCTGAGATAGCACTGCCGCCAAACAAGATGGTCATGGCATGGCGGTTTACTCCCAAGCTTACCGCATGACGGACACGCTCATCCGTAAAAGGTGGCTCATGATTATTCATTGCCAGATAATAAAGCCCCAAAAGCGGCTCTATATGTACCTGCTCGGTATACTTTGAACCAATTTCACCCAGACGGTCAGCGGGCTTTGCATCCAGCATCCAGTCATATTGCCCCTGCTCAACCGCCGTAACTTGGGCCTCGTCAGATAGGCCAAAATTATACTCAATCCGGTCAGCAAAACCGTCTGTCTGTGCCTGTGGATTCCAAACATGAAAAAACGCGTTACGCTCCAGCACCATTCCGTGCTCCGGGTCATAATGCGTCAAACGATAAGGGCCCGTACCGGGTGCAGTCTGCATTCCCAAGTCATGTGCAGGCGTGTTACGGGGCAAAATTGCTGCGTGGGGAAAAGCAAGCTTGTACGTAAATTCTCCGTCAGGGTGGACTAAATGAAAGGTGATCTCCCGTGTTTTAGGATCACCTTTCACCCCTGGCAAAATGCAGCGATCGGGTGTTTTCAAACACGTATCTGCACCCTCAATATTACCGTAGAATGACGCCGCAGTCGGACTGCCCGCACGAAAAATGCGCTGATACGATGCAACAACATCCTCAACCTCTACAGGCGAACCGTCTGAAAATTTCAATCCGCTTCGTAGCGTCAAATGCCACGTTAGCCCATCAGCGCTGACACTTGGCATAGCTTCAGCCAAGTCCGGCACGACTTCCAACCCTGCCTTGCCCGGCGCCTGACGATACACGAGCAGCGGATCATACATTACGACAAAAACCTGCATATACTGCGTGCCGTAATTAATTTGTGGATCCAATGTTCCGCCGGGGCCGTCTGCCGTCAGGCGCAATGTTCCACCTCGGTGGGGGCTACCCAATGTTTGGCCGTTCCAGTCCAGCGGCAACCTATCTTCCGCCATGGCAGAAAACGCACCGCCGAAAAACGCAATAATTGCGAGACCAAACTGCCCCCAGTACCTCACTCTAACGCGCCGCCCAGTGTTCAATATTTTCGATCCATGTTGCAGCATCGCTGGATGTATCCAGCATTCCTGCATAGTGGCTTTTAGGGTCCATAACGATGACCTGCGGCGCCTGCTTAAAGTGTCCATCCTCCATCTTATAAGGCGCATGGTACAGAGCGGTCATTGCGCGGATCATGTTTTGTGTCCCAGTCAGAGGCATAACGTGGGGAGCAATGGGGAGGACGTATGCTTTAGCAACGTCCGTCTCAATATTAGGGTCCAGAGAAACGGCAATGACGGTTACAGGCAAGCCCTTCGCCTCTAAAGCATTACGTGTTGCTTCTAGGCTTGCAAGCACAGGGCGCCCAATGTGCAAAGGCGTTCGTGCATCATAAAACCACACAAGCAGCCATCTGCCATGAAAGTCGCCCTCAGAGACTGTGCTTTCACCAAGTGACACTAAGCGGAAGCTGCCGCCGACAGCATTTCCATTAGACTGGACTAACCAGCCTGTCCCACTGTGAGATGCCATTTGAAAAGCACCGTACCCTACTAGCGCGGCAAGCAAGAGCGCAGCTGCCACGATCAACTTACCAAGATGCGCTTTATATACGGACATCTTCGGCACTCCCTCTTTTAATGGGCTTCGGACCAGCTGTGGCCAATGCCGGTTTCAACTTCTAACGCAACATCCAAGGACGCCGCTGCCATCATCTGCTCGCGGACAAAACTTGCCAGAGCTGACGCATCATTCTCAGCAACTTCAAACAGTAATTCGTCATGCACCTGGAGCAGCATACGTGCTTTCAAACCTGTCTCTGGTAATTTTTGTGCCAACTGCACCATTGCAGCTTTGATGATATCTGCGGCTCCACCTTGTAGAGGCGCATTAATTGCCTGACGCTCCGCATAGCTGCGGCGAGCACCGTTTTTCTCTTTTATACCCGGCACATAACAGCGCCGACCAAATGGTGTCAGGACGTAGCCATGTTCGCGTGCTTCTTCCTTTGTGCGCTCCATATAGTCATGGATTCCGGGATATTTTGCGAAATAAGCGTCAATATACTTGCGCGCTTCGCCCGGAGAAATTTGCAACTGACGGGCTAAACCATAAGCCGAAATACCGTAGATAATTCCGAAGTTAATGGCCTTTGCCCGACGTCTCGTAAGGGAATCCATGCCCTCCAACGGTATATTAAACACCTCAGAAGCTGTACGCGCGTGAATGTCCTGCCCCAAACGGAAAGCCTCTAAAAGAGGCTCAATTTTTGCAACATGCGCTAAGAGGCGCAATTCAATCTGACTGTAATCCGCCGAAACCAAAACATGTCCAGGAGCCGCAACAAAAGCCTTACGAATGCGTGCCCCTTCGGAGGTGCGGATCGGGATATTCTGTAGATTTGGCTCATTGGACGACAAACGACCCGTTGTCGTGACAGCCATTTGGTACGATGTATGGACGCGCTGGCTACCTTGGTCCATCTGCTCTACCAAAGCGTCTGCATAGGTAGACTTGAGCTTGGCCAACTGCCGCCACTGCAATATTTTCTGAGGCAGATCATGCCCTTGCTCTGCCAAACCTTCCAAGACAGATTGGTCTGTACCCCAAGCTCCGCTTTTGGTGCGCTTGCCGCCGGGAAGCTCCATTTCGTCGAACAAAATCTCTCCCAATTGCTTCGGAGAGCCAACATTAAAACTACGCCCCACTTGCGTATGTATATCAGCTTCGATTTCACGCATGCGCTTTTCAAAATCTTCTGACATGCGGCGCAGTTCAGCAGCATCAACTTTGATGCCCGCTTCTTCCATGTCTGTCAGAATACCGATTAACGGCCGCTCCATCTCTTCATAAAGTGCAAGAGATTTGCGTGCGCGCAATTCTGGTCGCAATACGTGCCACAGCCGCAAGGTAACGTCTGCGTCCTCTGCTGCATATGCCGTGGCCCGATCCAGCGCCACGCGCGCGAAAGGAATGCGATTACGCCCCTTGCCAGTGACTTCATCGTAACTGATCGGCGTATGTCCTAGATGGAGTGCAGAAAGTTCATCCATTCCCTGCCCGTGCTCACCTGCCGACTGGGCGTAGGACAACAACATCGTATCATCTATCGGGGTAATGGTTTTTATACCGGCACCACGAAACACCGTCAGATCATATTTCGCGTTTTGAAAAACCTTTAAAACGCTCTCGTCAGCTAAAAGCGGAGCCAGGCGCTCAAGCACAGCGCTGCGCTCCAGCTGCATTCCTGTTGGCTGGTCCAGCGTCCCCTCGTGCGCCAATGGGACGTAACACGCCTCCCCCGGCGCAACCGCCAAAGACAGCCCGATCATAACCGCTTGCCGAGCGTTCAAGCTATCGGTCTCGGTATCAACCGCAACAACGCCAACATCACGCGCGCGCTTAATCCACTGATCAAGCACTTCTATTTCCATAACCGTTTTGTAGCCCGTGAACGGTTGCTGCTCGGCAGGCTTTTCAACTTCAGCTTGATTGGCCGCGGATGCATCATTCTGTTGAGTAGCGTGCTTAGGTGCCGCAGCTGGGGCTGGCTTCATTCCCATACGTTGTATCGTCGAATGAAAACCCATCGACGCCAACCAAGTGCGCAATGTCTCTTGCTCAACATCACGGCACCCAAGCGCATCTATTGGTTGAGGCAGCGGCACATCATCGGCCAGCAGTACCAATTGACGAGAAATACGTGCGGCTTCTGCATAATCTATGAGGTTCTGTTTGCGCTTGGAGGTCTTCATGGAAGGCGCTGCGGCTAAAATTGCCTCCAACGAACCAAACTCGTTCACCAGCTGCGCGGCGCCCTTTGCGCCGATACCAGGCACACCAGGCACGTTGTCCGTAGAATCCCCCATCAGCGCCTGAACATCCACCACTTGATCGGGGCGAACACCAAATTTTGCTTCTACTTCTGCGTCCCTGATAGGTTTTTGCTTCATTGGGTCGAGCAATTCCACACCCGGGCGGATCAACTGCATAAGGTCTTTATCAGACGATACGATTGTGCAGCGCCCACCAGCTTCGACCACCGCGCGCGCATAACTCGCGATCAAATCGTCAGCTTCCCAACCGGCCAGTTCTATAGAAGGCACGTTAAACGCTGCCGTAGCATCCCTGATTAAGCTAAATTGTGGACGCAAATCCTCCGGTGCTTCTGGACGATGCGCCTTGTACTGAGGATAGAGATCATTACGAAATGTGTGCCGTCCTGCGTCAAATATTACGGCCAAATGCGTACCAACATGGTCACGTAGCAAACGCGTCAACATATTGGTAAAACCATACACAGCATTGACCGGAACACCTTCCGGGTTGCTCATTGGTGGCAAAGCGTGAAAAGCCCGGAAAATGAACCCAGAACCATCAACCAGTACTAAATGGGGCGCTTCAGACGTCACCAATAACTCTCCTCAATCGCCCATACGAAACAGGCGCAACATATTGCGGCGAATGATAAGCCCTTTCTGGCGCGTTTCAAACCGTCCATATGCAATCTTGTGCTACACGCTTTGTCTTTCTGCCTGTGCCAGCCATATCCAGCGTCCTAATTTGCACCTGACAGCCGAAGAAACTGCACTCATCCCACCCAGTCTATTGCTCACAGCATCCGACCATCATTCCATACCCTTGCGCCTCTATCCGTCGCGTCAGCCTGTAAAAGCTCTCATTCTGGCACTGCACGGCTACGGGGACAGCCGTGATGGCTGGGAAACTATTGCCCCTGAGCTTAATGCAGAGGGCATAACAATTATTGCACCCGACCAACGCGGCTTCGGCAGCACAGCAGAGCGCGGGCATTGGAGCAGCACCGAACGCATGGTTGAAGACGCACGCGAAATTGCCCACTGGGTCCACGTACAATATCCAAAAACCTCACTTTACGTTATGGGCTCAAGCATGGGGGGCGCGGTGGCTCTTCTCCTCACTACACGTCCTGATGCACCTCCCATAAGGGGCACTATCCTTCTGGCCCCTGCGGCACTCGATATAGGAACACCTTGGCGACAAATTCTGGACGGCTTGGACGCCATCGCTCCTCAAAAAAGACTTGATGGATCTTCCGTTCCCGGCACTCGGGTTGCAACGGACAATATGGCCGCCGCCCGAAGGCTCTATTTTGATCCCCTCACAATGCACTACGCAACCATAGAAACACTTGATGGCCTAACCCATCTCATGCGCAGCGCCTACTACGCTGCACCCCATCTGACGCAGCCAAGTCTAATGATTTTTGGCGGCAGAGATCAGTTCGTTCTTCCTGCCTATACAACCCGGTTGATAAGCCGCCTTCCCTCAACGGTTAGACTCGATGAAATACCCTCCGCACACCACCTCTTAGAGCGTGATAAACGCGACGTAGCACGTGATATCGTCTCATGGATTTTCACACCCGACAAAATGCTACCTTCCGGCGGAGACATTGCCGCGAGCCTATGGAAAGCAACCTCTCCCCCCTAAATTTACCATCATACAGGGAAAGGACTTGGCAAACTTATTAGAACCGTCTATCGAGGGCGCCAAGGGACCCGTAGCTCAGCTGGATAGAGCGTTGCCCTCCGAAGGCAAAGGTCACGCGTTCGAATCGCGTCGGGTCCACCACATCTCTAAAAAATAGCTATTTTCTGCCGTTCACCTGCAGGGCTTGTTACCCTAACGGTCTGGTTCAACAGTTGGGCGCACCCTTGACGCTGCTGATTTTTCCAATGCCACAGATTACCGCGTTTGA
The DNA here is from genome assembly GCF_006542335.1 of Neokomagataea tanensis. Classification (GTDB taxonomy): domain Bacteria; phylum Pseudomonadota; class Alphaproteobacteria; order Acetobacterales; family Acetobacteraceae; genus Gluconobacter; species Gluconobacter tanensis. The sequence goes on along the minus strand of NZ_CP032485.1, from coordinate 1,988,150 downwards.
CAGGTTTTCGCCGCAAACAACGCGTGTAATTTGCACCGCGCTTGAGGCGCCAGCGACGGATCGCATCATACTCCCACGTTCCAAAAGCGCGTCTTCAACCAAACGAAAACTCAGTAGAAAATAGAAATACGGCCACACTTCATACACGGTCACTGCACGCAAAATCGATGCCGTTTGTAGCTAACAGGCACCTTGTTCATTGCTGCCATCTGCCACGAAGGCGTTAATCTGACAGCACCGGTGAGTTAATCTTTTGCCGCCCCGGTGCTTCACAGCGAGAAAGGGCATCGCGAATGGCGAGGCCGAGCTCTTCGTCGGACGCGGAGAGCGGAACGGTGACCCGCGTCGAGGCATATTTTTTCTTATCCATCGGCCCCCACGCGCTATGCCCACCGGCTCTCCGCTTACTGGCGGCCAACGTCACGAAGTCATCAACTAAATCATGCCAACTTGCAAAGACAACATCACATCGATCGCCGATTTGCTTGTATATTTTGTAGCCGTATGTGCGCATAATTTCGTCGTTGAACGCTAATCGTCTTTGATTTGACGCTTCTTGCATTCTGTCATGCTCCTCCCCCTTGAGAGAGGGCAACTCAGGTTTATCAAAATACTCGCTACTCAACAGAGCTTTGCGAAAATTTTCACCGATCCACTGCACGGAGGTATCTCCGGGAGCATGGACGCACCAACCCGTCCGCGAGAAATACATACCTCCCCAGATTTCTTGTGACACAAGAGCAATATATTTGGGTGATAGAGTAATGATCACACTTTTTCTGTGTAGACTGCGAATACGCTCCGGGGTGTAAATTAACTCATTCATACGATGGCATCGATCTCAAAAGTGAGTGGCTTGTAGCCATTGGTTTCATAAGAGGCCATTTTTACGGCGGCGCCATGATAGGCTTCGCAGATCTGTTTCCACTGCGCGTCGATTGTACCATCTACCCGGGCAGCCAACAAAACCTGTAGGGTCGGGTATCACTCTGACCGAACGTTACTTTGACAGGAGCACCCCTCTTCATGCTGTCAGTCATACATTCCATGGATATGTAAGTTCCTCGACTGCTTATTTGAATTAACTAAAAAATTATAATGTAATTATTAAATATAAAAAAACCCTATATTGATAACAACTGTCATTTTAAGTTTTAACAAACTTAACATACACTAAGGCGTTCAAACAAAAAATAGACCTTAGCACGAAATGAGTAAACGCTTATGCCGCGCGGACAAGGCAAGCTAGATCGTAAGCCGACTAAGTCCAATCTTCCCCAAAAGGAATGCCCTGTGTGCCAAAAACCTTTTTCGTGGCGCAAGAAATGGGCCAAAAACTGGGACAGCGTCCTCTATTGTTCTGAGCGTTGCAAACGGCAAAAATAAACTCATACTTTAAAACGAAGAGCAGAAGTGCACAGGCATTTGCCTTTGACACAAAAAGAAAATTAAATGCTAACCGAAATTGTCATAGCCCAAACACCATTCATCTGGGAATTCAAAGTAGTTTGTTGCCGCAGTCAAGAACAAGCTTAGAAGACCGTATTGCCGTAACCTTGCTTGTATCCCTTGCAGTTCTTGTACCCATCACGCCTTTTTGTTGCCTTAAAACCGTTGTTTTTTAGGCTATGCTCTTCAAGCCGCTGCAAAGGCACGGAACTTCTCAGCGCAAGCTGCGATAAATCCAAATCCACTTAGGAGGAAAAGTCATGAACTTTAAAACTCTTCGCACAGTCCTCGCCATCACATTGCTTGCTGGCGGTAGCCTCTCACTCTCCGCTTGCAACACAACACGCGGTGCAGGTGAAGACATTTCTGCAGCTGGACATGCAACATCAAGCGCCGCAACGGGCGCTAAGGAAAAGATTAGCAGCTGGACAAGCGGCAAGTAATCTAGACTTTTGCGGGGCCCATCAGTGCTGGTGGGCCCCGCAAATTTTAATCAAACAAAAGACATCCTGTTAACGTCAACCAACCCGCGATCTGTCAACTTCAGGTGCGGTATCACTGGCAGCGCCAAAAAGGCCAGTTGAAGGAACGGCTCTTCAAGCGTTCCACCCATTTTCGCTACAGCGGCACGCAAAGTAATCAGCTCATCTCGCACTTGTTCATAAGGTGCATCGCTCATGAGCCCTGCAACCGGCAATGCCAGTTCAGCACGTATCTGACCATCCTGCACTGCGACAAACCCCCCGCCAGTGGCCATGAGACGCTCCACAGCCAATGCCATATCGGCATCATTCACGCCAACTACGCAAACATTATGGCTATCATGTCCAACAGACGACGCGAGAGCACCGCTTGTAAGACCGAACCCACGAACAAAAGCTCGGCCAATATTATCGTTATGGCCATGTCGGGCTACAACACAGAGCTTAGCAATATCCTGCGTAATATCAGGCAGCACATGCCCGGCATCTTCAGGTAAGTCATGCGTCAGATAGTCTGTGATGATTTGCCCGGGCACAATACCAATGACAGGCCGGGCCTTACCCGTACCATGCACAGCTAGATCCGCCACCGTGACGGCTTTAGCGCGGCGCATGCTATCTTTACCAATAGCAGGCACAATCTCCCTTGCCTCAAAGAGCGCATCGTTCACTAACCGACCAGCAGATATCACATCAGAGACACGACATTCCGCCAAATCGTCCAATAATACGACGTCAGCGCGTTTGCCCGGCGCAATGATACCACGATCACGCAAACCAAATGCCTGAGCAGCAGAGAGAGAAGCTGCGCGATAGGCCGCCAAAGCCGGAACCCCTAATGAGATAGCTTTGCGAATGAGGTAATCTAGGTGCCCTTCATGCGCAATTTCGAGTGGGTTCCGGTCATCCGTGCAAAAAGCAAAGAAAGACGATGTTTCTACTGTCAAAAGAGGTGCAAGGGCCTCCAAATCTTTACAAACCGATCCTTCTCGGATCAGTACAGTCATCCCTTTACGAACTTTTTCCAGCGCTTCATCCACACGTGTCGCTTCATGATCCGTGCTTATTCCGGCCGATAGATAGCCATTCAACGCCGTTCCTCGCATCAAAGGCGCATGACCATCAATATGCCCGCCAGCAAATGCGGCTAATTTGGCAATGCAGCCAGCATCACCGTTCAAAACGCCCGGCATATTCATAAACTCTGCTAAGCCAATGACTTGCGGATGGTCACGGTAAGCCACAAGCGCAGCAGCATCCAGAGAAGCGCCTGAAGTCTCCATGTCTGTAGCAGGGACACAGCTTGAGAGGTTAACTCTCAGATCCATGATCATACGCTCAGACGAGGTCAGGAAGAAATCAAACGCGGCTCCACCGACGACATTAGCCAACTCGTGAGGATCGCAGATTGCCGTTGTTACGCCATGCGGAAGCACACAACGGTCGAACTCCTGTGGTGTCACCAGCGACGATTCAACATGTAAATGTGTGTCGATGAACCCCGGTACCGCGATACGACCATTCCCCTCAATGACCGTTTTTCCTTCATAACGGCCATAAGTCCCCACAACAGTATCACCGCATACAGCAATATCCGTCGGGACTAATTCACCTGTCACCAAATCCAGCATACGAACATTGCGGATCACCACATCTGCGGTTTCCGCCCCCTGCCCTTGGGCGATGCGCTGTTTTAAAATGCGCTCCATTCCCGTATCTGACATGCTGGTCTCCTTCTCTATCATGACAAGGCCATCGCATAACGCGCTTAGCTCCCGCAACATCCTTCATCGAAAAACCTGACAAATTTTGCGGAACGTGCCATTGACGCTGCCATGATTCCAAAACGCACTATCGATATTATTGGCGCGGGCCCGGCAGGGCTAATGGCAGCAGAACACTTGGCGAGCGCCGGGTACGATGTCCATATTTATGACGCCATGCCCAGCGTCGGGCGTAAATTGCTAATGGCAGGTCGTTCAGGACTGAACTTGACCCATGCCGAGGCTTTGGAAACATTCCTTAAACGCTATGGCGCTGCACGAGCCTATCTTGAGCCTTCTATCCGTGCATTTCCACCCACTGCCTTGCAGGAATGGGCGGAAAATTTGGGCCAACCCTGCTTTACAGGCTCTTCTGGGCGAATATTCCCTAAAGCTCTCAAAGCATCGCCTTTGCTGCGCGCATGGTTGAGCAGGCTTAATACGCTCGGAGCAACGCTTCATACCCGCCACCACTTCACGCACTTCTCGGAGCAGGGTAATCACTTTTCTACACTACACGGTGAGATAATCACGACCCCCAGTGCAACTCTTCTCGCCCTAGGTGGAGCCAGCTGGTCTCGTCTCGGATCAAATGGCGCCTGGGTTTCCCTATTTCCGGGTCTAACCACGGCTTTCGCGCCATCAAATTGCGGCTTCATTCCCTCTTGGCCAGCAGAATTTCGCCAGCGCCACAATGGAAGTATTCTCCACGGTATTGCCCTGAAGCACAATCAGCAAATACGACGTGGCGATCTAACGGTTACGGAACGAGGCTTAGAAGGCAGCGCACTCTATTCCCTAACACCCAATCTGCGTGATGACTTGATATCCAAAGGCCGAGCGGAGGTTACATTAGACCTTCGCCCTACTCTTACCTTGCAGCAAATCGAGCAAAGATTAACTGCTCAGCGCCCTCGTGAGAGCCTATCAAACCGTCTGCGTAAAGCCCTCGCACTGGACAGTATTTCTAGGGAGCTTGTGCGCGATGCCACCCCGAAAAATGCATCGCCACATCAATTAGCGGTCGCTATCAAAGCGCTGCCTCTAACATTAACCGGCACTGATGCACTCGATCGCGCCATTTCTACAGCCGGCGGCCTTAAACTCACAGAACTCGATAGCCGCTTCATGCTAAAAGCTCAGCCCGGCCTCTTTGCAGCTGGAGAAATGCTGGACTGGGAAGCCCCAACAGGCGGTTACTTATTGCAAGCCTGTTTTTCTACAGGCCGAATGGCAGCACAAGGCATGATCGACTGGCTCGAATCACAAGATTCCGCTATCCGCTTCAGCCCATGACCTCCATCATTCTCGGACAGGGCCGCGACGGCTCCTCCATCGAACTCGACCTCCCCGAACTCCTCGCAACGCGACTTCTCGTGCAAGGCAACTCTGGTTCAGGAAAATCGCACCTCTTGCGGCGCCTGCTGGAACAAACAGCCAATGTCGTGCAGCAGGTTATGATCGACCCCGAGGGGGATTTCGTTACTCTTGCCGAGCATTACGGACATCTGGTCATTGATGTAGAGGACCAAAGCGAGGCAAGCCTCCGCGCTGCCGGTGAACGCGTACGCGCACACCGCGCATCCGTGGTTTTAAACCTCGAACACGTGGAAGCAGAAATGCAGCTTCGTGCAGCGGGGGCCTTTCTGAATGGGATGTTTGAAGCACCCCGCGCCCACTGGTATCCTGTCCTCGTCGTGGTGGACGAAGCTCAACTATTTGCACCAGTTGCTGGCGGGGACACTACAGACGAAGCACGGCGCCTTTCCCTTGGCGCGATGACAAACCTCATGTGCCGCGGCCGTAAACGCGGGCTTGCAGGCGTCATTGCAACGCAACGCCTCGCGAAGCTAGCCAAAAACGTCGCCGCCGAAGCCTCCAACTTCCTTATGGGCCGCACATTTCTCGACATTGATATGGCCCGTGCAGCAGATTTGCTGGGCATGGAACGCCGCACAGCTGAATCCTTCCGGGACTTGGCACGCGGTCAATTTATGGCCCTCGGGCCAGCTTTATCCCGGCGCCCGAAGCTAGTCGCCATCGGGAGCGTAGAAACGGCCAGCCATGCCACCGGCCCTATTCTCGTGCCCTTAGAGCCGGTACCAGCGGAAGAACTGCGCGATATAATTCTTGAACCTATCGCAGAGCTTTCTCCACGCCCACGCCGGGAAAACCGCCCGCCGCCGCCTGACCTTCTCGCTCAGTTGGATGCATACGGCACAAACCGCGATGCCGCCGAAATCAGCACCGCGACCGCTACTACGACCATTGAAGCTGACCCAGATACGCTTTGGTCCCTAGTTTCAGAAGTCGCGTCCGGCGATGATGCTGACTATAAACCGTTAGCAACGCTCTACCAAGATTTTCAGCTAAGAGCGCGCATATTGGGCCTACCAAGGACAATATTAGACCTTCCCAGCTTCCAGCGCATACTTATTAATTCCCGCGTCGGTTTGGACCGTTCACGCGCGGAAACGGAAGAATGGCAGCAGGCAGAGCACGTTGCCCATACCTTACCTGAAGATGTCAGGGGGGTATTTCTCTTGCTCGCACGTCATGCTTGGGATGCTTTGCCCTGCCCGGACGATGATGCTCTTGCTAGAGCTTACGGCACACATTCTTTGGGGCGTGCGCGCCGACAATTAAACTATTTGGAAGAACGTGAAGTCATTGTGCTTCAGCAAACATCATCTCAACGAAGGGTTGCTATCGTTGGTATTGGATGGAGTACAACCTGAACAGGCTATGTAATAAATATGAAATAATTTATTAATATTATGTTCACACCGTAAACTTCTCGTAATGTTTAGGTTCCGACCCGGTTTTCATGTCATCCATAAGGTTGTCCATGTCGGGTCTTTTACTGCGTCGTCGCGCGCAACTTGCACTTTTCTGCTCCCCGCTCGCGGTTGCTTTTGCGTCGGCGTATGCTGCACCTGCGCATCACCATGCCAAAAAAGTTTCTGCCGCTCAGGCGTCTAAAACATCTGCGCAATACCGCTCAGCCCCTACGGCTCAGCCGGCACCAACACGCACAATTGCTGCTACGACAGTGCCCGCTGCCCACCATGCGGCACCACGCTCTGTAAATGCTGCAGTAAGCGGCAACGAACAGCTCATTATCACTGCGCGCCGCACTCACTCGGAACAAACCATTGGCCGGGTGCAAATGCAGCGTGAGCTCTCGGGTATTAACCCCATCAAAGCTTTGTCTGTATTGCCAGGTGTCGTGTTTAATAACGCTGACCCATGGGGCAACAACGAACAAAACTCATCGCTCATTGTTCACGGCTTTAACCAAAACCAACTTGGTTACACACTTGACGGCATCCCGCTGGGTGACCAGGCGTATGGTAACTATAACGGCCTTTCCCCGCAGCGTGCTGTTATCAGCGAAAACGTCGGCGCAACATCCATTGCCACCGGCGCGGGTGACCTCAGCACTGCTTCTACCTCCAATCTTGGCGGCTCACTCCAGTTCTCAACGCAAGACCCGTCCCACCGTCGCGGCGCACAAGTTGAGCAAGTCTTCGGTAGCTTCTCCACCTTCCGCACTTTTGCCCGCCTCGACACGGGTGATTTCGGCAATGGTAACAGCGCCTACGTCTCGTTCGTGCGACAAGATGCCCGCTCTTGGGACAACCCCGGCTCACATCAAGGCGGTTATCAGGTTAATGCGAAATTCCGTCACGACACGGCGCATGACCATCTTTCCGTGTTCTTCGACTGGTCTGATAAGGTCGAGCCAAACGAAGACCCTGTCACGGTCACACCAAATGCCACCAATATTCCTTACACACGCCCATTTCTGTTCCCTGACCTGAACGCCGCAAAAAACTATATTAACTCTCCCAACATCAAGAGCCTGATTGCGTCAAACAACTACCGCAATTATTACGGCGGCGCGCAGCGTGAAGACTTTTTAGCCTACGCCAAATGGTCCCATGATTTCAGTGAAAACCTGCACTGGGATAACAACTTCTATTACCACCACAACCTCGGTGAAGGCATTATCGCTGGCCCAGCAACCGTTGCTGGTCTGCCAACACTCTTTGCCGCCTATTACCCCGGCCTCAACTCACAAAGCCTAAACAACGTCTTTGGTGGTTCCGGCTACGCAACACGTACTACAGAATACTGGGACAATCGCGGCGGCCTCACTTCCGCACTACGCTACCACCTTCACAACCACTCCATCGAAGTTGGCGGTTGGTACGAGCGGAACAACAACACACAAGCCCGCCGCTGGTACGCATTCTCCTTCGAGAACCCAACCACACCGTATGAGCGCCAGCAAAACCCGCTGATCAAGCAATATACCAACTATTTCTATACCAATACATTCGTCACGCATCTGCAGGACGTATGGCAGGTTTCCAAGAACTTCTCTCTAATGGGCGGTTTCAAATCCACGCTGGTCTACACAAACGGCACACTCCCCGTTGCAGCCCTTCCCGGCGCGCTGTCACCTAAAAACGCCATTACAGTACCGGGTGGCCAGATCAGCACGACCAAGCCTTTCCTGCCGTCTTTCGGCGCCACATGGACCCTCACACCCCACGAACAGTGGTTCGCCAACATTCAGCAAAATGTACGCTCCTTCCAGGCTGCCGGTTACGGCAACGCAACCCCTTGGGGCGCGACAAGCCAAGCGGCGTTTGAAGATTTCCGTAAAAACGGCAAGCCCGAAACATCATGGACCTACGAAACAGGCCTGCGTGAACACCGCAACCTGAACCTTGGCCCCATCACCGGCTTTGAAGGTCAGATCACATATTACCACGTTCACTTCTCCAATCGTCTGCTCGCTATCGCAACCAGCAACGTCTATTCCGTCGCGGGTGCCGCCACCATTTTGGCCAATGTCGGCTCAGTGGATACAAACGGCGTGGACGTGAACGGAACCATTCACCTGGGTTCACATTTCTCACTATATGACGCGCTGTCGTATAATAAGTCTCAGTACAACGCGAATTACCTGAACAACGGTAATGTCGTTGCTACGGCGGGCAAAAACGTAGTGAACGTTCCCGCATGGAGCAATAAGTTTATTGCCAGCACCAACTGGGGCAATGCCTACGGCCAGTTTATCGGTGAATATCAGGGCAAGCGTTACACCACCTTCACCAACGATATGTCCACACCATCCTATAAGCTCTTCAGCATGAACGCTGGTTATACCTTCAACAACGTGCCGCATGTTGCATCTCTGAAGGTACAGGGTAACATCACCAATCTTACCGGTGAGCGTGGCTGGTCCACCGTCAATGCAGGAGCAGCAAGCGGCCAGTATACCGCATTCCCCATCGCGCCACGCATGTTCTTCCTGACTGTTAGCGGTTCCCTCTAAGGAGTAGTTGTCCATGTTGACCCGCCGTAAGACCCTTGGCCTCCTCACGGCGGCCAGCATGGCACCCGCCATCATAACCCCCCGGGCAGCTAAGGCTGCCCCGTCCCTAGCCCCGCAGCCTTTAATTTTCGCCCATCGTGGTGCATCAGCCCTTCGCCCCGAGCATACTTTTGGTGCCTATGCCAAAGCCATGCAGGATGGCGCTGACTACATTGAACCGGACTTGGTAATGACAAAGGACGGGCACCTTGTCGTCCGCCACGAACCCAATATTGCAGAAACAACCAATGTCGCCGAACATCCTGAGTTTTCCAGCCGCCGTCGTACCCTGACCATTGATGGGGAAAAACAAACAGGTTGGTTCACTTTTGATTTTACTCTCGCAGAAATCAAAACTCTCAGAGCACGTGAACGCCTCTCAACGCTCCGTCCGCAAAATACGCGTTATAATGATCGTTTTGCCATTCCTACATTTGAGGAAATGATCGAGCTTGTTTCAGCAGAGGCCTCAGCCACCGGAAAAACATTCGGCATTATTCCTGAGATAAAACACTCGACATTTTTCCATAGTATCGGATTAGACCCTGAGACAGAGTTCTTGAAAATTATCGCGGCGCATGAATACACACGCCAAGCCCCGCTCGAACTTCAGTCTTTTGAAACTGCAAACCTCGCAAAAATCCGTTCGCAAGTTCTCGATATTAATCCTCAGGCCCGCCTGATGTTCCTGATGGATGACCGTAATGTCGTCCCAGCCGATATCGCCGCGTCAGGTAAAAAAACAACTTTTGGCGACCTTATGACGCCATCAGGTTTGAAAGAAGTACGCCAATTCGCAGATGTTATTGGTCCATCTAATATCGACATCATCCCAAGAGACGCACAAGGCGCTTGGCTTGCCCCTTCAACCCTGATCAGCGACGCCCATGCAGCAGGTCTTCTTGTCCACTCTTACACTGCCCGCCCTGAAAACTTTTTCTTACCCAAACAACTCCGCAATTCCGGCACTCCCGCAGAACGTAATCCAGCAGGTATGATTGCGGAACTACGCCGCTACCTTGACCTCGGCTTGGATGGCTTCTTTACAGATGACCCGGCTATTGGCCGGCTCGCACTGAATGGCCCCATCTGAGATACCCAACCGCGGAACACGCATGTTATCCCCAGTTTCATAGAACATCTCAGGGGACGGAGCTGTGGATTGCTTCTGAACAACGTGCAAGAGACACTCAAAGCCTCAGAGTTCTGCGGTCTTTTACATAGGAATAAGAAAAACGGCGCTTCGAAGTACGAAGCGCCGTTTTTCTTATTCCAAACAGTCAGCTAGGGGCTCAAGCCGGAGCCACACCTGACGAGACTTCTACGAAAGAATGGGCGTCCTCACCCAAAATCTTCACCAGCTCATCGACGACACGCTCAGCAGCCTCTTCGCCATTTACCGCGATAACCGGCTCATCATTACTAGGCTCTTCCAAGGTGGCCAACTGGCTTGGCAGAAGGCTCGGCGGCATAAAATGCCCCTCACGAGCTGCCATGCGCGCCTTTAAAACTTCAGGGCTTACTTTGATATATACAAACTCTACAGGAAGACCCGCCCGCAATTGCTCACGGTATGAGCGCTTCAGTGCTGAGCACGTTAACACCGCACCGTGACCAATGTTTCTTTCACGCTCAAGCCAATCATGACAAAGCTCAAGCCATGGACGACGATCTTCATCAGTCAGTGGCTGACCAGAGGACATTTTTTTAATGTTATTCTCAGGGTGCAACGCATCGCCCTCCTGAAAATCCCAGCCCAATCTGCGTGCAAGTTCTGTCGCTAACGTCGTTTTGCCGGTACCGGACACACCCATCACAACGATGAAATGCGGACGAACCGTTGGTTTCTTACCCTCAGAGGGTGCTACTTCCGTTCCCACCGCTCGACTCCATGATCCATTGCGACGAAGACTTCATTAGTCATGTTGAGGAACATGCCATGTTCAACGACCCCAACAATTGACCCAATACGTTGTTGAAGCTTTTCTGCGTCATCAATAAGGCCAAAAACGCAGTCTAAAATCAGATTTCCGTTATCGGTGATGTAGTGATGGCCGTGGCTGTCCATTCTTGGTTTGGCAACAACAGCCCCGCATTCCATCAAACGTTCAGCGGTGCACTCCCAGCCAAAGAAAACGACCTCAACGGGAATAGGCGCTCGCTCACCCAAGTGGTCTACCGGCTTTCGATTATCGACGATCACTACGAAACGTTTTGCGGACTGGGCTACAATCTTTTCGCGCAACAGCGCCCCGCCGAGGCCCTTCACGAGATGCAGCGTACCGCGTTGCACTTCATCGGCGCCATCAATAGCGATATCCAGCACGCGGTGTTTCGAAAAATCCGTCAGCTTGATACCGGCTTTTACCGCTTTTTCAGCACTGTCAATCGACGTTGGGATGGCTTCAATGCGCAGACCCTCTGCTACGCGCTCTCCCAAGCGTTCAATCATATATTTGGCTGTGCTTCCGGTCCCAAGACCGACCGTCATACCATCTTCTACAAGGTCGGCAGCGCGGCGCGCTGCCATTCTTTTGTAGATTTCAATTTCTGAGCCGGCACCACTCATGGCTCGTGCCCCTTACTTATGCGCCAGCAGCAGCACGATCGGCCAGAATGACGATACGCCCTTCTGACGTCACCCGTGCGGATGGCAGTTCTTGATCGCCGGCGCGCAGACGCTCCAGCATTTCGATTTTTGACGCGCCTGTTACTAGGAAAACAACCAATGCGCTTGATGCAATAGCTGGATAAGTCAAAGTAACGCGCTCATAAGGCACGGTTTCTGGCGCTGCAGTTCCAACCCATGCTTTGACTTCGTGCAAAACGGGCTGTCCCGGAAACAAAGAGGCCGTATGACCATCCGTGCCAAGCCCGAGCATCACCAAGTCAAAAAGTGGACGCCCCTTTTCTAGCTCATCTGAACCATAAGCCGCCTTAAGTGCTTTTTCATACACCGCAGCATCGGCAGTAACGGTCGCACCCGTGGGAATAGGAAAAATATTTTCGGCAGGGATCGGCACATGGCGCAATAGAACAGACTGGGCAACTGTTTGGTTTCCGTCTGGATGGCCAAGTTCTACGTGGCGCTCATCGCCGTAGAAAACTTGCAAACGGTCCCACGCAACACGGTTACGAAACGCGTCTGATGCCAAAAGCTCAAAAAGACGTTTGGGAGTAGAGCCGCCAGACAAGGCTACTCGATACAGCCCGTCAGCCTTAGCTTGAATACCCTCAACAAGCAATTCAGCCATGCGAAGAGCTACAGCTTCCGAATCAGCTAACGTCTCAAGCGAAGCGTTACGGATGTCGGTTGTCATGATTTTTGTATCCTTGGCAAAATGAAGCGCTCAATAGCTTGAGCCCATCCTTCTCGCTCATTTGTATCTGTCTGAAAATGAGCGGCTGCAACTATTTCCTCGTCAGCCTGCCCCATAGCAATGCTCAAACCTGCCTTGGAGAACATGGACAAATCATTCTGTGCGTCCCCAATGCAAGCAACCTCGTGTGGCTCAACTCCGCAGGCTTTGGCCAACTGGCGCAGCCCTTCGCCTTTATTGGCAAGAGCAGGCGTAATATCGAGCATAGTCTCAGCAGAGCGCCGGACACTAGCCTCCCCCTTGAGCATTGCACCGAGTTCAGCCTCAATTCTCCGCAGGAGACCAAAATCATTGCTGACGCCTACGACCTTACCAATGTCGTGGCGCTCATTGCGGAGGGACGGAATTTCGGTTGGTTCCAAACCTGTCATACGCCGGTCCAGAGCCACAAAACCTGTTGACGCATCTTCAACCAACCATGTCGAGCCGCGAAGAAACCATGTTTCGACCTTGTGCACATGTAAAACATCTAAAACGATGCTCAACACGTCTGGGCCCAAAATACGGTTTACTTCTAGCGTCCCGTCAGGACGGAAAATAGCACCACCATTAAACGCAGCTGACGGCCCCGTTAAGCCTAACGTCTTAACGATGGGCATGACGGCAGCTGGTGGGCGTGCGCTTGCAAGACAAAGGGGAACGCCCGCTTCCTGCAAACGCTTCACCATTTTGCGCGACGCTTCCGTCACGCTTTTTAACGGCGTCAGGAGTGTCCCGTCCAAGTCTGATACGACGAGCCGAATATGTTCCGCCGGCGGCGGAAGCTCAGCGTGGATAGCATCAAGATCGATAGACATTACACAACACTCCTGACCGAAAGAATGAACGATGTTCTTACTTTTGTTCGACGTGTCCGCCGAAGCCGAGGCGCTGTGCGGAGATGATTTTCTCAGCGAAGTTGTTTCCACTGCGTGAGCGGAAACGCGTGAACAGCGATGCCGTCATGACCGGCACGGGAACATCTTCCTCAATCGCGGCTTCGATCGACCAGCGACCTTCACCGGAATCCGAGACTTCCCCTGAGAACTCGGCCAGATCGCCCGACTTCGCGAGCGCCTCTGCCGTCAGATCCAGCAACCACGACGATACAACACTGCCGCGGCGCCAGACTTCAGCAATATCCGCAACATTCAGATCAAAGCGCTCACCTTCGGCAAGAACAGGGCTGTTCTTGCTCTTAAGCACGTCAAAGCCTTCAGCAAAGGCCTGCATCATGCCGTATTCGATGCCGTTATGGATCATCTTCACAAAGTGGCCTGATCCAGCTGGACCGCAATGCAGGTAGCCCTGCTCAGCGCGTGGATCCAAGCCCTCTGCATCGCGGTTCGGCGTGCGTGGCACGTCGCCCTTACCCGGTGCCAGTGCAGCCAGGATCGGATCAACGTAATCAGCAGCAGATTTCTCACCGCCATACATCATACAATAGCCGCGCTCGAGGCCCCACACACCGCCGGATGTACCAACGTCAATGTAGGAGATCCCCTTCTCCGCCAGTGCTTTCGCACGGCGCAGATCGTCCTTGTAGTACGAGTTACCACCATCAATGATGATATCGCCTTCGGTCAAAAGACCGCCGAGCTGCTCAATGCAGCTCTCCGTAATCGGGCCTGCTGGAAGCATAACCCACACCACACGGCGTTCGTCGCCCTTCAGCTTCGCTGTCAGGTCCTCAACACTCGAAGCCCCAACCGCGCGGCCACTCTCCGCACGGTCGACAATCTTCGACGTCGCTTCCGCTGAACGGTCAAAGGCTACTACATCATGGGCATGGCGCGTCAGGCGAACCGCTATGTTCCCACCCATACGGCCAAGGCCAATAATCCCAATACGCATCTGATTAGCCTTTCTTGATAGCTGAACGAACTGCCGTAGACAGTGCTTTCAGCCCTTCTTCTAACGAACCGGTGATGTGAACACGCAATGCGCGACGGCCACGATTTGAAAGCACCTCAAAATCACCGCGCGCCTGAGCCGCCTTCACAACACCGAAAGTAAATCCATAGCCTGGAACCGGTATATCGGCTGCATCATCCGCAGTAATTTGGAGGAACACACCACTGTCTGGCCCACCCTTATACGCTTGGCCAGTAGAGTGCAGGAAGCGTGGACCGAACTCAGCAGCTGTTGCAACCTTCAAGGCATCACGCACCTCGAGGCGGAGCGCTTGCAACCACTCACGCGTTTCTTTGTCACGCTCAACATAAGCCAGCAGGCCAACGTAATCACCTGCGCTAACTCTGCCGAAATGCGCCTTCAAAATTTCAACGACGTCGGATTCCTTAAGCGCTTCCGTATTCTTGGCATCAGCGTAAAACGAGAAGGCCCCGTCCTGTGCAAAGGCCGTCTCTGCTGGAAGTGAGCCCGTCTCTGCATAAGCAGAAGTCAGCTTACGCGTTTCAACCTTACTGAACTCTACGTCCGGCTGGTCGAAAGGATCAATTCTCAGCACCGAACCTGCGACAGCCGTTGCAAATTCGAACACGAAGAAAGCCTGGCCAAGTTGCACTTCGTCCCCGAGGCGCAACGTAACGACAGGGGCTCCTGCTTCACGCAATGCGGCTAGACGAGAGTTCGGCTTGGCGTCCCCGAGGAGAATGTCAACGAAAACACGGTCGGTGCCATAGTGGTCTGGCGTCGTGAGTGTTTCTTCGTCAATGGGGATGAGGCCCTTGCCTTCTTTACCCGTGCTTTCTGCGATGAGCTGCTCAAGCCAGGCCCCAACAGTCTCGATACCGTCAGAAGCAAGGATCGTCACCTTATCACGACGATAGCATGTAGCTGCCGCACCGAGGATTAAGCCCAGCTGCACACCAGGGTTAACCTGAGCAGGTGCGGAAGCACCACAGCTATCGACCATCAGCAAGGTGCTCGTCAGAAACTCACGGACATCAATACCGCTTGCTGCTGCTGGTACGAGGCCGAAGTTCGACAGAACCGAGAAGCGACCGCCAATTTTCGCGTCACCGTAGAAGATGTGCCAGAACTTGTGCTCTTCAGCCACGCTCTGCATCTTCGAACCAGGGTCCGTGATGGCGATGAAATGTTCACCCGGAGCCTTGCCCAATGCTTTCTCTGCGACATCCCAGAAATGTGCGAAGAGAATGTTCGGCTCAAGCGTGCCGCCTGATTTGCTAGCGACAATGAAAAGTGTTTTTTTCAGGTCGACAGACTGCTCGAATGTTTTGACCTGCTGCGGGTCTGTGCTGTCGAGCACGTGCAGTTTTGGCCAACCAACAGCTTGACCGAAGGTCGCGCCCAACACTTCTGGGCCAAGGCTCGAACCGCCCATACCCAACAGTAAGATGTCACTAAAACCACGGGACTTAACGTCGTTTGCAAGGGCTTCAAGTTCAGAAACATTTTTTAGGCGTTCTTGAACAATATCAAGCCAGTTCAACCAGCTTCCTTCTGGGCCGCCCGTCCAAACAGAGGCGTCTTTTTCCCAGACACGACGGACTTTACCGTCTTGGTTCCAAGAGTTTTCCAGCGCCGCTACGTCGTCACGAAGTTCTGCTGGCAGGTCTGCGCTGAATTGTAAAAGGCGTTGACCGAGTACGATCTCTCGTTTTTCGGCAACAGCGCCAAGCAGCGTATCAAAAGAAGCACTGAAAGCTGAGCAGCCATCTTTAACAAGCTTGTCAGTAACGCCAGCCAGATCCAGTGAAAGACGCTCAGCCTCGGCCAGTACATGGCGTGCTTCTTCAACGTTTTCTGTCAAGCTTGCACGAAGCTTACCGTGATCACGAAACGCGTCGAAGGTTGCTGGCGGAATGGTGTTAACTGTCTCTGGACCGATCAGCTCTTCTACATAAAGAACATCGGAATAGGCTTTGTCTTTGGTACCGGTGCTAGCCCAAAGCAAACGTTGCGGCTGAGCACTCTTGGAAGCAAGTGCCTTCCAACGGTCGCTTGCTTTGATGTCCAGATAGTACTGATAGGCAAGTTTTGCGTTAGCAATTGCTACCTTGCCGCGCAGAGATTTTAGAGTCTCTGCGTCTTTATCTCCAGCTGCTACGCGACGGTCAATTTCGCCATCGATCTTGCCATCAATACGGCTGACGAAGAACGAAGCAACACTGGCTATGCGTGAAATTTCTTCACCCTTGGCAGCGCGCTCCTCAAGGCCCGAAATATACGCCTCAAGAACAGCCTTGTAAGCATCCAGAGAGAACAGGAGCGTTACGTTTACGTTGATGCCGTCTGCGATGGCTTCACGAACAGCCTTTGCACCTTCTGCAGTACCTGGAATTTTAATCATCAGGTTTTCGCGGTCGACTGTTTTCCACAGACGACGCGCTTCTGCAATCGTGCCTTCCGTATCGAAGGCCAGGTAAGGTGAAACCTCAAGGCTGACATAACCGTCAAGGCCTTTTGTCTCATCAAAAACTGGACGCAACTCTGCACAGGCGGCACGAATGTCGTCAATCGCGAGCGTTTCGTAAAGGTCGCCTGGAGACAGAGCGCCCTCTTTTAGCAAGGAGCGGATCTGCGGATCGTATTCCGTACCGGAACCGATCGCTTTTTCAAAGATTGCAGGGTTAGAGGTCACCCCCCGCAAACCATCTTCGTCAACGAGCTTCTTCAGGCTGCCCGCTTCTGTGAAGCTGCGCTGAATGAAGTCTAGCCACGGGGACTGGCCGTATTCGGCCAGCCCCTGCAACACGTTGGCTACGCTAGCACCCGGTGTTTTTGAGATCGTGTCACCCACTGTTTCTCTCCATGTGTCTTCGTAGATTATATCCGCAATACTTACTTAGCCGTGCTGCGCGCGGCTTGTGCCTTACCTGCTTCGTAAACTGCTTCCGGCGTGAAGCCGAACTTCTTTTGCAGCAACGCAGCCGGGGCCGAAGCACCGAAACCGTGCATAGCGATGATAGCACCGCCAATACCCGTGTACCGGTCCCAACCGAAGGCAGAGGCCTGCTCGACAGCAACGCGACCGATGACGTCTGGTGGTAGGACCTCGTCACGGTAAGCTTGGTCTTGCGCTTCAAACAAATCAAAGCTTGGGACTGAAACGACACGAGCTTTGATACCCTCAGCCGTGAGCTTTTCATAAGCATCAACAACAAGGGAAACTTCTGAACCTGATGCCATCAGAATGACGTCTGGCTTGCCTTCACAGCTTGCAAGGACGTACGCCCCTTTCGCCAAGCCCGAAGCTGGCGCATATTTCGTGCGGTCCAACGTGGGCAGGTTTTGACGGCTGAGGATCAATACCGCTGGCTTGTGATTCAGCGGGATCAATGTGCGCCATGCCTCAGCCACTTCATTGGCATCCGATGGGCGGATAGTCATCACTTCTGGCGTCGCACGCAGCTGGGCCAGTTGTTCGATAGGCTGATGGGTTGGTCCGTCTTCACCGACACCAATTGAGTCATGGGTGAAGATGTAAAGAACGGGCAGCTCCATGATCGCAGACAAGCGGATCGGAGCCTTCATGTAATCCGAGAAGATCAGGAAGCCGGAGCCATAAGTACGGATACCGGAAAGCGCGATACCATTACAGATGGAGCCCATTGCATGTTCGCGTACACCGAAATGCAGGTTGCGGCCAGCATAGCTGCCACCCCATTTTTCTGGCTGGAACGAGCCTTCGCCCTTGATATCCGTTTTGGTCGAAGGCGAAAGGTCAGCGGAGCCGCCAACAAGCCATGGCAGGTTCTTTGCGACAGCGTTCAGCACCTGACCAGAGCTTGCGCGTGATGCAACGCCTTTTGCATCTGCAGGATAAACCGGGATGTCTTTGTCCCAGCCTTCTGGCAAACCACCACTCAGGATTAATTCAATTTCAGCAGCTTCTTTTGGAAATTCTGCTTTGTACTTTGCAAAGAGGGCGCGCCACTCAGCGCTGGCAGCAGCACCGCGCTTGCCAATACCCTCAGCAAAGTGCTCCCGCACACCTTCTGGGACGAAGAAGTCAGGCGCATCTTCTGGCCAGCCATAAGCTGCTTTGGCACCCTTAATCTCTGCAACGCCGAGCGGCTCACCATGAGCCGAAGCTGTGCCAGCTTTTTTGGGTGCGCCATAGCCAATGACCGTCTTCAGGACGATCATGCTGGGGCGATCCTTGACTGCGCGTGCAGCCTTTAGTCCAGCCAAAATTGCGTCGACATCATTGCCATCGTCCAGTACCTGAACGTGCCAGCCATAAGCCTTGAAGCGATCAGCGACGTTTTCCGTCAGCGCAAGATCCGTAGAACCCTCGATGGAAATCTGGTTCGAGTCATAAACCCATGTCAGGTTGCCCAGACCAAGGTGACCCGCAGTTGACGCCGCTTCTGACGCGACACCTTCCATCATGTCACCATCACCACAGAAAACTGTGACGTGATAGTTGAACAGTTCGTAACCGGGGCGGTTATAGGTCGCTGCCAGCCATTTCTCTGCCATGGCCATACCGACGGAGTTACCACAACCCTGCCCAAGTGGGCCTGTTGTTGTTTCAACACCTGATGTGAAGCGATATTCGGGGTGGCCCGGCGTACGTGAGTTCAACTGACGGAACTGTGAAAGGTCTTCTACCGTCAGAGCTGGGCGGTCCACGACCTTCCCGTCTTCAATATCTTTTACGCCGGTCAAATGCAGCGTCGAGTAAAGAAGCATCGAAGCATGCCCGATGGACAACACAAAGCGGTCACGTGCTGGCCATAGCGGGTCTGCCGGGTCGAAATTTAGATCATGCTGCCACACTGCATACATGGCTGGTGCCATTGCCATTGCCGTTCCGGGGTGACCGGAATTGGCGCGCTCAACACCATCCATGGAAAGGGTGCGGATCGTATTGATACCGAGTTGGGAAAGAGTGCTCATCGGTACTGAATCTCCGGCTCATGAAACGCTGAAGGGACACTATGTCATACGCCCCGCGTTTTCGTCCTCTCTGGGATGGCGCGATATGACAGGAAAGGCAATGGTTCAGCTGTTCGCCTTTTCGTGAAGCACGCATTCGTGCACCCCAAAACTGCCATTTAAACGCTATCCTTGCAAAAAATTCATTCCTGCATTGTATCTAACGCGCCTTTAGAGGCGACATATGTCATTGCTTCAGTTCTCAAATACACTCTTTGCACCCACGCCCGGAACCCGCTAGGATTCATCTTGTGCCGAGCGTCCGCACGGTTTTCTTTTTGCTTACCTGTATGAAACAGCTCTATGACCGCCCCTCAGATCCAATTCTCACCAGAACAGATCATTGCGCTCTTCATCGAAGCCGCCCGCTCGGGCGATCTGGACCTGTTGAGCCAGTTCCTCACCGCTGGCATGACCATTGATGCCGCCGATAGCCGTGGGTACACGGCCCTAATCGTAGCCGCCTATAACGGCCACGAAGAAGCTGTACGCCTTTTGCTGGAAGGCGGCGCTGCACCTGATTTTGTGGACCTCAAGGGCGCAACTGCCCTCTCAGGGGTTGCTTTCAAGGGCTTTATTTCAATCGCCCGACTCCTCTTGGAGCACGGTGCAACGATTGATCATGCCAACCAAGCAGGCCGTACCCCGCTCATGTTTGCCATTATGTTTGGCCGCGAAGACATGGCCCGTTGCCTGATTGAACACGGCGCGTCGCCCGATACGCGCGACGCGGACGGAATTTCAGTACGTGAAATGGCCGATAAGCAAGGCTTGTCGGCCTTGTTCTCCGATACAACACATTAATTTAAAGTCTATCACATGAGCCGCTTTTGGAACGCTCAGGTCCATGACCTGCACCCTTATATCCCGGGTGAACAGCCCCGCATTTCTAATCTATTGAAGCTCAATACAAACGAATCGCCCTATGGTCCCAGCCCGCGTGCCAAAGAGGCCGTCTGTGCTGCTGCGACTGACGACCTGCGACTATATCCTGACCCGCTTGCATCCGATTTGCGCGCCACAATAGCGAAATTGCACGACACAAGCCCGGATAACGTGTTTGTCGGTAATGGGTCCGATGAGGTTTTGGCTCATGTTTTCCGCGGCTTGTTCCATGATGACGCCCCGCTCTTTTTCTCGGACGTGACTTACGGCTTCTATCCTGTTTTTTGTGGACTTTTCCGCCAGCAGTCGCGGGAGTTCCCGCTTACGCCCGATTTCCGGATCGATATTACAGCCTACGATACACAAGAGGAACGTGACTGCGGCGGCATCATCGTTGCAAACCCCAACGCAAATACAGGTCTAAGCCTTTCCCTTGACGAGATCGAATCTTTAGCACGCCGACACCCCAACCGGGTGGTCGTAATCGACGAGGCCTATGTCGATTTTGGTGCGGAAAGCGCAATCCCACTTACGAAAACCCTCGACAACCTCTTGGTTGTGCAAACTCTCTCTAAATCTTACGCGCTCGCTGGCCTACGGGTCGGCTTCGCTATCGGTTCTGCCGAACTGATCGAAGGCCTCAATCGCGTTAAAGACAGCTTTAATTCCTACCCTTTGTCTCGTACATCGCAGGCAGGAGCCATAGCCGCACTCGAAGATCAGGCTTGGCTAAAAAACATCACGAACCGTGTCCAAAACACGCGAGACTCCCTCATTCCGGCGCTTGAAAATCTCGGCTTCCAAGTTCTGCCATCTTGTGCCAATTTCATTCTTGTACGCCACTCGGCGCACCCAGCCGGTACACTTGCTGCCCAATTGCGGGAGCGAGCTATTCTGGTAAGGCACCTTTCAACCCCGCGTATCCGGGACTGGCTACGCATCACGATTGGCACGGATGAGGACAGCACCCGCCTAACGGACACGCTGAAAGACTTACTCCAGCCACAATCGTGAACTCATGGGCTATTTAGCCCTCAAGCGATCATGACCCCCTTCGGAGGCTGCTTTGGATCGCCTGTTTCTCAGGCTGTCCTGTTTGTAGTCCGCCGTTTCGTCAGCCGAAAGCTGACGAAAAAACGCGTTCTCCGACGTTACGTGTAGAAAGACCAAGACCATGCGTTCATTCCACGGACAAATGTCCGACAACCAACCCATTCGCCGCAACACCGCTGAAAAAGAAAAGCAGTTGCGCGATCTTAAAGAAACACTGGCGACGATGAAGTCGCACACTTCCCCGGCCCTGAAAGAGAGCATTCAGCGCCGTATTCGTGAGCTGGAAAGCGAATTACGCGCCGCCGCACGGGACAAAGCCACGCGCGCAGCCAATAAGGGCACAGAAGCGCAGCGTCCACGCCGCCCGCGCCGTGAGACAATCCGCTCAATGTAAAAGCATGGTCTAAGCGATGCGCCCGGCCGCCAGCCACGCATCGCCCATGCACTGCAACCGGAACGGCTGCATGCCATCTGTTTCGGTTAAAACATAAAACGCCGTATACTGGCCCGTGGGCCTACCTGCCCGGCTACGCAATGCATTGAACACAGTTCTATCTGCCGTCATGCATGTTTCGTCCCCTTGCAGAGGCTGGTTCCACAAATCCAGCACTTCAGGAACACGTGTCCGGTCGAGCATTAGGCAGTTAGGGTCTACAAACCCACCGAACCGCTCGCGGAATACCCCCCGCCGGGACCAACAGACTCCCACAAATCTTCGCAGATGGGCCGTAACGTTTTCGGATGGACAAAATGCCGGCCAGACCATGCCCAGTCATGGCCCTCTATTGCCTCAAGCATAGAGGCCAGATGCTCGGGCGCCCACCAATTATCATCGTCCAAATAAGCAATCCGAGGGGCATTGGCGAGTTGGCTAAGCACGGAGCGTAGTACACCGCCGTCCCGCGCACGTCCAAATCCACCATGCCTTTGGGATGTCGAATAGCCCGGCCACAATACCGAAACGACGCAATTGGACGGGCGCTCTGCACACGCACGCGCGAGTAACTCATTGGCATGATCGTTATTGAGGCAATCAACCCCAATCATAATTTGAATACGCTTTTGCTGCCCCGCCGGGAATTTTTGCGCAAAAATAGAGTGCAAAGCATGAAAAAGCGAAGGACGCAGCAAACTCGGCATCACCACCGCCACATCGAAAGGCTTTTGGCCCATCTCCATCTGATCTCCATCAGCATAGAAATGTAATCCAGGCTGCATCGTGACGTCCTTTTTCAAATTCTTCTGCGTATCCTTAAGGCGAAACCATACAAAAAGCTCCAACCTGCACAAGATTTTCTCCTCTTGCACTTCCGTCATCCAAAGACCACCATAGAAAGAGTATTTTAATGTATTGCCTAGAGGTCTGGACGTGACGACGCATTCTTTTACCCATGAACAACTCTTGGATCGGTTGGGTGAAACCTCCGTACGTGTTGGTCTAAACATCCAGCCCGGGCAACAACTTGTCATCACTGCACCTCTTGATGCTGTGGCTCTTGTCCGCCGCGTTACAGAACATGCCTATCGCGCAGGTGCATCGCTCGTAACAACATTCTACGCTGATGACGAAACGACACTCGCACGTTACGTGCACGCGCATGACGACGCTTTCGACACAGCACCAACTTGGATGGCAGACGGTATCGCCCGGGCATTCCGTGAAGGGGCTGCGCGCTTGGCAATTACCGGGGCTAACCCAACCCTGCTGGCGGGCCAAAACCCTGAGCGCATTGCACGCGCCAATCGTGCCAATTCAGCCGCCAATCGTCCCGCCATGGAACTCATTACCCAGTTTGCTGTGAACTGGAACATTATTGCATGTGCAACGCCAGCTTGGGCCGCGCAGGTATTCCCGGAGCTTCCGGCCGATGAGGCTCTTGAAGCGCTGTGGCAAGGTATTTTTGCATCTTCCCGCGTTGATAGAGAAGACCCGGTCGCTGAGTGGAAAGCACACAATGCACGGCTGAACACACGCGCCGAGTACATGAACACTGCGCGCTTTGATGCCCTGCACTTTACGGGGCCCGGCACTGACCTAACGGTTGGTTTGGCCGATGGCCACCTCTGGGCAGGCGGCGCGGAGCTGGCCGGGAACGGTGTGGTCTGCAATCCCAACATTCCCACCGAGGAAATTTTTACAACGCCGCATTGCGCTCGCGTTGAAGGCTATGTCTGCAGCACCAAACCGCTCTTTCACCAAGGCACGCTTATTGACAACATTGCCGTCCGCTTCGAAGCGGGTCGCATTGTGGAAGCAACAGCAAGCAAGGGTGAAGACGTGCTCAAGCGTATTCTTGACACGGATGAAGGTGCGAGCCGGATTGGTGAGGTCGCGCTGGTACCGCACTCATCGCCTATTTCTGCAAGCAACATCCTTTACTGCAATACGCTCTTTGATGAAAACGCCTCAAGCCATATTGCCCTCGGGCAAGCCTACACAAAATGCCTGACAGACCCTGAAGGACAGAGCACCGAAGAGCTAATCGCGCGCGGTGCGAATGACTCACTCATTCACATTGATTGGATGATCGGCTCCGACAAAATTGACGTTGATGGCATTAAGAACGGCGAGCGTACGCCCCTGATGCGTGCTGGTGAATGGGTCTGATCATGCATAAACGCTTCGCTCTACTCAGCCTTTTGGCTTTGGCTTCAATCACTCCTGCCTGCGCTCAAAGCGCAGGTGACATGATGGGGACGCCCCAAGCCACCGCGAGCTCCGCTCCTTCGGCACAAACTTTGGCCGACGCACAGCGCGTAGCAGCCTATGTTTTGCCGGAAACCTTTTTTACACACGCTGCTGATACGCTAAATGCGCTACAAGCTGCTAACATCCAGCCGCCTAACACACGTGGCGCTAGCTTGAACGATGTCATTGACCGGACGGCCCAAGTCCCACAATTGCCAACCCTCCTCCAAAGCCACGGTTTTACCGTCGAAAGCTTTATTCTGGGAATGTCGGCCTTCAACATGACCATTGCGGCTAGCCAGCACCATTTACCTCCCAACATCCCACAGCCTGCTGCTCAAAACCTCACAGCGATACAAAATCACCCGATCCAAACGAGTGCCATTATGCAAGCCATGAATGGCATGCAGCACTGAACACCCAGCGCTACAAAAGACCACTCCATGTTTTTCAAACTTGATCCTGCTAAATTGCCTGCGCTTGATATCGTGGGCCTAGCAACCAGCGGATTAATCGTGCGTGCTGAGCGCGAAACACCCGCTGATGGCATCCCCGCTTTCATCACGCGGCCAGGCTGGGAGGAGCTTTTAACATCTCATGCGGCGGACGTTGAGAATGGCTCGGCTTTGGTTCTGCCACCGCTTGAAAAGGCTGTGCAGCGTTTGCTTGCCCATGCGGCACAAAGCGCGAGCGAGGAACAAAATTTTGCTCCCCTCGTAACGCTTGAAAGCGATTTATTTGCAAGCGCCCCATCGCTGCTCGTTATGTTTGTGCGGGACCAATCACACCCGGTCGCCTGCGTATTAGTAGGAACAGAAGAGCACATCGCAACCACCCTTAAAGGCAGAGCACAAACACTCTAAGACGGCTCAGCGTTACCGGATAAAAGCGGGTGTATAAGAATATCCGGCCAACGCTGACCAGCTTTTATAAAATGAAAATGGACACGTACGAGTTGCGGCAAGCTCGTACTCGACCAAGATTTATGCCACCCCATGCTACCATCCGCCATTCCGAAATAAGAAAAATCCACCCCCTGAAGCCCGCTTATCAAGATTTCTTCTTGATACGCTTCATCTGGTCTTGGGCAGCGGGTCCGCACATATGTGCGCCAGCGCAATACAAGTTGTTTTTTGGCATTCACCCCTAATCCTATTTCTGCTTCGTGCGCGTAACCACCCCCTTGCGCCAACCAGCTTACCGCCCGCAAACGATCTCCTTCCCCGGTTAGCGATGGGGCACCTCCCTCATCGCTGATATCTGCACGCGTCAAGACACGGCGCAGCACATCTTCAGTATCTTGCGCCTGCTGCACCGATACGGAGAGTTGCTCCCCGCTGCGCCAGCCCCGTGTCCCGACGCCAATCCCCGTCCAAAGCGCTAAAGACAACAAGCCAAACACAACCAGAACGACCATAATTTCGAGCAGGGTGAAACCTGAATCGGGGTGTGCAGGTTCGGTCATGGCGCTTCCACCGCATCCCGGACCAAACGTTCGGAAAGTGCCACTCCATGCCCGGCGCTGCCCCATTCAACCCTCACGTCAATCTGATAAAGAGCTAAAACACGGCCACCCGCGGCGTGGCCTTTCGCGACCTGCCTTGTCTCAATTTTGCTCTGGAAACCCCGCATCAACGTAACACTGCGCTCACCGGGCGTTAAATGAGGCAAAGCGGCCTCTGCAGCGAGTTCTGAACGTGCCAATGAGACGGCCTGAAGCTGATCCACGGCCCTGCCCTCACCCGACAGACCTGCTGACAAAGCGCCCATCATTGCAGCAAGAGCCAATGCAGCAATCATTAACGCCACAATGACTTCTAAAAGCGTGAAGCCTTGGTCTTTTTTCGCTTCGTCGTTCAATTCTGCACCTGAATGCGGCCGGTCAGCGCACTTAACGTCACGCGTGCCGCATAACGACCATAACGCAAAAGAAAAGACGCTTCTTGCGCGCTTCCATCCGCAAAAAAGCGTGCTGTTATTATCGGCTTATTTTGCTCGTCACGAATTTGGACAGGTGTCCGCAAATCAGATGTTACCGCAAAGGCACCGTCTGTCACGGACACGATGTGAGTGCGCGTATCCAATTCGAACGTCACGTCCTTACCGTGTAAAACGGCCTCTCTCCGTGCCGCTTGCAGCGCTGACAAAATGCGTAACTGCCCATCAGAAAATGTCATCGCATCATTGCGCAAAGGACCGCGTGTCAGCACAAGCCCTATAAGAAGGCCCGCAATAACTAAAACGACCATCATTTCTAGCAAGGTAAAGCCTGCGTCACGCTCCTTTCGTGTTTCCAAAGTCATCAGCACAGCCCCTAATGCGCCAGATCGTTGAGGCTGAGCATAGCAAGGAGCAGTGCTGACACGATGGCCGCCACGACCAAACCCATTATGATCGTAATTGCAGGCACAAGCACGGCGAGCAGGCGTTGAACAGTTACCCGCACAGCTTCCTCATGCACATCGGCTGCCCTGAGAGCGATAGATGCCAGTTGCGCTGTTTCTTCTCCTACACGCAAAAAATGCGTCATCTCCTGCGGGTAAAGCGCGTCTTTCTCTAACGAAAGGGCGAGGCTTCCTCCCTCTCTGACCGCACTTGTGGCTTTAACCAACGCCTGAGCACCAGCGCGATTACCCACTACTCCGCCAACAATGCGAAGCGCCCCAACAAGCGGGACACCGTTGTGCAGCAGCGTTCCAAGTGTGCGTGTCAACTGGGCTGCCATGACGTTTCGAAGCAGCGTTCCGATGATTGGGCCCTTTAAAAGAGCATAATCAACGCGCAACCGTATTTCAGGGCGCTTCAGGAGCGTCCGTGCACCTAGTACTGCTGCAATAATCATCAGCAGAATAACCGCGCCCCAATGCGTTAAAAGATCACCGGCGGCTATGACGATGCGTGTCATTACCGGCAGCGCTACGCCATTTTCTTCGAAGAGCGGAACGAATTGAGGCAGGACATGCGTTAAAAGCAGCGCAACTGAGCCAGTAGAAGCCACAAGCAACACGGTAGGGTAAATCATAGCAGACTGAATGGTCGTTGTGAGTTTACGCTCACGCTCCAGCAAATCCGCCAAGCGTTCAAGCGCGTCGTATAAAGCACCCCCAGCCTCACCCGCTCGCACTAGCCCAACGTATAAACGCGAGAAAACTCCCCCCGCATTTTCTAACGAGTCAGCAAAAGACGCCCCGTCACGCACACGGTCACGCAAACCCGTTATGAGAGTTCGTATTTTGTCAGACGGCGCTGTTTCACCCAAAAATTTTAAAGCCCGATCTAGGTCAAGACCAGCCCCGAGCATTGTCGCGAGTTTACGCGTAAAATCAGCGATCTCACTTTGTCGAAAACGTGCCTTACGCAGCACGCTGAACCAAGAGGAACCGGTGCTATTCAACCCCATTTTTGACGCGGGACGGACCTCAAGTGCCATCATTTTCTTTTGGCGCAGAAAAGCCAATACCTGAGCTTCATCAGCCGCAGTGCGCTCCCCCGTTACAACAACACCTTCAGAGTTAACGGCTCGGTAATGCCACACACTGCCCGGCATGTCTGATGCGTTGCTTTGGGACACTTCACTTACCCCCAAAGCATTCAGCTTTCAGAACCAACCGCACGACTTACCTCTTCAAGGGTTGTTTCACCTTGAAGAGCAGCCATTAAACCAGCGCGAAACATTGTTTCCATCCCTTCTTCCATGGCGGCAGCCTCAATCTCCACATGATCTGCTCCCGCTAGGATAAGCCGCGTTACAGCCTTTGATGGATTGAGATATTCCGCAATTGCCAACCGCCCACGATGCCCGGTGTGACGGCACTCAGGGCAACCTGTCGCCTGCCACAAAGTATGCCCAGAATGCGTTTCCAACCCCAGACGCTCTGCCAACTCCGGCATCATCGGCGCAGGTTTACGGCACGAAGTACACAAACGGCGTACAAGACGTTGCGCCAAAACACCGCGCAAAACTGCCGTTAGGAGGTAGTCTTCCAACCCCATGTCGCGCAATCGAGTAACGGCTGCAGCGGCAGAGTTCGTATGTAAGGTAGACAGCACTAAATGCCCTGTCAGTGCAGCTTGTACCGCTATCTGTGCCGTCTCCAGATCACGGATTTCACCCACCATGATCACATCCGGATCCTGACGCAAAATAGCCCGAAGTAAGCTGGAAAAATTCAAACCGATTGCGGGTTTGACCTGTAGCTGGTTAATACCGCTCAGCTGATACTCAATCGGATCTTCGACCGTCATGACATTACGCTCGGTGGCGTTAAGACCAGATAGCCCCGTGTACAATGTCGTCGTTTTACCGCTACCAGTAGGCCCGGTGACCAGCACAATGCCGTTTGGCATGTCCAAGGCATTTTTGAAGGCGTCAATGATTGTCCCAGACAGGCCCAGCTTGGTATAATCGAAACGTACTGCTGTACGATCCAACACACGCAGCACGACAATTTCTCCATGCAAGCCCGGCACGGTTGACACACGGAAGTCCACCTCATGCCCGCGTACCGCCAGTTTAATACGACCATCCTGCGGCAGACGGCGCTCTGCAATATCCAAACGTGCCATGATTTTGATGCGTGAAGTTAAGGCCGCGGTCATACGCGGACTCAAGCTTTCAGCTTCATGCAAAACACCATCATAGCGGTAGCGCACCACTAAGCGGTTTTCATCTGGCTCGATGTGAATATCCGAAGCTTTATTCTCAACAGCCCTAAAAATGATTTGGTTTACGAGCCGAATGACGGGCGCCTCACTCGCAAGATCTTTCAGGCGATCGGTATCATCCTCTGCCAAATCATCGGACGCAGACTTTTCATCGTCAGCTGGCTCTGTGTCTTCTTCGGGGTATAGGCGGTTTAAAGCAGCATCTATGTCCGATAAGCGCCCCGCTTCACGGCACACCTCCCGCCCCGCGGCAAGACTGATGGCATCCGCCGTGAAATCATCTAACGGGTCCGCCATGACCAGATGCAGCACAACTCCATCATCATAGACGGGAACAACGCGTGCCTGACGCATGAAACGGCTGCTTAATAATTCTCCGCAAAATGGCTCTTCAAGCGCTTCAAGTGCGTTGGCTGGAACGAGAGGCCTACCAAGCATAGCAGCATATGTCTCAGCCAAGTCAGCCTCCGTGACCAGACCAAGTTGAAGCATGACAGCGGCTAGCCCCTGACTACTTTCCTGAGCGACAGCTTTGCCACGCTCAACGACGCGCGGATCACACACACTGCTCTGAACCAGCCAGTGTCCTAAATCATTGCTGGTTTCAAAAAGAGCGGCATCATTCATTATCAGAGCATCTTTCATACTTGCCGCAGTTAGTCTCGTACGGCAGGGTAAAGTATATGAGCATCTTTTCTCTTCCAACAGACCATTACGCTATATTTCTGTTGGTAGAGCCTACATTAGTGTTCTTAATTCTATCCCCGATTATCGGTAGTTTTCTTGGTGTTTTAATCCGCCGAATTCCTCTTAGTCAGCCCTTCATGGTCGTACGTTCTGAGTGCGAAACGTGCTTGAAACCACTGCGACCGTGGGAAATGATACCAGTCTTTTCTTATCTATACCAAAAGGGGCGCTGTCAGAATTGTAAAGCAAAAATCGCACCATTCCATCTGCACATAGAGCTTGCTGCGCCTATCGTTCCTGCATTCGTCGCAGTCGCCTCCTTCTGGACCTATTCCCCATTATACTCTTATGCCTACCTCGCTTGGAGCTGCTTGTTAGGGTGGGTGTTGCTGGCCCTCATATGGATTGATATTCGTCATTTTCGTCTGCCAGATATTTTAACTCTACCACTCCTCCTCGCGGGGTTGGCGAATGGCCTGTGGCTGGAACTCGCTACCGCTGACAACTTTCATATCTACGGAGATATTCTTACGGAACGCCTTGCAGGCTGCCTGCTAGGCTGGGGCTTTCTTACGGCGTTGGCTAAGCTCTACAAGCACGTTAGGGGCCGTACTGGGCTTGGCGCTGGAGATATTAAACTGGTTGCTGCGGGAGGAGCTTGGCTTGGCCTCAACGCCCTACCCGCCACCATTTTCTGCGCCGCTATACTGGGAATTCTACACGTTGTTGCCCGTCATTTGTACCAACGTCACGCGTCTTGGTCCCAAGCCATTCCTTTTGGTCCAGCTTTGGCTCTTTCAATCTGGCTGATATACCTAATATCTCCTCATAGCTTGTAAGAACCGACTTGCGCCGGAAAGACAAAACTATCAAAATCACTAAGCTGTGGTTTTCAAATATATTGTTTCATTCAGCGCATTAGGTACTACCTAGCGCATAGGAGTATTACAGGCAGATGACCGGCTCTCGGACGATCAATAGCTTTCCTATGCTGCCGGTTTTTTTACAGTGGTGGCGTGAACGCCTATCGGAATGTTTGCCTCATTTTTTACAAACACAGCAAAATGAAACTGTTTTTAATGTATCAGCTGATGGTTCATTGGCCCTGCCTCTCGGTGAATTACAGGTCAAACGTCCTGCAAAACGTATCCGAATTTGGAGCCGTGCCCCTCGCATCGTACTAGACCTTCCCGCAGGCAGCATCCTTAAAAGGCGCATAACACTCCCCGATGCAGCACGCTCCAACCCCGTAAACGCGGTCCATTACGATCTTGATCGACTCACACCCTTTCAGCCCGAAAGTATCGTATGGTCGCTGGACAATACCCCTCAACCCGCACCAACTGGCTTTATTGCTTTTGACCTTTTAATAGCCTCAAAAAAAACTTTCGAAGCTGCATTAGAGAAACTGTCACAAGCTGGTCTTTCCGCAACGCATTTGCGTTCATCTCTCCGAGCTGGAGGCGGACATTTTACACTTCCTCTTACTGCCCCGCAGGCACTACGTAAGCCACAACGAAAATTTTTGTACCTTCTGATAGCAGCCTTGGCCTTAGCCCCTTTTGCCTTCCAAGAGATACAACTCTTCCGCGTTAACAACGCCCTCTCCTCTTTGGATAGTGGGCGCGCTCATGCGGAGGCATTGCAGCATAGCATTTTGTTGACGCAGCTCGGCCCTTTAGCTGTCCTCCAAGAGGAGAAACACAATGGGATACCCCTCGTCACGCTCCAAAACCTGACAGATGCGCTACCGGATGATACTTACCTCACTACATTGCGCTTAAAAGGGCGGCAGCTCTCCCTTGAAGGGCAATCCAAAGAAGCTGCGCGCCTTATCGTGACTTTACGCCAGACTGGAAATTTCTCTGATGTTTCTTTCTCCGGACCGGTCGTCCGTTCGGATAATCATCAAGCGGATCTCTTTTCATTGAGTGCCACCGCTACAGAAACCCCACGGCAATCCGCAAGTCAGGCCGCGCCATGACATTTTCAACGACATCTCATCATCCAAACCTGCCCACCGGAAAACGCGGTCGGGTCTATGCAGTGCTTCTCGCATTCCTGTGTTTTGTTTTTGGGGTTTTGATCGTCAAAACGCTTATCAGCACGTATCAAAATACCCAAGACACCCTCACTGCACAGCGCGCCATTCTGGCCCGCACACAGCACTTGATCAGCACTATTCCGCGTCTCGAAAAGCGTGCCCAACAGGCCGATACGCAAATGATGCAAGCCACTCCGCTGCTCAGAGCGCCATCCGATGACTTGGCATCAGCACAACTACAAGAAACTGTGCATACATTGTCAGATGCTCTAAGCTTGCCGTTGACCAGTCAGGAACCTCTTACCCTGCCACGAAAAGGGCAATTCCAAACTGTAGCTTTACGCATCGCGTTTACGGCCCCTTGGGCGACGACTGTCCAATTCCTTGCTAGCCTTCAACAAACACAAACTCCTCACCTTCTTACTGAAGACCTCCAAATTTCAACGACAAATGGCATCATGCCCGATGATGCTGCCATACACGGCCAGTCCGTTGACGTATCCCTGCTGATTGTGGCGCTCCGTAGCCCCGACAAGACAACTCGTCCTTCTTCCCCATCATCTCATCCTCAGAATTGGTAACGCCGCGTGATTTTATTTCCGAACCTTCGCGTCTCTGAGCCAAATGTTCGCGCTCTTTTGCGCACAGGCACTCTTTCAGCATTTTCACTGACGGCACTTCTCGGCGGATGCACAGAAACACAAAGACATCCAAGCCCAATCCCCATCGCACCGGGGGCTTACGGTCAGACGGCTTCCCCGCGTATTGACGGCCCGATTGAGCCTACACCCACAGCTCGCGGCGGGATTGTGAGTTACGGGCGTGCCTCCGCTCTCAATAGCCCTGATGCAGATAGTGTCCGTAGCGACGGCAATATTTCCCTGAACTTTGCTGACACAGATATTCGTTCAGCCACCGATCAAATTTTAGGTTCCGTTTTAGGCGTAAACTATATGGTGGACCCGGCAGTGCGCGGGACTGTCACCATGAGAACAACACGCCCGTTGCGTCACGATCAGGTTTTAAGCGTTTTTCGTTCCGCATTGGCCGGGGCCGGTGCTACTTTGATCTATGAAAATGGTCTTTACCGCGTTGTCTCAAACTCATCTTCAGCGGCCAACGGAATGGGGGCCAATATTCCCGGCGCACCGGGCGGTGGGGGGGACGACCAAGGTGGAACCATTATCCCCCTAAGGTACACCTCTGCCGAAAGCCTCGTTAAAGCGCTGCAACCTATCTTGCACAGCAATGGTCACCTCGTTGCAGCACCCGGTGGAAACGCGGTTGCCGTCTCTGGCGACCCCGCAACCCGCGCCTCCCTCATAGACATGGTTCAGACCTTCGATACAGACATATTGGCCGGTCAGTCCTATGCAATGTTCCCAACGGAAAGCGGAAGCGCACAGGAGCTTTCACAGGCTTTGCAAGCGGCACTGGCAACGAAAAAAGGGCAGGCTTTCACTGACCGTATTCAGGTCATCGCCATGCCTCGCGCTGAGGCCGTTATGGTTATTGCCTCTAATCCGCGCTTCATTGACAATGCGCGCCGTGCCTTTAACACCATTGAAGTCCAAAGACGCCGTTCTGTTCGGCGCTGGAATGTGTACTACTTGCAAAATGGTCGCGCCAATGACGTCGCCTATTTGCTTCAGCAAGCATTTACACCAGACCATGTTACCGCGACGCCTTCCACCAAGATGAGCGTGCCGAACAGTTCATTTTCAAATAACAGTTCGAACAATTCATCCTTAGGCCTTGGAAATACGCAACAGAGTACAAATACGGGCAATTCCCTACTCGGCCAAGGCGGGAATACAGGCAACAATAACGACCCTAACAGCCAGAATGGAAATAACGGCTCAAACAATCAGTCAGACAGCCTCTCCAATAACCCACTACTGGGCGGCCTAGGCAATAGTAGCGGAAGCAGCAGCAACGATAGCTCGCGCGTCCGTATTATTCCCGATTTACAGAACAACGCCATACTCGTTTATTCCACACCGGAAGAGAATGATGCGATTACGGCGATGCTCCGTAAGGTGGACATCATGCCGCTTCAGGTCCGCGTGGATGCAACCGTTGCTGAAGTCACCCTCAACGACAACCTGCAATACGGTACGCAGTTTTTCTTCAAGTCAGGGGGCGTAAACGGCGTCTTGAGCAACGCGACCCAATCTCTTGGTACGTCAAGCCTTGTTTCATCGGCCTTGTCCAGCTCCTTTCCTGGCTTCGTCCTTGGCGGCTCAGCCAGCGGCGGCGCACCTTTCGTGATCAACGCGCTCCAAGCCGTAACATCAGTGCGCGTTTTGTCATCGCCTGAACTGATGGTTGTCGACAATCAGCCAGCCTCTCTTATGGTTGGTGATATGGTGCCCTATCTTACGGGGTCCACGACTGGTGTTTTGACGACTAATTCTACGGTCACAAACTCCATCAATTACCAGCCTACGGGCGTTATTCTCCAAGTCACTCCGCATGTCAGTAATGGTGGCTTGGTGACGCTGGATGTTTCTCAACAAGTGAGCTCCGTAGCTTCGAGTACGACATCCACCGGTAGCGGCTCAATCAACAGCCCGACATTCTCTCAACGCCAAGTGACTTCACGTGTTGTTATTGCAGATGGTCAAACGGTAGGGCTTGCGGGCCTGATCTCTGACCGCTCCGAACGTGGCAACCAAGGTATTCCATGGCTTAAAGATATACCTATTCTCGGTTTCCTCGGCGGAACACAAAACAACACGCGGACGCGGACGGAGCTCTTGGTGCTTATCACGCCGCATGTCATTCATAGCCAAGGTGAAGCGCTATCCCTTACGACCGATTTGCGCGAACATCTCTCACACGCAGCTATTACACCAGATGATCTGAACCATACCCCGATGAGCGGATCAGCTGACCCGCAACATCGTGTACTCAAAGCCATTGGCCTGCACGATTAACAAAAAAAGCACAGGGACGATGCTCCCTGTGCTTTTCGCTAGTCGTCAGTACCGTTTTAAAACGAATTATTGGTTGCAGATCAAAGCGCTTTCACCGCCTGCGCTACCATTTGGGCCACGCGAGCAAAGGTCATATTCTTTACCCTCACGCTCTGATGGTGCCCTGTAAACATAAGGATGATTCCAAGGGTCTAAAGGCGCGTTGCTCTCTTTCAAATAAGGCCCGTTCCATCCTTCGGATGTACCCGGTCTATGTACCAAAGCGTCAAGACCATCTTCTGTTGATGGATATGAGCCTGTGTCCAACTTGTACATATCTAGCACGGAACCAATTCGGGCGATTGACTGCTTTGCTACAGAGACCCGGGCATTGCCCAATTGGCGCAGCGCAGCGGGAGCAACCAAACCCACTAAAAGTCCTAAAATTGCCAGCACAACGAGAATTTCTAATAGCGTGAAACCCTCATCATTACGTGCGTCGTCTTTGAAACGATCTGTAAGCAATTTCATGACTAACCTTTCCTTTTATGCCACCAAAAGGCTACACTCTAAATATTGTTCGTAGTGTAAGCTGCGTATCTAATAAGACATTCACCCTACGACAGGTTTCGTCCACCGCAAAGTAGGACGTCCTGTATTGTTGCAAAGCGATACATCATGCCTGCCCCGCTTTTTGCCTGCATGCTTGCCGCAGCATTGCGCTACAACATCCCTGAACGAGTTTTACCCGCCATCTGGCAGGTAGAACACGGGCGCGCGGGTTCTGTTCACTCTAATTCCGACGGCAGTTTTGACATGGGGTTGATGCAAATTAACTCCCTATGGATCAAACCTCTCGCCCAAATTGTACATATGTCTCCCACACAAACGGCCGCCCGTTTAGTGTCGGATAACTGCTTCAATCTTGCAGCATCAGCGTTAATTCTGCGTAGCTTTTTAAATGAAACGCACGGCAACCTCATGGAAGCAATCGGCGACTATCATTCTCATACGCCGGCGCTTAATCAGCATTACCAGCAGCGGATTATAAATGAAGCGCGCAAACTTTACGGAGGCGGCACCCGCTAGGGCGCGTTCGCGGGTACAGTTTCCCACCGCAAAACATGCCAAGGTTCAGGTTCTGCATCTGGCATCAGAACTATATGCGCTCTACGCCTTTGCGTATTATTCCCGTTTTGTGCCATCGCCTCAACAACAACGCTCACCCCTCCTCCTAAAGACGGGGACTGTGATGACCATGTTGTAACATTCTGGTTGTTGGAACGCCCTAGCCGCGCAAGAGCAGATTGAACAGCTGGCACAGCACCTTGTGCTGTTGGGTACTGCATTGCAGACAGGGAAATTGACGGAGCAATTTTGTGAATAATGGCCTCCCCTACGCCGGGGAGAGCAGCCATATCGTCGAAGCTATGAAATGGCCCATGCGTGAGAGAGCATTTATTGCCCATGTCCGCAGGCCCCATATTTATGGCCGGCGGTGCCGCGCCTAAAAGAGGGTGTCCACGCCAATTAAACAATGCAGCCGCCGCTCTTTCAGCATCTTGCGTAGGAATGCCACTACTTTGCATGACAGCAGCAAGCAAGTCCTGCGTTACAAGGCTCGGATTAACCTGCCCGCGCTCCAACTGCACACGCGTCATAATCCGAAAAAGGCCGTCATCCCGCTCATGCCAGTTTCCTATCCCTGCGGGAACATGCGGAGAGGACAAAATGAGCGTATAAAGCTCCTGACGAATTGCACTGTCCGTAGTCAATTCAAGCATTGCTTGTTGTTGGTATGCGCTTGCCTCCACCACCATTGTGCGGCCTTGAAGCAAAACATGCGTACCGATCAGCGCTAGGAAAGCGAGCGTCCAGAGCACCAAAAGCAGAGCAAACCCGGCATCATTTGAGCCTGCTTTAACAGGGACATGCGCCTTAGGTTTGATCACCCTTATTTGCTGGTAGATGTGCCACCAAAAACGCAAGACGCTCCCCTGCCCGAATTCTTATCTTCGCTTACCTTGCCAGAGCGTCATTGTTAGAGCCAGACATCACTTTGACTTTTATTGCAGAGGTTGATCCGTCAACGTCTTAAGAAACACCACTATTGCGGCCCGATCATGCTCGCTTAGTTGGGGTTTCTCCCCTTTTTTACCTCCGAACGGCGCATCTGTGCGGTCTAGGTTGTCTTGGTATTGTTTTGGTAAGTCATTGGGGGCATCGCTGCCGTAAAACCGTTCTGGCTGGACATCTCTTAAAGCATAAAAGTCCAGAACCTGCTCTAGCGTATGGTAGATACCATTATGGAAAAAAACATGTCGTGTCGCGCTGTTTCGAAGAGTTGGGGTCGCGAACATACCGCAGTAAGCAGAGAGCGTCTTTCGTCCATTTGGCTCACGGTCACAAACACCTAAGTCATAATAGTTAGGGTTGTGATTAAGAGTAATCGCCATATTCCTCGGGACACCTAATGCCTCGTACTGGTGATCCGTAAAAAGAGGCGGAAAGCCTTCAGGGGTAGGCGTATCGAGGTGGCAGGCGCCGCAATTCCCGCGTTTGGGGTCATTAAAAGCCAGATAGCCCTCTGTTTCTTGAGCGCTGAATTTGGCCTTACCCTCGAGCCACAAATCAAACTTACTATTGTAAAGGTGAAAGCTCTTGGCTTCGATTTGGTAACGCGCCAGCGCGAATAGAGCCTCGCTTAATAACAATTCTGGCGCCTGCCCGTCTGGTATCCCTGCTAGAAGGCGTAGGTTTTTTGCATACGGTGCACGCCCGAGATAGGTTAGCGCTTGTTTATGCGTCTCGGCCATCTCGGCAGGATCAAACAAAGGCCCCTCCGCCTGAGCTTGCAAAGTATCCGCTCGACCATCCCAAAATAGCCCGCCTTGGGGCACCATGTTCGCCGCTGATGACGATGTGTTACTGGCGCTTTTTGAGCCTCTATTCGTGGCACTTGTAGCCGTTGTATCGCTTAACGTTGGGGCCGTTTCTGAAACGGCATTATCTGGCCCTATGCTAAAATTCGGCCGACGCTCCGCATAAGTCAGAGTGGGAACAGCCCGGCGCCCCTGCTGATCCAGCCCGAGACCTCCCAGGAAGACAGATCTTTCCCCCGGAGGGCCATAATGCTGTTCTGGCGCATGACAAGATGCACAGGACATACGCCCGGAACCTGATAAATTTTTGTCGTAAAAAATGATCTTGCCAATTTCCGCCATCGCCGACAGTGGCGCGTCAACGGGGCGGTGTAAGGTCACAGGGCAAGGATTACTCCCATCGGCCGCCGGAGCGCAACGCGCTAAATCCTGCGCATGGGCAGTCGAGACCGTGTCGAAAAAAGCCAAAGTAGTGCAGCTCATAATGAGCTGCACCGTGAAGATGAATTTACGCATAGAACTTAGTTAAAAAAGGCCAAAAGCCAAGATGGTAACAGCCCTGACAGAAAGCCCCACAATCCGCCTTGCGGCGCTGGTGGTGCGGGTGGGTTGTCATTTCCTGCCGGGTCATGGTGCGGGTGATGCTCTCCGTTATGCTTGATATCGCCTGTGTTCTCGTCAAGGATGAGAGTCCCTGTTTGCGGGTCCTGACTAAAATCAAACAACTCGTCCAGCGACCCGGCCTTT
This sequence comes from Neokomagataea tanensis, assembly GCF_006542335.1. Lineage (GTDB taxonomy): Bacteria > Pseudomonadota > Alphaproteobacteria > Acetobacterales > Acetobacteraceae > Gluconobacter > Gluconobacter tanensis. The sequence goes on along the minus strand of NZ_CP032485.1, from coordinate 1,950,265 downwards.
GCATCGAACGAGCCCTGACCCAGACGTTTTCCGTCAAGCCAGTTATCTTCGATAAACTTTGGAACAGAAGCCTGTGACGTCAACTTATGGCCGACAAAATTCGTACGCGCCCACGGAGAAACCACGATAAGAGGAAGACGCGTTCCTGGCCCGCAGCGCCCGTTGACAGGTTTTCCTTGCACGCCTTTTGGTGCTTCGCCTGTGCCGCAGACGGCATTACCATTCACCTGATCAACGGATGCAAATGAACTACGTGTGGGCGTAGTATATGCATGGTCGTACCAACCGTCAGAGTCATCATAGGCGATGATGACAGCTGTATCACGCCACTCAGGACGTTTCTGGATAAAGTTGATCAGCTTCACAACGCCTGACTGCTCATCAAGCGGATCTGAATAGCCAGCATGGCCATCCTGATACGCCGGCATTTTCACGAAAGATACGGCCGGGAAGTTGTGAACTTTAACTGCGGAATAAAAATCTTCCAGATCGTATTCGTGGTTAGCTGGTTCTGTCTGCTGCGAGTCCGGAACGATACTATAGCCAACAGAATGCATCGAAACTGGGCGTGCATGTGTCGGGTTAGATGTGGATGCGTAATATTGGAACCAGTTATGGTGCGGAATGTAATCCGCAACATTCTGAGAAACGATGGTAGAGTAGGTTGAACGCTGGCACGACGTGGACCCGTCCGTATTGACGGCGCCAAGGTTGAACCCCCCCATGAAGCCGCCCCACGTGATACCGCGCTGATTCAATAGATCACCGATATTGTGGCCAGTCATGCTTCCTTGATCCGTCGCCGACGAACAAACGTCGTAAGACGGGTCAATATCGTTGATCATTGTATAACCGCCCTGCCCGTCATCCACAAAGGCAGATGACTTCGTAGCCGTAGCGGGCTTGGCTGAAGTCATACGGATTTTCAGGCCGTTCGTTTGCCCTGACACAACCTCTAATGCACCCGGCGTTGAAGGGCCGTAAGTGTCGCTGTAGCTGTTATCGCTCATCGCGAAACGCTGAGCGTAATGCCAATACGCCGTTACAGTGTTGCCATCATAATATCCAAGAACCTGCCCGGAGGTGCCAAATGCCCCCACTCCGCCAGACGAACCACGCCCCGTATAAAGGGGGAATAAATCGGCGTTGCCATTATCGTAGGCACGCTGCTCGGCTGTGTATGCGTGGTTCTGGTCAGCTGTGCTGGCCTGAGAACGATCCAGGCGAAACGGCAGTGCAGCGCCGCTTCCATTTGCCGGATTAGTGTTGGGGTTTTGAGACAGCAAATTTGACGAACGAAGATTATTTACAGTTGGGGTATGTTCTGAAGCTGTAAAAGAGGGTTCACCAGTCGGGTTTGCCGCGTGGGGGTAAGTCCCGAAGTAATGGTCAAACGAGACGTTCTCTTGATATATGACGACTAAGTGCTTGATCGGTGTACGTGTTGGAAACGAACGAGCACGGTCATGCACCTCCGGGCTGGGCGTACCACTTTGCCAATCAAAGTCGCCATCAGCCGCGCATACTGCACCCACACTGAACACGCTGAGCATTAAAGCCGTTGAAAGCGCCAATTTTGATCGTTTTACCAACACTTTGATCACCTTTAAAATTCTTACGAGCCTTAAAGGCTCACATTCGTGTTGTCTGGCCTGCTCAGACGCGCACTCCCTACAAGCTTACGGGACGAAACGCTTATGAACATTTTATGAATCTGACAATCCCAACGCAACCAAACACCAAGAATTAAGGAAATCACCGAGTTATCAAACAATAAATTAAATTATATATTTTAACAACACGTATTAGTTGCCAATTTTTACTTGCGGATGATTTGCATTAAAGACTGTTTTGGGAATTATATTTTGTTGTTCGTCTCCACGACGAAGCTGCACTGCTTGTGGCGTGACAGAAACAATGTGCCAGCCGTTAATATCCGCACCTGCGCTCAAGTTTAATGCCCCTAATGCTTGCGGTTCACCCGCGAAAATAGCCGTCCAACCATTTTTACTCCCGACAATACCTGTCACGACGGGCAAATCATTCTGTGGCTGGTCAATATGCTTGCCACGGCGCGTAGGCTCAAAAAGAGGCCGTGTCATGATTGTGCTTTGGTCCAACGGGCCCGAAACTTGCGCGTAGCTTTGTGTATTGCAGCACCCAACGAAAACCACACCCAGCATAATTCTTATGTGATACTTCATGCGCCGCACTCCCAATCCGAATGTTTGGTATAAACCATAACCCGATCACCGCTGACACCATAACGGCTCTTCAAAAGCTTTTGTCATGTAGTCCAGAAAAGCAGACACCCTGACAGGGCGTAGCGCGCTTCCCGACATGACCAGATACAGGGCGATATCAGACACCCGCCATTCTGGTAAAATTTCAATAAGCCTGCCATCGCGCAGCCCTTCCCAAATCATAAATTCAGGAAACAAACCAAAACCGAGCCCCGCCTCTACAGCTGGAAGAAATGCTTCTGCGTTGTCCGATCTCATACGCGCTTGCTGGGCCAGCACATGCTCGCGCCCGCTAATCTGGTGCCTGAGGCGCAACATGCCCGGCGCTGAATTATTAGTGTAAACAAAGCTCTTAAAATCAGCGAGCTCCCTCGGATGTTTGGGATAGCCAATCTGCTCAAGATATTGCGGGGCAGCCACAAGCATCAATCTAACACCACAGAGCCGCCGCACACGTAGGGCTGAATCTGCCAAAGATGCTATACGCAATGCAACGTCGTAGCCTTCCGCGACAAGATCGACCAACGAGTCACTAAAATCGATATTGACGTCTATATCTGGGTACTGGGTCAAAAATTCGGGCAAGAGCGGTGCGATGTGTTTGATACCAAACGCCATTGGCGCGGTCACTCGAATAAGACCTGACGGGCTGAGCGTTCCCCCTTTTGCCTCATTCTCTGCCGCTTCAGCTTCGGCAATGATACGGTTAGCATGCCCTATGAGTGAGCGCCCCACTTCTGTCAAAGACATCTGCCGTGAGTTTCTACTGAACAGCGCAACACCAAGCGATTGCTCCAAACGGCTTACGGCTTTGGATACCGTAGGCTTGGAAAGCTGCAATTCATCTGCGGCGCGCGTAAAAGATCCGCGTTCGGCCACTTTTGCAAAAATCGCCCATCCCTCGAAATCTGGCAATCGCATTGCTACGCCCTATCATCAAAAATTGGAAACGATACGTTTATTTTATTTCTATATAATAACTACAGACTCAAAGCTACAGTGATCATCAAACAAAGACGACGCCTAACTAGGAGACAACAGATGATCGAACTACGCCCTTTTGCATCTTTGGGTCACGCCAACCATGGCTGGCTCGACGCCAACCACCACTTTTCATTTGCCAATTACTACGATCCACAGCGCACCCATTGGGGCGACCTGCGCGTGTGGAATGATGACACCATCGCTGCAGGAACAGGCTTCGGTAAACATCCGCACAAGAACATGGAAATTATCACCTATGTACGCGAAGGTGCCATTACCCATGAAGACAGCCTTGGCAATAAAGGTCGTACAGAGGCTGGGGACGTTCAGGTAATGTCCGCCGGGACAGGCGTCTTCCACAGCGAACACAATCTGGAAGATACAACCACGCGCCTGTTCCAAATTTGGATTTTACCCAACAGAAATGGCCACGCTCCATCTTGGGGCACCCGCAGCTTTCCCAAAGGAGAACGCTCTAATCAGTTTACTATTTTGGCCTCGGGATTTGAGCAAGACACTGACGCGCTGCGTATCCACGCAGATGCGAGAGTTATCGGAGCCACTATCCGTAAAGGTGAAACCATCGAGTACCCTCTTGGCGAACAGCGCTTGGGATATTTAGTCCCTGCTACAGGTTCGGTTGAAATTGAGGGGACGCATGTTCAAACGCGTGACGGGGCTGCAATTTCGCAGACCAAAATCTTGAAAGTACGCGCTTTGGAAGATGCAGAAGTTGTGCTCGTGGACACAGCCTACAACGTATAACACTTATACAAACTGTCAGCCCAGTCTTTAACTGGGCTGACAGTGTTTCCAACTAAGACGCTGAACTCTGACCTATTTTTAGGCGCACCAACCAATACACAATACCCAGAGCCAACACAGCGCCCGACAGAGCGACCATCTCTGGCACATTAATACCGTTCAGATCCAGCACGATAAACTTACGAACGGTCGCCATCATGCCAATCAGAAGAACTGAGCGCATACGCGTAAGACTGTGAGCTTGTGCGTCTGGCATCACCAGTATGGAGTGTTTAAATTCAAGCGCTATAAGCACTGTAAAGAACATTCCAAAAAGAGCCTGCAAAACGTCTGGACTTGTCGGATTTAACCCTGTTTGCATGAGCATTCGGATTACAGCCACTACGACGTGGAACAGCCCCACGCATGCCACGACAGAGATGCTGACCGTCAAGATAAGCATTGCCAACTCCTCGAAGTAATCGAAGGCTTTGGCAAAGAACGTAAAGCCCGGTATGTTTTCCACTTAACTCACCTAGAAAATATTTAATTAAGACGCCAGCAACGAGAAGTCGGCACACCACCAACCGGGGCAGGTACCACATAGCAGAGAACCACCTTACCTTTGTAACGCAATGCTAACACAGGGCCAGTTTTTCCGTCATTAACCAACAAGACGCTTCCACCATCGTTCAGCATTGCCGCTACGGATTGCTGTACTGGTGCCAACGTTGTAGGCCACGCGAGAGCATTACCCGGAGTTTTAGCGCCTTCCTCAGGTGGCCATTGAATTTCTTCTGCTTGAGCCGGGAATATCAAGAAGAGTGTAAGCAGGGATATAATAATTTTTTTCATTGTTATGCCCATTTTGATGCTTATTCAGGAACTATTCACTCTGTTTTTGCATTCAATACTAATCTCACTGCGGACGCCAACCGCAGAAACCAGACCCTACACCGCATCTTAGATGCGCCCACGCTTTAGAACGCTACTACGTTGAAGAAAGGCTTGCTTTTAAACACATGTAGCTAAACGGCAAAATCTGCTCCTTCAACCAAAGCACCTTTCCACCACCGCAACACCAAAGGTTGAAGACTATATTTCTTCGACTGAAAACGCTAATGGCGGGCACCACCTTGGACACTAGGGAACAGGCCATCATCACAACACAGAACTAAGCTGCATCTCCTTACCCTTTTTTCATCCCGTATCAGGGCACCCTCAGCATTCGGCCTCAGGCTTTTATTTTTTCCTGATTTGTAGAAAGTTATTCCAATGCGTTACCTCGTCACGGGCGGTGCCGGATTTATCGGGAGCCACGTCGCACTCACCCTTCTTGATGCCGGCCACGATGTTGTCATTCTCGACAATCTAAGCACTGGGCACCGCAAGGCAATTCCAAGCGGCGCTCAGTTCGAGCACATTGATCTTGTAGATTCATCAGCGGTCGACAGACTTGTCGCGCAAGGGCCTTGGGACGCCGTTTTGCACTTTGCGGCTATTTCGCTCGTAGGGGCATCCATGGCCGAGCCCTATCATTATCTGCGCCAAAATACGCTCACATCACTTAATCTCATAGATGCTTGCACAAAGTATGGTGTCAAACGCTTCGTATTTTCTTCGACTGCGGCACTTTTTGGCGGAGTAGATCGTCTTCCACCGATACCGGATAATGCGTTAGTCGATCCAGGCTCCCCGTATGGAGAAAGCAAATTTTTCGTTGAACGTGCACTATTATGGGCAGATCGTATTCACGGAATGAAGCACGCTTGCCTTCGCTATTTCAACGCTGCTGGCTCAGATATCAGCGGACGCTTGGGCGAAGACCACAGGCCCGAAACGCACCTTATTCCGCTGGCCATTGATGCAATGCTTGGGCGCCGCCCTCCCCTGAAACTTTTTGGGCATGATTACCCCACACCGGATGGAACCTGCATCCGAGATTACATTCACGTTGCGGACCTCGCGGATGCCCATATAAGCGTTATTGACCAGATTTGTGATCGCTCCGTGACCTATAATCTGGGCAATGGCAAAGGGTATAGTAACCTTGAAATTATCCAGAGCGTCGAGCGTGTGTCTGGCAGGAGCGTACCTTGGGAGTGGGCAGCGCGTCGTGAGGGGGATCCGAGCGTTCTAACTGCGGATTTTTCGAGAATTCATCAAGAAACGGGATGGCAGCCCAAAATTAACGACATAGACACTATTGTCGGCAGCGCCCTACGTTGGCGTGAAAACCATCCAAACGGTTACAGTGACTAGACACTCAGGCTTACAGGTTATTCGCCCTAAATCAGGCCTCTACCTCATCCTCTCGACAACGCATGCAAAAGCGCTTTCAAAGCTTTCTGGGCCATTTTGCTTCCCCATTCATTAAGCAATTTCTCTGAGCCAGTTCTGCTCTTGACCGCATGCGGGCTTTCACGAATTGGCGGCATAGATGACACTTGATTTTTCAAACTTTCTGACAAAGCCGGAAACGGATCAATCCCAACCAATTGCGTAAGCGTTGCCACGGATGTGATTTTGCACTGGGGCTTATGTGTGTTTGTACAAATATAAACACCCGCTCCAGGCCCGGCAGGGTCATACACTGCCTTCCATATAACGTCTGGCACAGGGATTGAGTGTATACCGACGGTTGCAGCCAGATGGTCCGGATCGTATCCCGGCCCTGTTACAACAAACAATTCCCCTTCCTGCTCGGCCCACCCTCTCACGGCGCTTTCAACACCTTCCCAAGGCCCGCGATTAAGTTCAGCCGTCTGCGGGACAATATTACTCAGAAAAAAGGATTGGTCCTGCGCCTCTGCGCCCGGTTCGTCCCCGCTAGGGGTCATGTGCCCGCGGTCATACCCAACATCACGGTAGTCTTGCAGCGTTGCTCTCATACCTCTTGTAAGGCGTGGATCCTCGCGGGAATCATTAATTCTATTTGTGTTTCGTGCTGCTTCAACATTTTCTGCTGTTAAATCTTCTGCAGACCACAAAGGGCTTTTTGTTCTCGATGAGACCATTGCTGCATACTCTGCGTTGCAAAGAAACGCCTGCTGGCCCCAGTCCCCACTCTGCAAATCCCTTGGCAACTGGCCTTTAAAAAACAATGCTGCGCACTGCTCATCGGCCGTGGCAACCTGCACTGTGCAAAGCAGCACGCCTGACAACAACAGAAAACGCCACATTATTCTAACCACCAATCACACTCAAACAACACTAATGGCGAGTGACTTATAAGCTTTCCCGCATCGCATCAATGCAAAGGCACTAGACCTCGCCTCCCCCCATGCGATGAGAAAAAATCAAATCGCAGTGATTTTGCATTTGCGAATAATTATCATCGCATATAAAGTGATACTCATTCGCAACACCGAAGGATCACAGACAGTTATGATTGTCTGTTCATGCAACGCTCTATCTCACCGTGACGTCGAGGCAGCCATTCAATCCGGGGCCTCGCGACCAGCTGAGATTTATACTGCCCGTAAATGCCGTGCTCAGTGCGGCAACTGCGTGCCGGGCATGATGTGCCTTTTAAAAGAAGCGCTTCAAAACCGTGCAATGATACAGAAAAATGCCTCAACATCATTTGTTGAGCAGCGGGCATAAAAAAAGGGCGGGACTAAGCCCACCCTTCCTTGAGAAGAAAAAAATCTTACTCTTGTTCTGTTGCTGGTGCTGAGTTCTTTTGGATGTAACGCTCAATGCCAACCTGACGGATGAGATCGAACTGACGATCAATAAAGTCTTCATGCTCTTCTTCATTGACGAGAATTTTGAGCATGAGGTCACGTGACACGTAATCACGCACGCTCTCGCAATACTCAATCCCATCACGTAGATCTTCAAGTGCCTTCTTTTCGATCTGAAGGTCGCACTTGAGAATTTCTTCTACGCTTTCACCGATAAGAATCTGGTTAAGACGCTGAACGTTCGGCAGGCCGCCCAAAAACAAGATGCGTTCGATCAACCAATCAGCGTGGTGCATTTCTTCGATTGATTCATCGTATTCTTTTTTCGCCAGATGCGTCACGCCCCAGTGGCGCAATGTACGTGAATGCAAGAAGTATTGGTTGATAGCTGTCAGCTCGTTTGAAAGCTGTGCGTTTAGGAAGTCGATAACTTTTTGGTCTTTAACTGGCATCTGGTTTCTCCTTTTCTGCCCCCCAGCTAACACACGCCCAGAAAATGTAAAAGTATTATTTTTGCGAATACATGAGAATGATTATCAATAGAAAGTAAAATTGAAATTTATTCAGAATATTTCAAAGTTAAATTTGTAGTACTTTTAATATCATCAAGAACAATACTTGAGTGAGCAGTAGAAACTTCGGGCATTGATAGAAGATTCTCATTTAGAAATTGATTGAAAGTCGTCAAATCACACGTTGAGACTTTTAATATTACATCATATCCACCTGTGAGAGTTTGGCATTCTTGCACCTCGTCCATTGCCATAATTGCATCTCTAAAACGCTTCAAACAATCTGCACTATGAGAATGCATTGTAAGCAAGACGTAAGCGCGTACGCCGATTTTTATTTTTGCCACATCCAAAACGGCAGAAATGTTCCGGACATACCCCTCAGAACGCAGTCGCTGCATACGCCTTGAGCATTGTGAGGCCGACAGATTAACTTTTTCACTCATGCCTTGAGGGCCGATATCCCCCCATTGCTGCCAAATATCGAGAATTAAAGTATCAAACCGATCAAGCATCACGCCCTCCATACATCAAACATTCATATTTTCTTAAAAAGACGCATTAACCCCGCAGATAATAGGTCAAAATACGACAAAAAACACGGACATTGCGCTTTAATAGCCGTAATATTGGTATTATTTTTTTGGATCCCCGTGCATGCCTTTTTCAAAACTAACCTCACAACCCAATGACCCTCTTCTGCAATTAATAACTGCCTTTTCGGAAGATCCACGCCCCCACAAGATTGATCTTGGTGTGGGAGTTTTTCGAGATGCTTTAGGTCTTACGCCTGTAATGCGCGCCATTAAGGCGGCAGAGGAACGGTTGCTCGCATCTCAAAAAAGCAAATCTTATTTAGGCCCAGAAGGCGACAAAGGCTTTGTGAAGGCCATTGCAGCTTTATTGTTTGGCTCGTCTTTGCCGGACCGTTTTATTGACGGCATTCAAACCCCCGGCGGAACAGGTGCCCTTCGGCTAGCGGCTGAACTCCTCGTACGAAGCGGGGTAAAGCGCATTTTTCTAGCAAGTCCAACGTGGGCCAACCATAATGCTATTTTTCGTCAAGTGGGCCTGGAGATCATTGCTATCCCCTGCTTCGACATTATCAATCAGAGCTTTAATTTAGCCGGTTTCATAGACACACTGGCTACGGCGTCTTCAGGGGATGCTGTTTTGCTACATGGCTGCTGCCATAACCCACTTGGTATTGACCCCACACCTGATGAATGGGGTATCATTGCCCAACACATCGCAAAACTGAACCTTCTGCCTCTTATCGATATTGCATACCAAGGCCTTGGTAGCGGATGGAGCGAAGACGCCTTTGGACTGCAAACCGTTTTAGCGGCCGCTCCTTTTGGCATTTTAACGTATTCCTGCGACAAAAACTTTGGACTGTACCGCGAACGCACGGGCGCAGTTTACGTCACATCCCCCGATCAAGAGCAGCTTGACTGCATTCTGTCGAACATTCTCTGCTTAGCGCGCACGAACTGGTCCATGCCACCTGATCACGGCGCTGCACTCGTACGCTTGATCCTAGAGGACAAAGAACTGACGCATCTTTGGCGCACTGAACTCGAAGAGATGCGCCGTCGTACCCTCTCCCTCAGAGAAGATTTGGCGCGCTTGGGGCAGGTCGGCCATATTAATCTAGCCCCTCTCACTCAGGGTAAAGGCATGTTTGCAACCCTCCCCCTTTCCCCCAATCAAGTTGAGTGGCTGCGCTCGCAGCATGCAATTTATATGGCGCATTCCGGCCGTATAAACATTGCAGGGTTTCGTGATGGCGATGTTGAGCGCTTTGGCACGGCTCTTAAATCACTCATTGCTGCAGGCGTGGCATGAGCAACAGCATATCGCCCGCTAAATCGCTTAACGCACCTTACGCTTTTCTTGTATTAGCGACATGTTTTTGGGCCAGTAATTACGTTCTGGGGCGCGCTATCCCTGCTTCCCTGACGCCCATTAACCTATCTTTTCTCCGCTTTACCCTCGCGGCATTGCTAGTTGCCCCTTTTGCGCTGCCGAACCTGAAAAAAGACTTCTATGCCATCCGCAAAAGCCTACCGATACTTGTGTTGCTCTCTCTACTGGGGATTGCTGGCAGCAACACATTAGCTTATTTCGCCGTACGCCAGACAACAGCAACCTCAGCCCTTCTTATTCAATCTGCAATGCCCATAAGCATTTTAGGATTTGGTTTTATTCTGTTCGGGGAAAAACCTTCCCTGCGCCAGCTCATTGCTATGGGTTTCGCTGCGGCGGGTGTTTTATGTGTAATTCTTGGCAAGCCCGGCGCAGCTGGCAGCAGCTTGAACATGGGTACGATTTTAGCCGGGCTGGCCATGCTGTCACAATCAGCCTATGCAGCCTTACTGAGATGCAAACCACCATTACACCCGAGTAGTTTTCTTTTCGTTACTTTCGCCTGCGCTAGCTTGCTCTTATTGCCTCTCGAAGCGTTAACAACCACGCATTTACCAAGCCTCAATACAACAAGCCTGTATGCCATATTTTATTTGGCCATTGGGCCTTCCTTGCTTGCTTTTTTGTTGTTCAATTACAGCGTTCAACAAGTTGGCTCCAGTAAAGCTAGCATATTCTTTTATTTGATGCCTGTTTTTGGGACTATCTTTGCCTCGTTTTTTTTGCACGAGCACATAGAAGCTATTGAGTTGGCGGGTTTTTTGCTCGTAGGCCTAGGCTTTGCTCTCTCGCGCTCAAAAAAACAGTAATGCGCAAGAAGGAGAGTTACTGGCTTACTTTGGCCCGTAACCTTCAGGCTGATTTCACGCTGCGCGACACAAACATTGAGAGCACCTCACTCAAGGTACCATCCCCCAGTTCCTCGGTTTTTCAGATGGCTAAACGCGCCCCAAAAGAAAGAACTTGAGTGGAGCAAGAATAACCGCATACTTGGCCCGAAAATTTATACATGACCCTGAAGAGATCGAATGAGCAACACCGCTACACAGCCCGATATTCAACTGTTCCGTGAAGCTATGGCCCGGCTAGCCAGCGCTGTAACCATTATTACAACAGATGGGGAAAACGGCAGATATGGCTTTACGGCTTCAGCTGTCTCTAGCGTGACAGATACACCTCCGACCCTTCTGGTGTGTATTAATCGACAAGCTAAAACGCACCCCAAATTAGTTGAGCACGGAAAATTCGCCGTCAATCTTCTTTCTGAAGGTCATGAAGATCTCTCAAACCGTTTTGCATCCAGCGCTGTTCCAATGGACGAACGTTTTGAAGCAGGCACTTGGCATCGCGGAGAGTATAATCAGCCTATTTTAGATGAAGCACTGGTATCTTTAGAGTGTGAAATATCAGACATGAAAGATATCGGCACACATACGGTAGTATTCGGAAAAATACTATCGATCAAAATACACAGTGAAAATACAAAATCTCTTATTTGGGCAAGCAGAAGATACTTATCTGTATAGCTTTTTTGAAAATTCTAGGGAGATAATCATACTCTCCCTAGAATTGTTTTTTATTAGAGAAGGAACACTTCAATAAAAATAAAACCCTTTTAAAGGGCCATTTTCTTCAATATAGTCTCTTTAATTTTTTATCGTCTTCAACTACCGTACGGACCCTTTAATGTCGCTACCCCCTCAATTACTGAAATATTGTGAAAGTGCTACAGTAGCGATTTCCCTAGCATCCACAGAATATGGTGAACCTTTACTCTATGTAAATCCATCTTTTGAACAATTAACGGGCTATAACGGTACTGAACTCTACGGTAAAAATTGTCGCTTACTCCAAAAAAACTCCCCGAACACAGAAAATAGAAAAAAAATCAGAGATTTTATTAACAATGATGACATAGAGAGCATACGCACTCCCCTAATAAACTTTAAAAAAGATAATACCCCCTTTGTAAATTTATTATTTATGTCAAAGTTGAAAAACTCTATTGGGAAAACAGAATTTTTATTTGCCTCACAATTTAATGTAAGCCACACATACCCCAACATGATTTCTAATTACGAAAATAACCTGGAAAATACTTTAACAAATATTCCCAGTATAATTAGGAATAATAATCTAATTCTTTCTGGCTCTCTCTCTGTCGTCGCCAATGCTGCTGCAACCATTGCACAGGCGAAAATCATGTTGGACCAAATTGATGCTTCCTACATATGAACCCACCGCTCAGACCAGCACCACCAAGTCTTCTCCTTTTGTAGTCGGTGTAGGGTCTTCAGCTGGAGGCATCGAAGCACTTCGCAGCATGTTCACAGCGGCGCAATGCCCCACAAATATGGCTTTTGTCATCGTCCAACATCTAGACCCAGACTATAATAGCCTCCTCGCGCAGCTGCTCGACCGCCACACAGGGTTAACTGTCCTACAATGTGAGGGCGGGGAAAAATTACTCTCCGATCACGTCTACATTATCCCGCCGGGTCACGGTTTGCTTTTAGAGAGGGGTCAGCTCCAACTTACCGATTTTGCACAACCTCGCGGCTTGCGCCGTCCTATAGACGATTTTTTCCGATCCCTCGCCCTTGACCAGAAAAATAATGCTGCGTGCGTTATCCTTTCCGGCACAGGCGCTGACGGCACGGTCGGAGCACAAATCATTAAAGAAAATGGAGGTATTTGTATTGCTCAAGCACCAGATACCGCTCGTTATGACAGTATGCCACTCTCTGCGATTAGTACAGGACTAATGGATTTTCAATTAAACCCCTCTGACATTATCCCACACCTTCAAGATTACATTAAAAGAGTTGAAGAAGCCCCTTTTAACGCCAATATTTCTTTTATACATGAACAAATGGATGAACTCTGCAGAGAACTTCGCCTGGCAGTAGGGCATGATTTTTCAAATTATAAACGTTCGACTTTACTTCGTCGTATAGCCCGCAGAATGCATATTGTTGGCATTGAATCAGAAGCTCAATACTTACAACTCATAAAAAATGACCCGAATGAAAGCCAAGCTTTATTCAAAGACTTCCTTATAAATGTCACAAAATTTTTCCGTGACCCCGACGCTTTCAAGCAACTGCACGAAAAGGTCATTGAGCCATTAGTGCACAAAACTCTTCCCCATGATGAGTTAAGAGTTTGGGTGCCCGGCTGCTCAAGTGGTGAAGAAGCCTACAGCATAGCAATGCTTTTTGCTGAAACCATTCGTATGTCCGGTCTCAACAACCGCATAACCGTTCAGATATTCGCGTCTGACATTGATGAACAAATGCTCTCTGTAGCCCGCGAAGCCACGTACCCTCTTGCCTCGTTGGTCGATATTCCCGAGAGGTTCAAGGAGCGTTACGTCACCCCCCTCTCAGACAAATTCAAAATTACGCCCTACATTAGGAACATGGTCCGGTTTTCGAACCACAACCTCTTACGCGATCCGCCATTTTCGAAAATAGACCTTGTTTCCTGCCGCAACGTCCTCATCTATTTTAATGACGTTCTACAAAAAGCCGTTGTGCCAATCCTGCACTTCGCGACGAAGCCTGATCGCTTCCTATTCCTCGGACCTTCGGACAGCATGGGACGGTTTGAGGGGTATTTTACAACTATCGACGCACAAGCTCGGCTATTTACACGCTCACACGAGCAAAAAAACTACCCTCTTTCGCTCCCTACTTCTGGGCATCAGAAAAATAAAAAAGAAAGAATTTTCCCTGATCATTCAGCGAATGATAAAAAGAACAATAAAAATATTGCCCATCATATTCTTCACAAATATGCGCCACCTAGCGTTGTGATAAATAAAGAAAATGAAATTATTTCGGCTTATGGAAAATTAGGCCGATATTTCAATTTCCCTGTATCAAACATTGATGGCGCAAACATATTCACTTTATCAGGGCCTGACCTTCGTAATGTATTAGGCCCGGTAATTCGTGAAACACGGACGAAATTACGCAAGGTTATTGCCAAAAAAATCGAAATACGCGCTGAATTTGTACTGCACACCGTCGATATCGCCTGCGACCCTATCGACAACGAAACCTTATTGATTGTTTTCCTTGAGGCCGCGGCCCCCTCAACTCGACTAGACGATGATTTCGAAGATTTTGAAAATAATCATGATCACGTCGAGCAGTTAGAGAACGAACTACAGCAAGCCCGCTACAGCCTACGCATGGCGACTGAAGAACTGGAAACTGCGAATGAGGAGCTCAAAAGCTCCAATGAAGAAATGATGTCAATGAACGAGGAGTTGCAGTCTACCAACGAAGAACTCTCTACAGTTAATGATGAACTAAAGATAAAAATAGGTCAATTATCCATTTCAAATACTGACCTTAAAAACTTTTTGGACTCTACAAATCTAGCGGTTATTGTCATTGACGATAAAGCGTGCATTCGTAACTTCACTCACGCCGTCACGCATCTTTTCCCACTTAAAAACCCGGATAAAGGGCGCCCTCTCGCCGATGTGTCCAGTTCCTTCGATATCGGTGACTATTATCTAGATGCAATTAATGTTGCTAAAGGTGGGGCGGTTGTACAAAAGCGTATTGCAACACGCGATCAAAATAGAGTTTTCTCTCTAAAAATACTCCCATACCATAGCGATACAGCCACTATCAGCGGCGCTACGCTCGTATTTACTGATATTACTGACGCATTATCACTTGAACGCCAGCTTTCAGCGGAACGTGACCGCTTGAATCTTGCAATCAAGGCCGCACAAATTGGTATTTGGACCTATTGCCCGTCAATATCCCAAAACACGCTCGATATCGGCAACGGCTCTTTCATTAACCCGCATTCAAGCGTCCCGCATACGGGCGCTTTGATTTTCCCGTCAGACCAAAACCTGCTCATCGAAAAGCTTGATCTCGCGATTAAAGGGGTTGAGAAATTTGATTATAGTTTCCGGGTTATTCTCTCCAATGGTGAAACACGATGGATACGTGGCTACGGACATCTGATTTCACATAAGAACCCCGTTACCCTTATTGGCGTCTCTATTGATGTAACGCCTGAGCACACGCTGGTTGAGACGAGAGAGCTGATGGTTCGGGAAATGAACCATCGTATTAAAAATCTGTTTGCCATTATTGGCAGCATGATCACTATTGCGGCCCAACGTCATGATAATGTCCCTAATTTTGCCAAGAGTATGCGTGAGCGCATCGTAGCGTTAGGGACAGCGCACGCGGCGACGCCCACGTCTCATAATCATGACCAACTCGCCCTGAGGGATTTAATTGTCGCCATTTTGGCCCCGTACAAAGACTTGGCACACCTCTCTATCTCTGGCCCTGCAATTTTAATTCATCAGGACGCACTCTCATCGCTTGCTCTCATTTTCCACGAGTGGTCAACTAACGCGGTCAAATATGGTGCCCTTGATTCCGATGCAAAAGGGACTTTGACTATTGAATGGGGCATGCAGGGCGAGACCCTTTTATTAAAATGGAGCGAAGAAAAACAACGCCAACGCTCATTCTCTCACGAAAAAGGCTTCGGTCGTATTCTAGAGGACATTTCAATCAGGCAGCTCGGCGCAACAAGCGAAACCTACGCAGAGGGTAACCTTTTTTCAAAAACTCTTTCGCTTCCTAAACGCTGTTATAGCCATGAATAAGAGTGTTTTCCTTGTTGAAGATGAGCTGCTGATCTCGCTTGAGATAGAAATGTTGCTTACCGAAATGGGCTTAGAAAGCTATGGCCCATTTCCATCATGCCACGACGCACTTGCGGGCTTGGCAAATATAGGTGCGCATAAAATTGGCTGCGCAATACTGGACGTAAAGCTTACAGACGGTGACGCCCTCCCCTTAGCCCGTATTTTTCACCAACATGGCATTCCAATTATCTTTAGTTCTGGCCATGCGAATAATCATTACCTTGAACAATTTTATCCACCTGGAAAATATATTTCCAAACCGTTTGACCCTTCTCAGATGAAGAAAACAATCGATTCCTCTATCAAAGGGAATTAATATTCAAAAAAAATATTTTTTTTGAAATTATCTTTCTTGCTAATTTTAATTACGTGAATTTGCCAGCCTCATATTTTTGATGAGGCTGGCATTTTATTTTTATTGTTAGAAATATTTACGAATACCCCTCACTTAAATAGTTTTTTATAAATAATTAAATTAACGATAAAATATTAAGTGGTTACGAATCATTAAAACAATGTCTAACATCCATTTACTGTTGTTAATTAATGTAAACCAAATGTTAACAGCAGGTGTTGCGAAAATATTATCCCCCTAATGAGCGAGGTAAAACTTATATGGTTGCGATAAAAAAAAGACCCCTTATTGCGGGCCTAGGCCTTGCAGCATTGTCTGTAATGCCATCTCACGCTCAAAGTTTATCTGGAGCATTGGCAAGCATATTACGGGATACTCAGCACGCACCTGCACCTGGCATCATGCCTTTTAAGTCAATGAAACAAAGAATTCCTCTTGAGCCCGGCTATCCTGCCCCTCTACGCATACAGGGGCTGCCCACGACCCTTATGAAAACTATACCGGAAAATGGACACGCGCCGATGCCCGACAAATTAAAGCGATGTCCAACCCCAACGCAGCAGTTGGAGCAAACTCACTTCCAACCGCCCTCACAATGCCCGCTATCCCGGTCAACTTCCCAGTTATCAGCGATAAGGTTTGGGTTTGGGATACTTGGCCGCTGACAGACGCATCAGGCAACCAGTACAGCTATAACGGCTGGGAAGTCATTTTTTGCCTAACCGCAGATAAAAACGCTGGCTATACGTTTGACGACCGCCATACGCATGCGAAAATTGGCTTTTTCTACCGTCGTGCAAACATTCCGACCGCACTGCGCCCAGCTGCAGGTGGGTGGATTTACGGTGGTGACCTTTTCCCCGCGGGTAGCAGCCAAGCTATTTATTCGGGCCAAGCATACACAGATAATGCTCAATGGTCTGGCTCGAGCCGTATTGAGGGTCTAGGCAGCAACGGGATCATGACATTTTATACTGACATGGCCTTTAACCGTGACAGTTCTGGCGCAAACATTACCCCTCCTCAGGCAATCATCAGCATTGCTAAGGGTAAAATTCACGCTGACGCCACTCATGTTTGGTTCACAGGTTTCGACAAGCATATCCCTCTGCTGCAGCCAGACGGCACATATTACCAAACTGGCGCGCAGAACGAATATTTCTCTTTCCGCGACCCCTACACATTCAAAGACCCCGCAAACCCCGGCAAAACATTCATGGTGTTTGAAGGAAATTCAGCTGGTGTACGCGGTCAAACCCCGTGTGATGCGTCTGATCTAGGCTACCAGACCGGGGACAAATACGCAGAAACAGTGGACGCCGTTAACGGATCTGGGGCGATTTTCCAGCGCGCCAACATTGGCCTTGCGGTAGCTACTAACTCAGACCTGACACAGTGGAAATTTCTACCACCACTCGTCTCTGCGAACTGCGTAAACGATCAAACCGAACGCCCGCAGATGTATATCAAAAATGGTAATTATTATCTTCTAACTATCAGCCACCGTACAACATTTGCTGCTGGCATGGACGGCCCAGACGGTGAATACGGTTTCTACGGCCGTGGCATTCGTAGCGATTGGGTACCGCTAAACAATAGCAGTGGCCTAATGCTCGGCAACCCGACCGACCTGAACACCGCCGCAGGCGCGGATTGGGCACCTAATGCGCAACAAAACCCGAACGCATTCCAGAGCTACTCTCACTACCTGATGCCAAATGGCAAAATTGAATCCTTTATTGATACCGTGCAGACCAAGCGTGGCGGCACATTATCTCCAACCGTCCAAGTTTTCATCAACGGTCCTAACACATCGCTTAACTCTTGGTATGGCTATCAAGGTCTCGGCGGCTACGGTGATATTAGCGCAAATCTTGCAAATATTAACCTCCTTGGCTTGATCCAAGACAGCTCCACAACGGTACTAGGTTCTAATTCTTCTTCCGGATCAGCGTTTGGGTCCAGCGACCCGTTCAGCATTTTCGGCCTTTAAGCACAGACCAACTCCCCTAGCCACACGCTGGGGGAGTTACTTTTTTTTGTATGAGATCCACTCTCTCGCATACTTTTCTAAGATACTTGCCACTTAGACATTTGGTTTGTAATTTTTAAGTTACATAAACGAAAAATATTATTACAAATTTTCAAGCGTTTAATTTTAAGTGCAGGTTAGTTAATGAAAAATATTCTTCTTTTATCAATGATACCACTTTTGGCCTTAACGTCTTGTTCAGCTCCAAATGCCTGCAAAATCGCTACGCTCGGTATTTTAGATGTTTTGAATGATCACGGCTCGCCAATAGTACGCGCAACCGTCAACGGTCACCCTGCTGCGTTCCTAGTGGACACGGGCGCCTTCCAGAGCCTGATTTGGTCTAATCAAATCGAGCCATTTGGCATAACGATGCAACCCCAAACAACATTAGTTCGCGGCGTTGGCGGAGAAACGTTTGCCAACGTCGTTACATTGGATAGCTTAGGACTAGGCACTGGCCACGCCAGAGACATCAACATGCTCTCCGTAGAACATAAGAACAAATATTCTGTTGGGGGTGTGCCTTTCATCGGTATTTTTGGGGCTGATTTTTTACGCAATTATGACCTTAACCTAGACTTGCCTCAAAAACAGATTAGTCTTTTTGCTGTCGAAGGTTGTAACAGCCAAATTCCACCTTGGACAGGAAGCTACACGACTGCACCCTACACAACGCCATTTGATGATTCATCAAAAGTGCAAGTCGTCTTAAAAGTTAATAACCACGATATTAATACTATATTTGATACCGGCGCAGGCCAAAGTCTTTTGTCGGAAGATAGCGTCAAAGACTCAGATGTTACAGAAAGTGAATTAAAAAAAGATAAAATCTCACAATCTTCCGGCATATCAGAAGATAAATTTGATACTTACCTGCACAAGTTTAAGACCTTTTCGTTTGGTGGCCTAGAATTTAAAAATATTCCTCTTCGCGTTGCTGATGTAGACAGCAACCTACTTGGCGCTGATTTCATGCGGCATTACCGTATATGGATCCCCAAATACGGGAAAAATATGTTTATACAAAAAGAAGGAAATACTGGATATATTACAGTAGAGCAGAAATAGTGAAATTAAATTTCGTTTCTATTAATGAGCAACCTAGTTCCACTTAATGCGCTTGAAGGAAGAACCATCTGACTAAGGGGAGACTTTACTTATGCCTCACATCACAACAAGCGATGGCATAAAACTTCACTATGACGAGTACGGCCAAGGCCGCCCCCTAGTCATGATGCATGGCTGGACTTTTTCTAATCGCTTTTTCCATCGTAATATCCCTGAGCTTGCAAAGCATGCCCGCGTCATTGCTCTCGATTTGAGGGGCATGGGCAATCTGACAAACCCACGCACGGCTATCGGATTGCCCGACTTGCTGCAGACCTGAGAGACGTTATCTCGGAACTTGGACTTGATGACGTGACCGTTTTAGGCTGGTCGATTGGCTGCCCCATAATATGGTCGTACATAGAACTTTTTGGCTCGGCTCATTTAAGAAATGCTATTTTTGTACAGCAGACCCCAAAGCAATATTATTCCTCTGATTGGAAACACGGACACGCAACTTGCTATGACCAAGCAGGCCTTGCGGAAACCATTCAAAAACTATCCTTTGACCCCCCAACTTTCGACGCCGGCAATTTAGATGCTTGCTGTGCCGTACATTTAGCCGACGAAGAACGCGAGATGCTTCTTGCTGAAATGTCCAAGTGCCCCACTCACGCAAGAGCGGCCATGATGTCTGATCACACCACACAAGATTGGCGGGACCTTCTACCAACGGTCAATCTTCCATGTCTGATGATGGTGGCGCAAAAAGACGATGTTCTCGTCCCGTCTGGTCCCAAATGGGTGGCGCAGAATATGCCAAATTGTGAGGCGGCCTATTTCGAAGAAAGTTCGCACATGATCTTTATTGACGAAACGGCGAAATTTAATGAAGCTGTGGTCAAGTTTTTAAATACGCAAAAATAATTACTTATAGGATAACACCATGAAGCCTGCTTTCCGGGGTGATCCTCAACCGATCGTCAAAATAAACGGGCTCTGGCATTTTTACTACCTCTATAATGTTGATTACCCAGACGCGAATGGTACTGCTTGGAAGCTTTTGACATCACGTGATTTAATAGATTGGCATGATGAGGGGATCGCCATTCCCAAATACACTACCCCCAACGGAGACCCTTGGAGCGGCTGCGTCGTTGTTGACCACGACAACACAGCAGGCTTCGGTAAGAACGCTGCGGTAGCATTGTGCACTATGCCACTGCCCGGAGGGCAAGGGACTACTCGCTGGTTTTCAACCGACGACGGCCACAGTTTCACTTTTGACCAAGTCGTCATGACCAACCCGAATGCAGGCAATCAAAACATAACTGACAAAGTATTTCGCGATCCGCGAATTATTTGGATGGAGAAAGAACGCTGCTGGGTCATGGTCCTCGCAGAGATCGGTAAGATAGGAATATATAGCTCCAAAAATCTAAAAGACTGGGCTTACCTTTCGGGATTTATGTGCGGGCATTTAGGCACTATTGAGTGCCCCACGCTCTTCCCTATTACTGCCAGAGACAAACATGGCCGCTTTAAGGGCGAACGCTGGATTATGCTGTGCAGTGCAAACGGCTACGAAATTGGCTTCACGACAGGCGCCCATTACTGGATTGGTCACTTCGACGGCCACACATTTGCCCCAGATGAACCGAGTGGTCGCTGGCTTGATGGTGGCAGCGATTTTTACGCCTGCGCTGTCTGGGGCGATCATCCAGTCACTTCAGTGGCTCAAGAGGCATATTATGCAGTTTCGTGGAAAAATAACTGGGACTATGCACGTGATTTAGTGAACCTAGGTTACTATGGCGAATACACCAAATTTCGCACTCTATCGCTAATATATTCCAATAAAAAATATATATTAACAAACAATTTTATTAATAGTACCGATTTTTTTAACACCAATTATATAACATATGTCTTCAATCATACATTAACATCAAATACCTCATTCCATCTCCCCGATATTCACAAAAATAATACCGCTATTACCATTACATTTGAAAAAGAGGAGAAGAGCCCCTGGCCCAAAGACATTACCCTCGACTTCCAGTTAGGTACCAGTTCCCCTTTATCTTTTATCCTTTCTCCCCATCGTAACAATGTAAATTTAAAACGGGACGGTGCCGGGGCCACACCATCGAAAAACATCGCATGGACGGCCGAGAGAAATGCTCCTCTCCAGTTCGGTAACTCCGTAACGCTGACAGCTCTTCTTAGCGAGAAAAGTGTTGAAGTAGTTTTCAACGATGGCGTCTTGTCCATGACTTCTCTTGTCTTCGCCAAACCCAAAATAGGGACGTCACAAATTTCTTTATCTAATGGAACATGCTTAATTAAAAACCTAATAATCACGAATACATGACTGGAAAAACGATGTCTTTTAATCAAAAATGGCCCACAATACACTTGAATTCAGATATAAAAATAAAAATCACAAACAAAAAAAATAATTTATTTACAAAATACGATAAAATAATCGAAGAGATTTGGTTAAATAAGAAAAAAACATATCCTACCCTTTACAATGGTCGTGTTTTTTGCGTCGACAGCATGACGCCAGATCATATCCATGGTCATTGGGACGAGTATAAAAATATCCTTGCCCAGATGTCTCAACCTGCTCTTTTTGCAGAAAACCCGTTAAAACCTCTCGCCGTAGTCGGCCTATTCAAAGCTTCAGACGGGGTGATCATAGGCAGACGTGCAAAAAATTCGATTTACCTTCCTGGCTATTGGCAAGGTCTGCCCGCTGGCAATGTCGAAACTCGTGAAGAGTCCGACCATGTCGATTTGAAACAGCAAATACTCGCTGAAGCCTTAGAAGAATTGGGTTTAAGCGCGCATGAACTAGAAGTCGGCCCCCCTTTAATTGCTTGCGAGCATCCAGACACTCATATCATCGATATAGGTATTGCCCTCTACAGCCGCTTACCCTTTGATGAAGTGGAAGCACGCTGTCAAAAATATGGAAACGCGGAATATGATGCGCTGATGTGTTTAGTAAGCGACCAGCCTTCTTTGCCAGACCAAATCGTCCCCACACTCATCGCGCTTTTGGAATATATTTAAATGTCTTATTACGCCCTCACACCAGACACACTGCGAGACTACCTAGCCCAAGATGAAGCATTAGCCTCGCGGCTTGGAGGGACAGCCGATACTTGGCACATCAGAGAAGTTAGTGACGGCAACTTAAACCTCGTCTTCATTGTCACGGGACATTTGGGAGCTGTGTGCTGCAAACAGGCCCTGCCCCACGTGCGGGTTGCGCCAACTTGGCCCATGCCCTTGGAACGCGCTCTTTTCGAGGCACGCTACATGCAACGCATTGCGCAAGCCAAAACCCCGCATGCGGTAGAACTCTATGCCTTCGACAACGCTATGTATCTCTTGGTGATGGAAGCGCTCTTGCCCCATCAAGTTTTACGTTCACAGCTAATCGCCAATAAAGACATTGCATGTTTTTCTGCTCCGATAGCGCGCTATATTTCACATACAGCTCATGCTAGCAGTTGGCACACACAACGGTTCGAGACAGGCTCTCAAATACTGGAAGAATTTTCCGGGAATACTGCACTTACGCGTATTACAGTCGATCTCATTCTCTCTGATCCGTTCCGGCAATCCGAACGAAACCCCACACCTGAAGCAGAGCTTCTACCAGTTATTCATGCCATGCAGGATGACGCAGACCTACTGCGTGCTGTAACCCATCTCCAAACCCGCTTCCTTAGTGCCCGACAGGCCCTGCTACACGGAGACCTACATACCGGTTCCATTATGCTGCATGATGGAGACATTCGTGTCATTGACGGCGAATTTGCCTTAATGGGGCCAATAGGCTTCGATTGCGGCTTATACATTGCCAATCTTATACTTCACGCTTGTGCAGCCCCTTCCAAGGCAGATTTCATACGCAACGAAATCCAAATTTTTTGGGATACCTTCACAGAAGAAATGCAACGTCTGTTTGACAGGCCTCAAGGAGATGCAGCGCAACTCTTACCTGAGCATGAAGATAAGGCCTTTGTAAGCGCCTTTTTACAGGAAATTTTCCAGGACACTGTTGGTTTTTGCGGCCTAGAAATTATCCGCCGTACAATTGGTTTTGCCCAAATTGCAGATTACGATTTATGCGAAACACCCGAAGCCCGCTTAGCCGCCCGTCAAGCAGCGCTAAGCATCGGCAAAGCGTTAGTGCTTCAGCATCAGCACATTGCTTCTATCGCTGAAATACTAGCAATATTTAGTACAGACTGAGAATACCCATAAAAAAACCCGGCATTTATGCCGGGTTTTTTTGTCCAACAAAGACGCTGAAAATCAACGCTTTGAGAACTGGAAGGAACGACGAGCTTTCGCACGGCCGTACTTCTTACGTTCGACAACACGGCTGTCACGCGTCAGGAAGCCAGCAAGCTTCAGAATGCCGCGCAGACCTGGCTCGTAATGCGTCAGTGCACGGGAGATACCGTGACGAACTGCACCAGCCTGACCTGAAAGACCGCCACCAGAAACCGTGCAGTACACGTCAAACTGGTTGTAACGATCTGTGATCAGGAATGGCTGCGCAAGAAGCATACGCAGGACTGGGCGTGCGAAATACGTCTTGACCGGACGGCCATTAACGATGATGTCGCCCTTACCTGGCTTGATCCATACACGTGCAACAGCGTCTTTACGACGGCCTGTAGCGTATGAACGGCCTTGTGCGTCGTGCTTTGCTTCACGAACTGGGGCTGCGTTTGTAGCGATTGATGGGGCTGCGCTCGCAAGGTCCTGCAGCGTGCCGGTGCGCTCTTGGGTCTCGGACATGGTCAGGCCTTACGACTCGTGTGAAACGGTGTTCTTGCGGTTCATCGCAGCCACGTCCAACTTGACGGGCTTCTGGCCGTCATGCGGGTGCTCTGCGCCAGCATAAACGTACAGGTGCTTCATTTGAGCGCGCTGTAGCGGGCCGCGCGTAATCATACGCTCAACAGCCTTCTCAACAACGTGACCTGGGTTCTTGCCCGTCAGACGTTGTGTGATTGTGCGCTCTTTGATGCCGCCGGGATGACCTGTGTGGTAATGGAACAGCTTTTGGCCGACCTTGTTACCTGTCAGGGCAATCTTTTCCGCATTGATTACGACGACGTTGTCGCCACAATCTACGTGCGGTGTGAATTGTGGCTTATGCTTGCCACGCAGGCGGTTGGCGATAATGGTGGCGAGACGGCCGAGAACGAGCCCTTCGGCGTCGATCAGCACCCAGTTCTTCGTCACCTCCGCCGGCTTCAGCGACTGTGTAGTCTTCATCGTTGATATTCCGGTTACGGGGTGTAACTTTTGACGGTCACACCTGTGGACAACGCCCTCCGGAACAAGCCCGGGAGCGGATCAGGTGGCGCGTTATCGCTATATCCCGCGTGTTCGTCAAGTCATTTTTTCTATCTAGATATCTCTATTTTTGGCTATTTTTCGCCATTTATAGCTTTGTGGTATCAGGGTACCGTATCTTTTTTCGCCTTATTTTGTCCCTCATCCTACTCCATGGTATGAGACCCACACCATTGAACCATGCGATTCACCACAACACACAGTTCAGCAAAGGCAATGCGCCGGAGTCCTCTATGAAACGCCCACTGCTTGCAGCCGGTCTTACTGTAGCCTTCATCGGCATGGTTGCTTACGGCACGCATTACGGCCCGCAGCATGCTTTAAAAAACGGTCTTGAGCGTTTTAGAGCAGCTCTACCGCCGGGATCGAGCTTTGAATTCAGCAGCGCCCGTCCAGACCTGCTGGCTCGTGGCGCTCATTTCACCGACGTTACCCTGCATGTTCATAATGTGCTCTATCGTGCCCACGAACTGCATCTTGGCCACGTCACACTTTCGAGTAACGGGGAAATCAGCTTTACGCGCTTAGATCTAGCTCAGCCATCCATACAATCTGCAAAGATTGATGCTCAGGCTAATTCGGTACACCTGAGGGGCCTTATCATCCCCCAGATCATGGCGCAGGCCTCAATGCCGTCGAACTCTCCAAACTGGTACTTGACCACGGCGATGCTCAGGACCTGACCATAACACCGCACCTTGAAAACGCTCAGGGCCCACTGCAACTCACCTTTGGCACTCTGTCCGTTGACGGATACGGCCGAGGTCGCTCAACATCTATTAGTGTAGACGCCGCGAATATCACGCACTCCGTTCCTACAGTTGGCTCATATTCCCTGTCATTCGAAAAGTTAACCGCTCTTTTTGGAGATTTTACGGCCTTTTTAGCCCACTCTCCTGCTCCCCATCCCTTGCCACCCGTAACGATGGCAGTTCATGGCGTTAATGCGTTCAGCTCTGGGGGACGCGTTCTAATCGACGATATCACTTTTGAAAACAAACTCGAAAATCATGGGGTTTTAGAAAATCTGCTCCACGCAAAAGGACTGCATTACCGCAAAAGCGAAGAAAACCTCCCAGTCCACCTTGACGGAAAAAATTCAACATTGGAGCAGGCAACATATCTCGATACAAACAAAAATAAGATAAAATCCAATATATCAATAGAAATACCTGATTATGCAAGCTTCCACTTCTATATTGAATTATTGAAATCCGAAAAAGAACCCTACAACACAGATAATCAATCTTTAAAATCTATGCGTTTCTCCTTAAAGGGAGACCGTTTTTTACAAACTCTACCTAAATTACTTCCAACCGGCCTTGCATCTTACCTAAGTGATGGAAGATTTTATTTGGCACTGCAAGAGCTTGCTCAATCAGAGCCTGCATACGCGCCAGCTGCCGACTACGTACATGCCCCCAATAATCGAACACTTTCCATTGACTTTGTTCCTAGCCGCCCAATTCCCTTAAGCGCCGTGTCTCTCATCAGCAAAAGCCCGCTCGCGGGAATGATGTTTTTTAACCAACATAGCATAAGCACCTCCGTACAATGAGCTTTAGCATTGCTGTTATCGGTGCGAGTGGGCGATCTGGCCTTTCATTAAGTCGAGTTTTGATCGAACGAGGGTATAAAGTTCGGGCTATCGTCAGAGCCCCAAATAAAATCCCCGACGGTCTGCGTCCATGCTTTGACGAGATACATACAGCCGATATCCACGAAAAATACGCACTTGAGACATCCCTCAGAAACGTCGACCTCATCGTACATACGGCACATGCCAGTCTCGTGCCGCTTGTATTAAATGCAAGCAAAGCACCCCTTATAGCTCTAGGAAGCACCCGGAAATTTACGCAGTGGCCAGACGCGCATGGCAATGGCGTACAAGCGGGAGAAGAGGCCCTTCAAAAGGATGGTCGCCCCTCCCTGCTCTTACACCCCACTATGATTTATGGGGCTCATGGCGAAAACAATGTCCAGCGCCTTGCCAAACTGCTTCGCTATCTCCCGCTGGTCCCCCTGCCGAATGGAGGGAAGATGCTGGTTCAACCTATCGAGCAAAGCGATATTACGCGCTCAATCATCTCTGCCATCGAACTCATCAAGGGGCAGCACATAACAAAAGCTGAAACTATCATAATAGCTGGAAAAAAGGCTGTCACGTACAAGGACTTCGTACATATGATCTGCACAGAAGCCGGATTAAGCCGCAAGCCTGTTATTAATGTGCCTGCCAGCCTCCTCGCTAGAATTGCTTATTTTACACGCTATATCCCTATTATTCCGACCATTTTCCCAGAAGAAGTTCGACGCCTCTCCGAAGACAAAGCATTTGACATTACCGCAATGGAAAGGCGGCTAAAGTTTACTCCCTTATCATTAGAAGAAGGCTTAAAGCGTTTTTCTAATATCCGTAACCTTTAGACTTCAGCAGAAAACCACAACACTCTTTTTAGCTGCCAGTGTTTGCCCCGTGCACCATGTTCAACACCGTGCACGAAGGGGTTTGTTCGCTAAGGCTTAAGCCTCTCCCATTTCGACGGCGTCCTGCGCTGGGATGGGTTGCTCCCTCCGCCGTGCTGGATATGTTGCAAGAGCCAAACCAGCCATCACAACGCTGCCTCCCTCCAACGTTGAAAAGCGCGGAACTTCACCACTCAAGATAAAAGCCAAAATCATTGTCACTGGCGGCAGAAGATACATAAACAAAACACCACGGGACGCCCCCATCTGTCCGATCACATATCCCCATGCGGCATAGCCCAAAGCAGCAGGTAACACCGCCAACTCTACAACGGACCAACGCGTTACAGCCCCTGCGGCAGAAGCGGCTTCAATGCCTTGCTTGAGCCAGGGAGACAGCAGCAGACCACCGATAATAAGAACATACGCGATTACCGGTAGCGCACCATATTTTCGAATAAGCCGCTTTTGTAAAATAGTGTAGAGCGCACCACAGCACGCCGCGCCAATAATGAAAATTGCGCCTTGCCCTAACCGAACGCCACCACCCTCGTTCAAGGAGATCAAAGCAACACCAATAAAGCTAATAAACGATCCCAACCAACCCCGCGCCGACAGACGTTCACCTAGGAAAATGGAGGCCAGAAGAGCCGCAATGAGCGGCATTGCCGCAAGAAGTAAACTGGTTGCACCGGAGCTAACGGTCATTTCACCGCTGTTAAACAAAATATTGTATAGGGTTATTCCTGTTGCACCACATGCAAGCAGTTGCGGCCAATCCCTTTTATCCGGAAAGGGTGGTCGTTTGATTAACAACCACAATAAAGCAATGCTCCCGGCCAAGGCATAGCGTGTCGCCGCCAAAGGAAGAGGAGACATTTCGTGCAAAGCAATGCGCGTCACGGGGTATGCACTCGCCCATGAGAGAATTGCCAGTACAACACACAGTGGCAAAACAAGGGAAAAGCGCGTTTTCATTTTTAAATACTCATTATTTCATGGGAAAGCACATTAACCTGAAATTTCACATCTTTGCCAGCGGCTAAAAGCGACTGTTACAAAGGCTTTCCCCCTGTGAGACAGAGTGCCTTTAGCCGCCCACAAACAGCGAAAAATTTACAAATTTTTCTTCCCAACCCATCGTGGAAGAATAAAAGGACTAGCTCCTCATGCACTCACACAAAAAAGGTTGGAATTTTATTTTTTAGACAGTTACCAACGCCTCTAACAATGAAGGTTCTTAATTTTTGACCGTGCCAAACCCGCGAACAAAATTATGTCCGCCCAACCATATCGAGATGAAATCATGAGCAATAACGGCATTCTTTCACGTTTTCAGGCAACGAATGACGGGCGCGGATTAATTGGCAACGTAATGGGAGCTATATGTGTCTCCTGCGCAATCGGTCTTGCTTTTATGTTTTGCCGCAATGTTATTAAAACAGATATGCACAGCCTAACGCGCCTTATGCTCCTTTTGACGTGGCTGTATTTTTTAGTCCCGTGGCTCGTTCTGCGCGTAACAAAAACTGCACTTCAAAAAACCGGGGAGTAAGCAAAATGCTTGCCACAAACTCTGCTGACGTTGTGCTGATTGGTGCAGGTATAATGAGCGCCACATTTGCAGCACTGCTCCACGAAATAGACCCCGCTCTTAACATCGTTGTGCTGGAAAACTTACCCGAGGCTGGCCTCGAAAGCAGTAATGCTTGGAACAATGCCGGGACAGGTCATGCAGCCTATTGCGAGTTGAATTATACCCCTAGTTTAGCCGATGGAAGCGTTTCCACCTCAAAAGCACTGGCTATAAACACCGAGTTTGATCTGTCGCGTCAGCTTTGGGCTTACTGGGTTCAAAAGAAACTTTTGCCATCCCCACAAAATTTTATAACAAACTGCCCCCATATCTCGCTTGTTCATGGGGCCAAAGATGTAGCCTTTTTGAAAAAACGTTACGAGGCACTCTCCAAACACCACTGCTTTGAGGGGATGGAATATTCAGACGACCCAAGCACCATAACGTCATGGGCACCTCTAGCCATGGAGGGACGGGATCCACAAGAACCTGTGGCAGCGACGCGCGTACTCCACGGCACAGATGTAAATTTTGGCTCTTTGACCCGAGCACTATTTACAGGCCTTACATCAAAAAAATCAGCCCGCCTCCTAACTCAGCACCGCGTCACCGAATTACAACGAAATACTGGTGGCGGCTGGGCTGTCACCGCCAAAAGCCCTGAAGGGACAATCACCTTTTCGGCAAAGTGTGTTTTTATTGGCGCTGGGGGGGCTGCCCTTTCTTTGCTTCAAAAAGCAGGAATACCCGAATCGCAGGGTTACGCAGGCTTCCCCGTTAGTGGCATTTGGCTGAAATGCAGCAATCCAGCTGTCATTGCCCGGCATCATGCAAAAGTTTATGGCATGGCACCAGTCGGTGCTCCCCCAATGTCTGTACCACATCTCGACACACGCACGATAAATGGCAATAGTCAGCTCCTTTTCGGCCCATATGCAGGCTTCACTACACGCTTTTTGAAAACTGGCTCGCTAAGCGATTACTTCCGCTCGCTAACGAAAAAGAATTTATGGCCTGCTCTCAGCGCAGGAGCCGATAATCTATCTCTTGTGAAATATCTCGTGGGAGAAGTCTTACAAAGCGATAAGGCCCGCGTCGAATTTTTAAGGAATATTTACCCTAATGCTCAGGCTGCGGACTGGGAAAAAGTAGTCGCGGGTCAGCGTGTACAAATCATTCGGCCAGAGCAAAAAGGGCGCGGCGTACTAAAGCTCGGCACCGAAATTGTTCGCAGCGCGGACGGTACATTATCTGCTGTACTGGGCGCATCTCCGGGCGCGTCAGTCTCAGCCTCTATCGCTATTCAATTGCTTGAAATATGCGCTGGACAACTTGGTTTGCAGGAAAAAACGCAGGCTGCTTTACAAAAGCTGATTCCATCTTACGGGACGGACTTGGCAAATAACCGAGAAATGTGTGCCTCTGTGCGGAAATCAACTGCGTCAATTTTAAAGCTGACTGCCTGATGGACGGCCCAACCCTTGGAGGGTTGGGCCATTTTTCTCATGGGTTAGATGAGCTTTGCGGCGTACCTGCGCTTGGAGCCAGATATGCACCGATAAAGTTCTTAACAACGGGGGTACCATTACCAACCGTGTAATTGAAGTAACCAAACCACGACTGCTTTGGCTCAGAATTTGTTACTACCCCGTTATATCCCGGAATATTTCTGTGGTACGCATTGAACGGGCTATACGGCACGAGGGACTGGAGAGAGCCCAACCGGTAGATGTAAGGGTTTAGGTTACCCTGACGCCCAGACTTTTGTACGAGCAATGCTACAACCGACGAAAACTCCGGCGATGCCACCGACGTGCCAATCAAGCCCGATGGTTGCCCTTGAATATAAACCACAACAGCTGACCGCTCATCGTTGCCATTACCCTCCTGCGCAGTATTCCCGCCGTTGCAGGGTGAGTTTGCAAGTCCGGGGCACCCACCAACCTGCATACCGATATCCGGAAGCGCACGGTTTGATCGTGATCCCGTGTTTATACCAGCTCTTTTTTGATACTCGGGCTTCGCGAAAAGCGTAGACACGCCCCCGCCAGCTCCCCAATAGCCACCCGACACTACCGCTCCGACACCATACGGATCGTAAGCTGCCTCCGGATCACCATAAGCATTTTCACGGAGGTAAGCTGAATCCAAGGAGCCTTTTGTTGATGCGGTAACGAGGTTCGTTCCACCGACTGCCGTGACGTTTGGATCCGCTGCTGGCGTCGAAACACTCGGGACGAATTGTCCATTCTGACCATTCAAGTAAGCCAAGCTTGGGCATTCAAGCCCCGCCTCGTCTCCCGAAGATGCCAAAAACGTAATGCCTTGGGCATTACCCTGCAAAAACAATTCATGCTCAAGTTTCAATGTCTGCGTTTGATCAACGCCTTCATTGTAAGCCGCAGTATAGAAAAGCTCGCATCCGCCGAAAGAGGAGGAGACAACATCGGCCTTGTTGTCGTTTATAATTTTTGTGTAGCCATCCAAGATGTGCGTGTCCGAGAGGTCCGGAATAGTGTAGAGGACAACACTTGCTCCTGGTGCACCGCCCAGCGCTTGCTGAACATCAAGAGATGCCTCATCTAGCGCTCCGCTATTAGTTGTAGCCCCACCGTCAACTGCCACACGTCCCGCAAGTTTCGGATTTGACGTCAGCCCTGCTTTTTCTTTAAATTTTTCATGTACGAACATTGCTTCAATGTCGCTGTCGTAAACGTCAGAAGACATCAAGATAGCAATAGTCGCTCCCTTCCCGTCCAGCTTTTGAAAGCCCCGACGTGTAAGTACAGGCGCATCATAAGCCGGGTAGCCGTAAGCTTGCTTTAAATCCGTAAACCAATAAGCACCCGTCGTTGAATAACGATTAAGTGGATTAGAAACGTTAGCAGGTAGCTTGACGTGCTGCAGATACGGTCGGGCAACGTGTTCATGCGCGCTTAGGCCCGTCACAACCGCGCCCTCGCCCAGTTCAGCAGGCAGTGTAGGTTTTTGGGTCGTATATAGGTGGGACTGACCAGCACTTAACCTGACCATCTTTAAAGACGTCGAAAGCGTAGAACTGACAGGTGCGGCACGGCCTGAGACATGCAGCGTTCTTCCTTCCTGCTGAACTACAAGACCTTTTGCTTCGAGAGAGGCTTTGGCCTTCGCAAGATCGTAAGCCGACGGGCCAAAGCGACTAATGATTTCGCTTGGAACTAACCAATGGTGATATTCAGGTGACGCTGGATCATGCTGTTTTTGAACCAGTGCGGCTAATCCGTCGGGGTCCCTTAGTGGCAGAGTAACATCGAAATGCACTGCAGCATTTGCTGGCGCAGCGGAGGACGAGTTCAACTCTACGCTCGTAGTCGCAGCCTGCGAACCATGAACGCCAGCACCTATCAGACCGACAGCCCCAAGGAAATAACGAAAAGCTTTTTGCATATTATGTCTCTTTTCGATCTCATTTGTTTTAATTAGTTCGCCAGAACGTGACAAAACATTTCCACATTAGAATACGTTTTAGTCAAGAAACATTTCGTCATTAATCTGTAAAATTGTTACCGAGCGAAATATAAAAATTTTTAAAAAACTATTTCGTTTAGTGCTATTAGCCATAATATGCTTGCACTTTCTCTAATACCCGCCATAACTTAAACTATGCCGAGACCTGAATTTCTAAGCAATCAAAACACTACATCCAGCCTAAAAAGCATTCTGGCCAGCGTACCTGTTCCAGATAAAAATCGTTCTTGGTTACGACGATTCCTCGCCTTTGCAGGGCCTGGTTATATGATAGCAGTCGGCTACATGGATCCAGGCAATTGGGCCACTGATCTTCAGGGCGGCGCTTCTGCTGGCTACAAGCTGCTTTCGGTCATCGGGTTATCCAGCCTCATTGCAATGCTTTTACAAGCCCTAGCGGCCCGGCTTGGGATTGTAACCGGCAAAGATCTAGCTCAAATGTGCCGGGCATTTTTCCCGCCTATCATCAACATTCCACTTTGGCTTGGATGCGAATTGGCAATCATAGCCTGCGATTTGGCAGAGGTTATCGGAACAGCTGTCGCTCTCAAGCTTCTCTTTGGCCTCTCTCTGGTGACAGGCTCCCTCCTTTCTATTGGTGATGCACTTGTTATTCTCTTTTTAATGAAAAGAGGGTTCCGCTACCTTGAGGCATTCGTCATAGGCCTTTTAACGATTATTGCGATTTGTTTTGGCATTCAGATTATTGCTGCAAAACCTCTTTTTTCTGGAGTTATTCAAGGCTTCGTTCCACATTTAGATATTATAACAACACCAGACCTTCTCTATATTGCCATCGGCATCGTCGGGGCCACGGTTATGCCCCACAACCTGTACCTTCACTCATCAATTGTTCAAACGCGCGCATTTGAGCAAAATCCGACAGGAAAAAGAGAGGCTTTGCGATGGGCTTCATGGGATAGCTGCATTGCACTATTTTTGGCGTTATTCATTAATGCTGCGATTTTGATTGTTGCTGCAGCTGCTTTCCATACGACGGGCCACCAAGATGTCGCTGAGATAGAGGATGCTTTTCGTCTTCTGTCGCCGCTTCTAGGGCTGGGTCTCGCCTCCACATTATTTGCAGTTGCCCTACTTGCAGCGGGTACAAACTCGACCGTCACTGGCACTCTGGCCGGTCAAATTGTCATGGAAGGGTTTTTACAGCTTCGCCTCCCCCACTGGGCCCGTCGTCTTCTGACCAGGCTTCTGGCCGTAACTCCTGTGATAGCGGTCACAATACTTTTTGGGGACAGTGCTGTCGGTCGTCTACTTTTATTCAGCCAAGTTGTTTTATCCCTCCAACTCCCAATGGCTGTAATACCTCTTGTGTTGTTCGTATCTCGCAAGAGCGTAATGGGAGAGTTCGTAATTTCCAAAAATACTCAAGTAATATCTTGGATTGTAGCCGCGGTATTAACTATCTTAAATATAAAATTAATATACGATTTTTGCGTTTGATAGGAAACTTACAGAGGTCTAACGAGTCAATGAATATTAACTTACTAGATTTCTTTATGAAGATATCAAATGAAAAATCTATACGGGAAATATCCCGAATACATGATATGAGCTCTACTGCTGTAATCAGAAAAATTGACCAGTTAGAACATTATTTCCGTGTAAAAATATTTGATCGCGATAATGGGATCAGATTAACCGAAAACGGTGAGCTACTACAAAAAAACATACCTCTCATTTTGAAAAATATCAGCAACGTTCATACTATGCTGGCTGAACTCCGCAATCCTAACCAAGGTAAAGTCGTAATCTACGCAGGTGGATCCGTTGTCGTAGATTTACTTTCGCCTGCACTTTGTTCTGTCCAAAAGAAATACCCAAACATAGAATTTGAAATCGTCATTACGTCTTCGTCAAATATCACAAAAGCCGTTGTTGATGGTACGGCTGACATAGGCATTACGATTTTTGCTCCCGAAACTAACTCACGCTTAGTCCATGCTTGCCATCAAGTGCGCCATGTAGTGTTTGTATGCCCCAGCCACCCTTTTGCCTCCCGAGAACATGTTTCATTCACAGACATTATAAAAGAACGCCTCGCTATACCCGATCAGGAATTTTCTATTCGTCGAAGGCTTGATGTCATTGCAAAATACCTCAATATTCAACTTAAACCTGTATTCACGACCTCTTCTTTGGAAATGCAAAGAGATTTAGCCGTTAGAAACCTGGCGCTCTTAATTCTTCCAGAGTTTTGCTTTTCTTATGAATGCAATGCCGAAATATTGAAAAAAATTTCTATATTGGATGGCGAAGACTTAAACACAGACCTTGAAATCATTATTAACAAAGGTCGAACTCTGACTTTCGCCGCAAGGGTTGTTTTGTCTGAAATAGAAGCTAGTGTGTCCCGCCTTTTGTCTGGTCCAAAATCCGTGACAGGGTGAACACAACATTGAGAAATACAAACTCGAATTTCTCGATATTATTTTGATGTCGAATCAATTTTGCGCCAAAAGGGGCCAGCTTTAATGCCACAGAAACGTCTGTCATTCCTGTCTTCGGCCTTTTTAATGGCATCGCTTTTAACTTCAACCAGTTTAGCCAGCCCCAAACACGCTAATAAAAAAAATGAAAAACACGCCGTTGAATCTGGGCTAGAAAACATTACCGTAACCTCAGAGCATCGCGCCCAAAACCCCCAAAAAATTGGGACGTCACTCAGCCTGATCAAAGGCCGAGATCTGGCTGCTCGGAATGTAAATTCCGTATTTGACCTCCAATACCTCACGCCCTCCCTGCAGGTGACCCCGCAATTTGGATCGGGGCAACCTGATTTCGAAATTCGTGGTGTAGGCCATCAAGACTACGGCTCGTCAAACGTATCCCCCGTCGGTGTTTACATGGATGAGACGGCCTTACCTGTCCCTTGGGCAACAAACGGTCTTATGTTTGACGTAGATCGGGTTGAAGTTTTAAGGGGGCCACAAGGTACTCTTTATGGCCGCAACACTACAGGCGGTGCGATCAATTATGTTTTTAACCGCCCAACTGATGAATTCCACGCTGCCGCCAATGTTCAAGTCGGTTCATTTAGCGCTCAGAAATATGACGGGTATATCTCTGGTCCAGTCCATAGAGGTGTTAAAATGCGCCTTTCATTTGAGAGCCAACAGGGAGGAGCTTGGCAATACAATAGCGACGGTGCACATCTCGGCAATACAAACCGCTCCGCTCTGCGGTGGCTGACAGATGCTCAATTATCTGACACTTTGAAAGTCAGCATTAACCTGCACGGGAGCCTCGATTACTCTGACGGAGCGGGCATGCACCTTTACGCCCCGCTCACGACACTCTCTGTCTATAAAGCGGGTGCACCCATTTATCCTCAGGATTACTCCCGCAATATCACCCATTGGGGCACGTCTGAGTTTTTTGCCCAGAAGTTGGGTATATCGACCAATCAAAAGCCGTTCCATCATATCAAAACCGGCGGCGCAAGTTTTCGCGTAGATAAACGTTTTGCCTTTGGCACCCTCAGTAACCTTACCAATTACGACGTTTCCAATAGACGTGAATACGATAACTTTGACGCTTCGGCTCTCTCTATAGCCGACGTCTCTTTCAACAGTCGTGCTAATGTTTTTCAAAATGAACTTCGCTTAGTATCCAAAGAAAATAAATGGCTGAATTGGATTGCTGGCATATATTACGGCAATGAATATCTCGCTGATCAATTTTTATCCAGCATTACTACTTCTGCACCGCTAAATCGTAGCGTGATGTACAGCCAGAAGGTAAATACGATCAGCGGATTTACACAGGCCACACTTCGTCTAACACCCAATCTCCACCTAACGGGCGGCGTGAGGCTTGAACATGAGAGCAGGGATTTGGATAATTTCCGTGCTTTTTCATATTCATCCTCCGGTGAAGTGCTCAACCCGTCTAATACTGTAGCTCATCGTAATTTTTCTTACACGCTACCTTCATGGAAGACTGAACTTCAATACACCCCGGTCCACAATGATATGGTCTATCTTTCCATTTCACGCGGCATCAATTCGGGGGGATTCACGACCTATAATACAACCAATGCGGCAGCATCGACCAACCCGTACCGACCTGAAAAGTTGCTGGCATACGAGATTGGCAATAAATTAGACATTCCCCAAGCCCATTTACGGTTGAATCTCTCCGCTTTCTACTATGACTATCACGACCAGCAGGTACTCTCTGCCCTCGTAAACAGCCAAACAGGCCTGATAGGAGCCCTTGTTAACGCACCACGCTCACATTTAGCAGGTGGTGAATTTGAGGCAGACTGGTCCCCCCTCCCCGGACTCATGATTACACAATCTGGTGGCTGGGCTGTTGGGCAGTTTGATCGCTTTTCCTCCGTTTACTCTGCTACGCGCATTAACAATATTTTTTATGCAAATTACCAAAATAAACGCGGAACCGCACTGCCTGCCCCGAAACTCACCTTCAATGGTTCAGCGACATATCACTGGCAAATCGGCCATTACGATGCGAGTGCAGGTA
The DNA here is from genome assembly GCF_006542335.1 of Neokomagataea tanensis. Taxonomy (GTDB): domain Bacteria; phylum Pseudomonadota; class Alphaproteobacteria; order Acetobacterales; family Acetobacteraceae; genus Gluconobacter; species Gluconobacter tanensis. The sequence continues at coordinate 1,913,586 of NZ_CP032485.1, read as the reverse complement.
TAAATTATAGCCTTCGCTCCACTTACTATTCTCTTTTTGGCCCGGCCTATAATGTCGCTGGGTACACATTATGGGGTGCTACCGCCTCATTCGGCCCGCATAACGGACGCTGGAGTATCAGCGCGTTCGGAAATAACATTTTTAACAAAAAATACGATGTAACCCGGAATTATTTTATTAGCGGAAATAATATTGCCCTCGCTGGAATGCCCGGAACCTATGGAATTCGTTTTGGAGTGAGCTACTAATGTATAATTATAGTATATCAAAATTACTGCATGGCTATGCTCACAAGTCTTTCACTCCACGGGATGTGATGGAAGCTGTTCTCCAACGCATAGATACTTGGCAGGAACAACCCGTACCCCTAGGTGGACTCTGGCACCTAGACAAAGAAGCAGCACTGGCAGAAGCTGACCAATCAACATACAGGTGGCGCAACAACACCCCTGCAGGGCCACTCGATGGTATTCCGGCCACTGTTAAGGAGCTTATTGGCACCAAAGGCGTCCCCATCCCTCAAGGGACGCGCGCCATGCCTTTAACTCCCGCGTTGGAAGATTCACCCGTTGCAGCACGCTTGAAAGAAGCAGGGAGCATCATTTTTGCTAGAACCACCGTGCCTGATATCGGCATGCTTTCATCCGGATTATCAAGTTTCCACCCACTAACGCGCAATCCATGGAATTTGGACGCAAACCCTGGTGGGTCGAGCGCAGGTGCAGCCGCAGCCGCTGCAGCTGGCTATGGCCCCGTTCATATCGGTACGGATATAGGCGGATCTGTGCGCCTGCCCGCTGCGTGGACAGGACTTGTAGGTTTCAAGCCTAGCTTAGGAAGAGTGCCTATTACTCCTTACTACATTGGCCGTTGCGCTGGACCAATGTCTAAAACCGTGGATGACGCAGCTCGCATCATGTCCGTTATCGCACAACCAGACCGAAGGGACGCAACCAGTTTGCCGCCGTCTCAAATCGATTGGTCAGAACCCCTAGAAAGCGTTTCAGGCCTCCGTGTTGGTCTCATGATGGATGCAGGCTGCGGTATCTCACTCGAACAGCCAATTGCAGAAGCCATACTACGTGCTGCGAAGCTTTTTGAGGCACATGGGGCCACAATAATACCCGTCCGGCCAGTGATGGACCGAGCTACACTTGATGGCTGTGATCTTTTTTGGCGCGCCCGTGCGTGGGGAGAACTTTCCCGCCTCACGGAAGCTGCACGTTCTACATTGTTACCCGATATACTTGGCTGGGCATCTCCCGGTGCGCACGTCTCAGGCACACAAGCCGTAGCGGGGCTTGGAAAAACATTCGACTTACGACAGCGCTGTAGCGCTTTGTTCGAAACGGTCGATCTCGTCTTATCTCCAGTGACACCTAATGTTTCTTTTCCTGCCGAGTGGTCATCCCCAATCAATGATGCGACTAACAGACCCTTTGAACACATTGCCTACACACTTCCATGGAATTTTTCGGAACAGCCTGCAATTTCTTTAAACGCTGGCTTTGGGCCGGGCTTTGATGGAAAAAGCATGCCTATAGGCGTTCAAATCGTCACAGATCGCTTTAAAGATTTATTTGCCGTCCAGTTAGGGCGCTGGTTTGAACAAAAATCTGATACAACAATCATTCAGTGGCCAAATCCGGAATTATAAGGGGGCAATATGCGTTTAAAATCAGACTATTTTATTGCTCTTTTTTTACCATTCTTCTTCACTGTTACTCCAATATATTTTTTATATAATAAAGATATATATTACTTAGGACTTCCAATTGTCTCTTATTGGATATTTCTCTGCATCCCCCTGACCTCATTTTTTTTAGCACTCGCCTATTATAGGGTGAAATAATGATTATTTCTTTTGTCCTCGTTCTTCTTCTAGCGCTTTTTTTATCGCTTCTAGCCCGCCGCGGACACCATGCTTCAGATCCTCGCGCATTTTTTGCCGCAAGAGGGCAATTTGGTGCTCTCCTTTTCTTTTTACTCTCAGTAGGAGAAACCTACTCCATAGGCACAGTTTTAGGGTTTCCAGGCGGCATCGCGGCCAGTGGGTCAGTCGATATTATTCTATGGTTTACCGGTTATATTCTACTCGCATTCCCTGTTTGTTTTGTTGTCTTTCCTAAACTCTGGAGTGCAGGTCAACGCACAGGCGCCATTACTCTGCCAGACTTATTTGGAAGGCATTTTGAAAGCAAACATCTTGAGAAATTTATTGGAATTTTGCTGGCCTTTTTGATGCTCCCTATGGGAACCATGCAATTTATGGGCCTCGAAACAGTTTTAAGCTCTTTGCACCTGCCTTTGTCGGGAAATTTTCTTTCCTTTTCCTCTGCCATTTTAGCGTTTGTTTTTACGGCCATTGCAGGATTGCGTGGGACTGCTTTAATTTCAATATTAAAAGACTTTCTAGTACTAAGCGCCATTATTATTGTGGCTGCCTCTGCCTTATGGAGTTGGCAACACGAGGTACCTTCTATTGAAGAGGGGCACCTCATCCTACAGCATGGCAGCGATCACTCCACCCAATCACTACTGATGATATTAAGTACAATCATTATCCAAGCTCTAGGTTTTAGCGTGGTGCCACAAACCGCCGTTGCGACCTTTTCAGCACGTGACCCAAACTCAATAAGACGCGCACAAGTGTGGATGCCGCTCTATTTAGTGCTTTTTCCATGCCTAGTATTAATTGCCATGTTCGGAATGAGCCACAAAATTCAGACTGCCCGGCCTGACCAACTTTTTCTAGAAGTTGCCCATCACCTGCTCCCAAACTGGCTATGTGGATTAATCTATAGCGCTGCTGCGCTCACTGCTCTTGTTTGGTTGGGCTCAGTTTGCCTGGCTTTAGCGGCTATTGTCACGCGTAATGTACTGCCCAACATTTCTAGCCAACATCAAAAGAAAGTAGGGCTTTTTGTGATTGCCTGTTATATATTTTTGTCTGAGCTTGCGTCTCATTTAAATAATTTTCCTATATCAAAAATAAATAATATTTTTTACTTCGGATTAATACAAATATTTCCTTCTTTTATTTTATGCATAGCGGAAAGAAAAATAAATTGGATGTTTATTGTTCTGTCAATCTGTGCAGGCATGCTTACTTCGATTTACATTATGGTCAATAATTTTAATTTATACGGATTAAATATTTCAGTAATTGGTATTACTGTAAATATAATTATTTTAAGTATGAACCTAATTTATCGAAAAATAAAACCCGCCTTATCTACAAAATAAAGCGGGTTTATAAAGATAATTATTTTTCCTTATCTGTTAAATGCTTTAGATTATAATTCACCCGTCAAGAACTGAGCACGACCATGCCCAAACGACCAATGAGCATCATTATTTTCTACGATTGAAATCATAACGTCCGACGGCGCAATCCCGCACTCGGCCTCTAACCGCTCCGTAAGCAACTTGTAGAAGAGTGTATTCGCTTCTGCCCCTCTCGGACGACTAAACATTTGTAAAAGAACCGCATTCTTAGTTCTTGGAATATTCAAACCCGTATCTTCAACAATCATACGAGAAGGTTTGTGCTCAGATACAATCTGGTAGCGGTCGGCACGAGGCACCTGAAATGCAGCAAGCATAGCTTCGTGCGCTGCATCAAGGAGTACCTTAACCTCCTCATCTGAACGTCCCTCTAGTATATGAAAATGTAGTAACGGCATTGTCTGCATCCCTATTTAAGCTAGAATTTTAGGTAGTGTAAATTAATTGTTGCATTTGGTTGATACAATCAAACTACAGATTGTATGAGCCCTCTGACCGTTTCGACCATATCTTGAAGTTGACTTGGTGTAGAAATAAATGGAGGGCCAAAGGAAATAGTATCGCCCGTACAACGAAGCAACAACCCAGCCTTTAAACCACGCTCAAAGACTTGGAGGCCACGTTCCCCCACGCCTCCTTTAGCGGCAGCCATATCAACTGCTGCTGTCAATCCAATATTTCGTATATCCGTAACAATCGATAAATCCCTCAAAGAATGCATGGCCTCTTCGAGAACTGGCTCTAAACCCCGCACGCGAGCAAAAAGGGATTCTTCTTCCATAATGTCCAAAACGACGTGAGCGACCGCTGTCGCCATAGGATGGCCTGAATAGGTATAACCATGAGCAAACTCGATTGCGTTTTCTGGGCCGGTCATAAACGTATTGTAAATTTCGTCTGTAACAATAACTCCACCCATCGGAATTATTCCGTTTGTTACGGCCTTCGCAAAAGTAATCATATCGGGTTTGACACCAAACCTTTGCGCACCGAATGCCTCTCCCATTCTGCCAAAACCCGTAATGACCTCATCGAAAATAAGGAGTATTTCGTGTTTGGTACAAATCTCGCGTAATTTTTTTAGATACCCAACAGGCGGTACAATTACCCCTGTCGACCCCTGAACGGGCTCGACAATAACGGCTGCAATTGTTCCCGCATCATGGAGTGCTACCAATCGCTCTAAATCTTCTGCTATCTCACATCCCCAACTAGGCTCCCCGCGGGAAAAGGCCATATATTTGAGGTCATGAGTATGCCTAAGATGATCCACCCCAGGCATCATACCAGCCGCGAACATTTTCCGGTTAGGAACAATCCCGCCGACGGATAGGCCGCCGAAGCCAACTCCATGATAGCCTCGCTCACGACCTATCATCCGAAAACGTTGCCCTTCCCCGCGCAAACGATGAAAACCTAAAGCAATTTTGAGAGCGGTATCTACGGCTTCGGACCCTGAATTTGCAAAAAAAACATGCTCAAGGCTAGCTGGAGCCAAGTTGGCAATTCGGTCAGCTAAGTGAACAGTCTGAGGATTTGTAAGCTGAAAAGAGGGAGCATAGTCTAGCTTCATAGCCTGCTTGTGTAAGGCTTCAGCTACTCTAGGATGCGCGTGCCCTAAAGGCGAGCACCACAAACCTGAAAGGGTATCAAAAAGCTTCGTTCCATCGGCTTTATAGTAATACGGCCCTTCAGCAGAAACTAACGTGCGCTCTTCTGGCTGCTCTTTAAGGCGCCTGTTGGCTGTAAAAGGCATCCAGTAGCTGCCTCTTTTGGTACTGGACACATAATCAAATTTATTCGTTAGTGTTGACATCTTACGTCCCATTCACATGGTCATGAGCCCTCTCCCTGTGGAGCTGACAGGGAGCAGAACATAAATGATTATCGCGATTTCAAAACGAACTGCATATATACAATTATTTCTTATTGGCGTTAAACTGTGTAGCTCAAACAAGCGGTACAATCGTTATGACCATTTTATTGACGCCTAGAGGTTCAACCCCACTCGTTGCTCAAATCATAAAGTACATACTTAACAAAGTTGAGGATCGAACATGGCCATACGGTACCAGGCTGCCTTCCATCCGAAGACTCGCTATTCTCTGTAATGTTAGCCCACTGACTGTTTCAAATGCCTATAATCGGCTCGTAGCCGATGGTGTTTTAGAAGCAAAACGTGGAAGTGGCTTTTACGTAGCGCGCCAAACGCAATTTTATGCTGACAACTCACACACTCAAACTGCACTCACGCCTTCAATAGATTCGTCTTGGCTACTACGGCATGGCTACGAAACTAGTGCTTCCACAATACAAGCTGGATGCGGTTGGTTAGCCCCCAATTATCTATTTACTGAAGGTGTGCAACAAGCGCTAAAAATGCTCAGTCGCCGCCCCGAACCCAGCCTCACAGGCTATGGTAATCCTTATGGCCATAAAGGGTTAAGAGATTTAATTTTGCTGCTCCTGCGGCGCCAAGGTATTGCTACTCAAACCGACAATATCATCCTCACCCACGGTGCAAGCCAAGCATTAGAGCTCAGCATTCGTTGTCTTACCAAATCCGGCGATACTGTTTTGGTAGAGGATCCCGGGTATTGTAACCTTTTCCCATTACTTCGCGCTTTGGGTTTGCGCATAATTGGCATTCCACGCGAAGTCGACGGGCCTAACCTAGAGGAGCTCAACCGGGCTGCAAGAATACATTCACCTAGACTATTCATTATTAATACAAGGCTTCAAAACCCAACAGGTACAAGCTGCTCCTTATCTAAAGTACACCACATATTAAATTGTGCGGAGCGTTTCGATTTTAAGATTATTGAAGATGATACTTTTGGGGGGTTGTCAGACGACAATACACCGACTTTAGCGCAACTTGATCAAATAGAGCGTGTAATTTTCGTCAGTAGTTTTTCAAAAACAATATGCCCAAGCCTACGCGTCGGTTTTGTTGTCTGTTCACAAAATATTTCCAACTCAATTCTTCATTTAAAGATGGCTACCAGTTTGACGAGTAGCACCATTAGTGAGGCTCTAGTTTTCAATATCTTGGCGGATGGCCGTTACCGACATCATTTATCAAAACTGCGAGAAAAACTCTTAGTTGCGCGATCTGAGGGCATCACCCGCCTCGAAAAAGCTGGGATGGCAGTTTTTTCGCAGGATAAAGATGGGCTTTTTTTATGGGCACGTTTTGTTGGGGAGATTGATTCTGTTGATTTAACACGGCGGGGTTTAGATGAAGGTATTATGCTTGCACCGGGCTTTTTGTTTAGTCCTGAGCCTAGCCGTAATGCGTGGTTCCGTTTTAATGTGAGTTATTTAAATGATCGCAAGTTATTCGATTTATTATTGAGTATTATTTAGGTTTTGGGAATTGGTTGCGGGGGTAGGATTTGAACCTACGGCCTTCAGGTTATGAGCCTGACGAGCTACCGGGCTGCTCCACCCCGCGGATGAGTTTTGTGTGTTTTTTTTGTGTGTGTATTGGGTGAGCTAGGGGACCTGGCGGCGACCGACTTTTCCGCACCTTAAGGTGCAGTATCATAGGCGCTGAGGTTTTTCACGGCCGAGTTCGGGATGGGATCGGGTGTAGGATCCTCGCCATGGCCACCAGGTCTTCTAGCTCACCCTCGTGTTGGTAGAGGAGGGTGATGAGGTTGGTGTATTTTTGAGTGTGACTGATTTCTGTGCATGTGTTTGTGTGTGAGGATTATGAGCGATTAGTACCGGTTAGCTGAGTACATTACTGTACGTATACACCCGGCCTATTAACGTGCTGGTCTTGCACGGCTCTATGAGACCTAGTTTTGAGGTGGGTTTCCCGCTTAGATGCTTTCAGCGGTTATCCCGTCCGAACTTAGCTACCCGGCTGTGCCACTGGCGTGACAACCGGTGCACCAGAGGTTCGTTCATCCCGGTCCTCTCGTACTAGGGACAAATCCTCTCAAGTCTCTTACACCCACGGCAGATAGGGACCGAACTGTCTCACGACGTTCTAAACCCAGCTCACGTACCACTTTAATCGGCGAACAGCCGAACCCTTGGGACCTGCTCCAGCCCCAGGATGTGATGAGCCGACATCGAGGTGCCAAACCTCCCCGTCGATGTGGACTCTTGGGGGAGATCAGCCTGTTATCCCTAGAGTACCTTTTATCCGTTGAGCGATGGCCCGTCCACGTGGGACCACCGGATCACTATGGCCGACTTTCGTCTCTGATCGAGCTGTCACTCTCACAGTCAGGCGGGCTTATGCCATTGCACTCGACAGCCGGTTTCCGACCGGCCTGAGCCCACCATCGCGCGCCTCCGTTACACTTTGGGAGGCGACCGCCCCAGTCAAACTGCCCACCATGCAGGGTCCCGGATCAGGCTGACTGATCTCGGTTAGACATCAGAAAAATTCAGGGTCGTATTTCAAGGATGGCTCCACCGGTGCTGGCGCCCCGGCTTCAAAGCCTCCGACCTATCCTACACAGAATTTTCCTGATGCCACTGCAAAGCTACAGTAAAGGTTCATAGGGTCTTTCCGTCTGACCGCGGGTACCCCGCATCTTCACGGGGAATTCAATTTCGCTGAGTCGATGCTGGAGACAGTGGGGAAGTCGTTACGCCATTCGTGCAGGTCGGAACTTACCCGACAAGGAATTTCGCTACCTTAGGACCGTTATAGTTACGGCCGCCGTTTACCGGGGCTTCAATTCAATGCTTGCACATCTCCTCTTAACCTTCCGGCACCGGGCAGGCGTCAGGCCCTATACGTCATCTCTCGATTTCGCAGAGCCCTGTGTTTTTACTAAACAGTCGCTACCCCCTGGTCTGTGCCACCCACACATGGTTGCCCACGGGTGGGTCTCGTTTATCCCGAAGTTACACGAGCAATTTGCCTAGTTCCTTCAGCATCGTTCTCTCAAGCGCCTTGGTATACTCTACCAGTCCACCTGTGTCGGTTTCGGGTACGGTCTATATGCTAGAGCTATTTCCTGGAATGGTCCAAAAGCTGGTTCAATCCGATAAGAACCAACAACATATCTCATTCGTCACTTCTAGCAGGCTCAGGACTATTAACCTGATTCCCATCGACTACGGCTTTCGCCCTCGCCTTAGGGGCCGGCTCACCCTGCGTGGATTAACCTTGCGCAGGAACCCTTGGACTTTCGGCGACAGTGTTTCTCGCACTGTTTATCGCTACTCATGTCAGCATTCGCACTTCCGATATCTCCAGAGGGGGTCACCCCGCCTCCTTCGCAGACCTACGGAACGCTCCGCTACCGCGCATTCATAAGAATGCACCCA